>CAWULT010000139.1:0-10928 GCA_963923455.1 uncultured bacterium
CTACACGCCGAAGCCGTACAGCAAGAGCTTCGTGCTGCATCTGGACGCCTGGTACGCCCAGAGCCATCCCGACGAGGACTTCGCGGAGACCTTCGCCGTGTGGCTGACGCCGAACAGCGAGTGGAAGCCCCGCTACGCGGGGTGGCCCGCACTGCGGAAGCTGGAGTACATGGACGAACTCATGCGCTCGCTCCGCGGCCAGGCGCCGAAGGTCCAGAACCCTGTCGAGATCGACCCGCTCTCGTCGCTGACCCGGACGCTGCGCCAGCACTACCGGGCGAAACGGCGCCACTACGGCGTCGACTACCCGGACTTCTACGACCGCGACCTGCGCCGCATCTTCTCGGACGCGCCCGAGCACGCGGCCAGCATCACCGCCGCCCAGTTCATCTCCCGCAACCGCCGCCAGGTGCGGCGCGTCGTGGCGAGCTGGACGGGCATCTACCAGTACACGATCGACCAGGTCCTCGAGGAGATGATCACGCGCAGCCAGAAGCTGCGCCTCCGCCTCGTCGCCCCGGAAGATCAGACCCGCCAGGAGTTCATCGTGCTCGTCACCGTCCAGGCGATGAACTACCTCCATAGTGGCGGCCACCGGTTGTTCCTGTGAAGAAAGCCCGCGTCCTCGCCCTCGTCCACGAACACCTCGTCCCGCCGGACGACACCACCGGCCTCGACATCCTCGAAGCCGAGTGGAAGATGGAGTACGACGTCATCGAGACGCTCCGCGAGATGAGGCACGACGTCGAGGTCCTCGGCATCGACGACGACCTCGCCGGGATCCGCCGGACCGCGGCCACCTTCAAGCCCCGCATCGTCTTCAATCTGATGGAGGCCTTCGCCGGGGTGACCACCTTCGACCAGAACGTCGTCAGCTACCTCGAACTGCTCCGCCTCGCCTACACCGGGTGCAACCCGCGCGGGCTGATCCTCGCTCGCGACAAGGGCCTCTCGAAGAAGCTGCTCGCCTACCACCGGATTCCGGTCCCCGACTTCACGGTGATCCGCGTCGGCCACAAACCGGTGCTGCCCGCGCGCCTCCGATTCCCGCTGATCGTCAAGTCGCTGTTCTTCGAGTCGTCGGCCGGCATTTCGCAGGCCTCGGTCGTCGAGAGCCACGAGCAGTTCGCCCGACGCGTGGCCTTCATCCACGAGAGCCTCGGCACGGCCGCCATCGTGGAGCAGTTCATCGACGGCCGCGAGCTCTACGTCGGGGTGCTCGGCAACGAGCGGCTCGACGTGCTGCCGGTGTGGGAGATGTCGTTCGCCCACATGCCCGACAACCGGTGGAAGATCGCGACCGAGCGGGTCAAGTGGAGCACGAAGTACCAGAAGCGCCACGGCATCATGACCGACCAGGCGCAGCTCGACCCGGCGACGGCCGAGCGGATCCAGCGGATCGCCAAGCGCACCTACCGGGCGCTCGACCTGAACGGCTACGCGCGCATCGACCTGCGACTCGACGAGGAGGGACGGGTGTTCGTGCTGGAGGCGAACCCCAACCCCAACCTGGCTTACGGCGAGGACTTCGCCGAGTCGGCCGAGCGGGGCGGCATGACCTACGAACGGCTGCTGACCCGGATCATCGGCCTCGGGCTCCGGTGGAAGCCCGAGCGGACCGGCTGAGGGCCGGTCCGCCCGGCCTCGATCAGCGCGCTGCGGGACGCGCGGGCGCGTTCACCGGCAGGGGCGGGTCGGTGCTGCAGGGCGTCGGGCTGAACTTGCCCCCGTCCGCCTCCTTGCGGAAGTCCGTGCTCGTGTAGAACGGGCCGGTCAGGTACACGGGGTCGTCGACGATCGTCACCACGTGCAGCCACTCGTCACCGTTCGGGTGCGTCGGCAGCCGGTGGATGTACTCCGTGACGGTCGCCCGGTCGCTGTAGGGCACGCCGTTCTTCCGCAGATAGCCCGCGCGGACGTTCGTCGTGACCACCTTCAGGTTCGCTCCCGAGTTGATCTGCGCCTGCTGGCGCGGCGGAGGCCCGCCTCGCAGGCCCTGACCGCCCCCCCCCGGCACAGCGACGGTACCGCTGCCGAGCACGCGGGCGTCGCCGACGGGCGCGGCCCCCCTGCCCGCTCCGGGGCCTTCCCACTCGGCCAGCGAGAACCCTTGCCACGTCTTCTCGGCGCCCGGGCGCGCGTCAGGGCCGAAGTGCAGCAGGCGCGTCTGCGTGCCCGCGTCGAACTCGAGTTTCAGCGTCTGCGGGTCCTGCCATGAGATGCGCAGCCGCCCGGGCTGGCGCATGATGCCGCCGACGCCGAACGCCTTGCACTGGTTGCCGCTCGCGTTGTCCGCGGCCAGATCCCAGGCCGCGGCCACCTTGCGGCCCTCGGCATTGACCGGCACGCTCGACACGTCACCCTTGGGTGCGGTGACCATGCGCCAGCGCCAGTCCTCGGTGACGACCGACACCCACGTCCCGGTCAGGTCCACCGGGGGGCCCTGCGGCCCCGCGGCCCGGCCTGGCGCG
Source organism: uncultured bacterium (assembly GCA_963923455.1). Lineage (GTDB taxonomy): Bacteria > Acidobacteriota > Vicinamibacteria > Vicinamibacterales > UBA2999 > CAWULT01. The sequence continues at coordinate 2,472 of CAWULT010000139.1, forward strand.
TTGCCCCGTTGGGCGGCGACGCCCGACCACGCAGACGCCACGGCCACCGACACCGCCAGCACGCTCGCGGCCAGGCGGCCGTTCCGTGTGAGGGCGCGCATCACTTCGCTCCCGCGGCCGACGCCGTCCGGGACAGGTCCTTGTAGATGGCCTCGACGAACATCGCGGTCGTCCACGGCCCCGTCTCCGCACCGTACCGCCCTTCGTAGTCGAGCGCCGGACGGGCCGCCTTCACCTGCTCGAGGGTCATCTTGCGTGCCACCATGTCCTGAATGCGATCGCGGATGATGACGAGCATGTCGCGGTACCACACGAGGTCGTGCTCGTCCGAGATGCGCCCGTGCCCCGGGATGATGAAGGTGCCGGCCTCCTGGAGCATCTTGCTCGGCACGGCCACGTCGAGCAGCCGGTTCAGGGCGGCGATCACCCCCTGGATGCTGCCGCCCGACTCGAGGTCGACCACCGGAAAGCTATCGGTCCGGAACACGTCCCCCGTCACGAGCACGTCGGACCGACGGAAGAACACGACCGTCTCGGCGTCGTCCACCGTCGAGGCGTCGTGGGACAGCATGACCGGCTCGCCGTTGAAGGGAAAGTCGCGCGCCGCCTCGAAGTACGTATTGTACGGACGGGCCGCGTCGGGCACGTTGCGGGCGATCATCCGCTCGTTGGTGTTCTCGTGCGCGACCACCGCCGCCTGGTTGCCGTTGACGGTGCGCCCGGCCTTCGACACGGCCTCGTTGTTCCCCGTGTGATCGGCGTTGGGCGACGTGTTGATCACCCAGCGGATCTCCTTGTCCGGCGCGAGCGCCCTGATCGCCGCCACGACCTTGTCGCCCTGCCCGGCACCGCCCGTGTCGACGACGAGGACGCCGTCGTCGCCCACCTGCACCGCGATGTTGGCGCCGGCGCCGACGATCGCGTAGACGTTGCCCTGCACCTTCACGGCGCGCACCTCACCGGCGGGCAGCCGCTGCGGCAGCACGGCCGGGGCGAACCCGCCGTTCTTCGCGGGGTTCGGACGCGCCGCCGCGGCGCCCGGCTTCCACTCCGGCAGCAGCGACTCGGCGCCGCCCCGGACGCCCTCGGCCGGCATGCCATGCTTGCGCTCGAACTCCCCCAGCCACGGATTCCTGCCCGGCAGATAGTGCGGGACGAGGTTCTTGTCGCGCGGCAGTTCCATCGCGTACTCGCAGTTGTAGAGCCAGTTCGTGTTGCCGCGATCCATCAGCACGAACTCCTGGCTGCGGATGTAGGGCTCGGTCAGGTACACCGGGTCGGTCGCGATCGTGACCTGCGACAGCACGTTGCCGTGCCGCATCCAGTGCTCCACGACCGTCGTCCGGTCGCTCGCCGGAACGCCGCTGCGGCGGAAATAGCCCTGCTTGATGTGGGTCGTCGTGATCGTCAGCACGTCGCCGTTCCACTCACCCGTCGAGAAACCCATGAACGTGTGGGGGGCGTACTCGGGGGGATGCGGGCGTCCGTCCAGCCAGATCGTGCGGCGCTGCTGGTAGGTGCCCAGGTACATCTCGAGCGCGATCAGTTCCTGCGTGTCGGGGTTGACCTGCTGCCAGATGCGGAACTGGTTCGGCCCGAAGAACATGTACGGCAGCGTGTAGGGCGCGCACTGCTCCTCGAGCACCGAGTGCCGGCCGACGTCATAGCTGTCGCCGAACCGGCGGGCGGCGTCGTTGACGGGGATGCCGCTGAAATCGCCTGGCTCCTCCCCCGGCACGCGGTCCGGCTGGTCCTCGTGGTAGCGGCCGGTCCACTCGCCCGAGAAGTTGACCTGCGCGGCCGCGGGGCCGGCCGCGGCCGCCGCCAGGACGGCGCACAGGACGATGCGCCCGATCGCGCGCTTCATGCGGAACTCCCTCCGTTCGCCTGACGACACGCTAGCGCACCTGCGTCTTCGACGTCGTGCTCTGCAGGTGCTCGTTCAGGTCGGGGAGGCACGAGACTTCCTGGATGTCGACGTCGTCGACCCGGTTGAAGCGCTTCGTGCTCTTCCACTCGCCCTCCCAGTTGTCCGGATCGGTCATGGTGTAGGCGATCTCGAGCTGCCGTCCCTCGCTGATCAGGCGGAAGCGCTCCTCGACGCGGAGCTTCTCGCCCGCTGGAATCGACATGCCGCCCTGGTCCATCCAGTGGTGATCGCCCCGGAAGTGCGTCGTGTCCACGACGAGCGTGTCGCCCTCCCACCGTCCGATCGACTCGCCGTTGAAGGTACGGACGACGACGTCGGGGTCGGTGTGCTGGCGCCCGTCGAGGTAGATCACGCGAAAGCTGTTCATGAAGCCGCTGACCATGTAGATCGCCGTCGGCAGCTGGATCATCGCCATCGGCCAGTAGCGGGTCATGATGAGGGGCAGGCCCGCCGGCCAGCACTGCCCGATGTCGTCTCGGTAGACCTTGCCTTCCTTCAGGTACTTCTGCGACAGGTCCGCGTGCCGTTGCGCTTCCGGCATCAGCTTCGGATACGGGGGGCCGAAGCGCCAGGCGTTGGGGTTCTCGCTGACGTCGATGAACCAGTTGCCGGTCAGGTTGAACGGCGCCGGCGGACGGGCCTTGGCGATGTTCGAGGGCGCCAGCGCGCTGAGCTGGCCGTCGACGGCGGCATCGCCCGATGCGGGCGTCACGGCCGGGGCCTCGACGACCGGCGGCGCCGCGGGCTGCGGCTGCGACGAACACCCTGCGGCCAGCAGTGTCACCACCACGGCCGCAGCCGTCAGACGGGGAACCCGAGACATGGTCATGCGCATGCTCCCGTCGCGGCCTACTTGCCCGCCGGGGTGCCGAGACGGGCCGGCTGCTCGAGCAGCACGCGGCCGTCGGGCAGCGTCAACGACACGAAGATGCCAGCCGGCTCACCGGTGCGCACCGGGTTGACGACCACGCTGACCTTGTCGCCCGGCTTGATGATGTTCGACTTCCAACCGGCCTTGACCAGGAACGTCGGGCTGGTCAGCTCGACGCCCCAGACGACGAGCTTGCCCTTCTCGTCGGGCACCTCCACCTCGATCCAGGTGTGGGGGTTCTGCCACCGAAATTCCTTCACGGTGCCGTTCAGCGTGACCTTCTTGGTCCGATCGAACGCGGCCGGCGAATGGTGCGCGAACGCGGGCGCGGCCAGCACGGCCACCACCACCAGCGACAACAGCCACTTCATCATTACGTCTCCTCGGCTCGACAGCCTATCGGACATGAACCTTCGACGACATGCTCTGGAGGTGGTCGTTGAGATCGGGCAGGCACTCGACCTCCCCGACGTCGATGTCGTCCACGCGATTCCAGCGACGCGTGCCCTTCCACTCCCCTTCCCAGTTCTTCGGGTCGGTCAGCGTGAACGCGATCTCGAGCGTCCGGCCGTCGTTGATCATCCGGATGCGCTCGACGATCCGCAACTCCCCGCTCGCGGGGACGCCCTGGTCGACCCAGTGGTGCTCGTCCTCGATGAAGTTCTTCGTCTCCACGACGAGGGTGTCGCCTTCCCAGTGCCCCACCGACTCGCCGTTGAACGTCCGGACGACGATGTCGGCGTCGGTGTGTGTGCGCCCGTCGAGGAAGATCGTGCGCAGGCTGTTCATGAAGCCGCTGACCATGTAGACGGCGGTGGGCAGCTGCACCATGGCGATGGGCCACACGCGCGTCATGATGATTGGCACGCCCGCCGGCCAGCACCGACCGATGTCGTCGCGGTAGACCTTGCCCTCGGCGATCGCCTTCAGGTATGCGTCACGATGCTTCTGCGCCGTGGGCGTCAGCTTCGGAATGGCGGCCGGACCGAACAACCAGCCCTGAATCCCGGGCGAGTTGTCGATGAACCAGTTGCCCGTCAGGTTGAACGGCGGCGCGGGCCTGGGCCTGGCCAGGTTCGCGGGCGCCAACGCGCTCAGGGGCGTCTCCGGCGGCGGCGAGCCGGCCGGGGTTTGCGCGGCGGCGGGCGCCGCCGACACCACGCCCCCGAGGAGCACGGCCACCGCCGAACCCATCCATCGCAGCCGACGTGATCGTGCCTTCATGTCTGCCACCTCGGTTTCCTGACACACGGCGCGCAATTGTAACGCCGTGACCCGTGCCTTCACAAAAGCCCCCCGGCAGGGGTGGGCCTGACGATTCCGTCAGGGCGCCGCCGGAATTGTGCGTCGTGCGCCGGCCACGGTGCGCGCCCGTGCACGGGAACGCCGGGTTTGCTCTGTCAGGGCCCACGTCGAGCCGCGTCGCGGCGTGGCATACCCATTGCCATCACCCGGTTGGACCACCCGGCCCACGTCAGGGCCGGACGACCCCAGACGACCGCAATCAGGCTCCCCGCCGCGAGGCGACGCCGCTGACGGACAAGTGACATGAGCTCCCGCGTGCCGCCTACGGCGGTCAATCCCGACGACCACCAGCTCGCAGACGACGTCGAGTCGCTCATCAACGAGCTCGGCGTCGATCCGATGGCGCTCGAGCTGCAGGTGGACGATTCCGCCCCCGCGCAGACGACGGACATCGTGACCGACCTCGAGGAACTCTTCCTCGACGACGATCTCGAGATGATGCCGCCGCCCGAGCAGCCGGCGGTCACGTCCCGCACGGTGGCGCCCGCAGCGGCGCCCGCGTTCGTCAGGGGCGACGACGAACCGGAATGGTCGGTCGACGGCCCTATCGATCCGGAGGTCCACGCCGCCGAGATCGAGCTGATCCAGGCGCACGCGGAGAACCATCTGCTCTCGGAGATCGAGCGCGTGCGCCACGAGGCCGAACGGGCCAGCCAGGCGGAACTCGAGCGGCTGCGGCTCGAAGCCGAGGCGCGACTGGCCGAGGTCGAGCGCCTGCGCGAGGAGGCTGAACAGCACCGGCTGGCCGAAGTGGAACGCCTGCGCCATGAGGCCGAGCAGGCCAGGCAGGCCGAGGTCGAGCGGCTGCGCCTCGAGGCCGAGGCGCGCCTCGCCGAGGCGGAGCGCCGCCGCCAGGAGGCCGAGCAGGCGCGCCTCGCCGAAGTGGAACGGCTCCGGGAGGAGGCGGAACGCGTGCGGCTGGCGGAGGTCGAGCGGCTGCGCCTCGAGGCCGAGCAGGCCAGACAGGCCGAGGTCGAGCGGTTGCGCGTCGAAGCCGAGGCTCGCCTCGCCGAGTCGGAACGCCGGCGCCAGGAGGCCGAGCAGGCGCGGCTGGCCGAGGTGGAACAGCTCCGGGCCGAAGCCGAACGCGTGCGCCTCGCCGAGATGGAACGGCTGCGCGAAGAGGCCGAACGCGAGCGCCTCGCCGAAGTCGAGCGCCTGCGCCGCGACGCAGAAGCGCGGCTGGCCGAGAGCGAACGCCGCCGTCAGGAGGCCGAACAGGCGCGACTGGCCGAGGTGGAGCGTCTGCGGCTCGAAGCCGAACGGGAACGCGTCGCCGAAGTGGAGCGGCTGCGCGAAGAGGCGGAGCGCGAGCGGCAGGCAGAGGTCGAGCGCCTGCGATTGGAGGCCGAACGGGCGCACCAGGCGGAGGTCGAGCGCCTCCGCCTCGAGGCCGAACAGGCCCATCAGGCCGAGGTCGAGCGTCTCCGGCTCGAGGCCGAACAGGCCCATCAGGCGGAGGTCGCGCGCCTGCGCGCCGAAGCCGAGCAGGTACACCAGGCCGAGGTGGCGCGCTTGCGCGCGGAGGCCGAACGGGCGCACCAGGGAGAAGTCGAGCGGCTGCGAGCCGAGGTCGAACAGGAGCGGTCCGCCGCCCTGGCCCAGGTGCGGGCCGAGACAGCGGCGCGCGCCTCGGAGTGGACCCGGAAGGAGACCGAGGCCGACTCGATGCGTGACGCGGCGATCGCCGACGCCAAGGCCCGCGCCGAGGCCGAGGCGGAGCGCAAGCTCGAGACCGAACTGGCCCGAGTCCGCGAACAGGCGGAAGAGAATCTGCGGCGTGAGCTCGAACAGGCCCGCCTCGAGACGGAAGAAAAGCTCGCGCTGCAGGTGAGCCAGGCACGCGCCGCCGCCGACGACGCGCGGGCGCGAACGCTGACGGAGGCCGAAGGCATCCGGGCCGAAGCCCTGCGCGAGGCCCGGGAGGCGGCCGAAGCCGCGGCCGCGCGCACGCTCGAACAGGAGGTGGCGCGCGTGCGCGCCGAGGCCGAGCGCAAGCTCGACGCCGAGCTGGCAAGGGTCCGCGAGGAGACCGAGCAGGCGCGTCGCCTGCAGAAACAGGCACGGCAGCAGGCCGAGACGCTGCGCGAGCACACGACCCGTGAGGTGCAGACGGCCGCACAGAAGGCCGCCGCCCGCGCGTTCGAGATCGAGGCCGCGCGAATTCGCTCCGAGGCCGAGACGCGCCTGCAGGCCGAGACCGAGCGCACGCGCGCCGAAGCCAACCAGCGGCTCGAGGCCGAGATCGCCCGGCTGCGGCACGAAGCCGAGACGCGACGCTTCGCCGACATCGAGGAGGTGCGCGCGCAGATGTCGCAGCTGCGCGAGCAGGCGCGCCAGGCGCTGGCGGCACGTCCGGCCGAGCCCGCGCCGGCACTCGCTGCCGGGGCGGCCCCGGCGTCCCGCGTCGAGTCCGCCGCGGCGGCCGCGCCCCCTCGTGTGGAAGCCCCGCGACTGGAGCCGGTGGCGGCCAGTCCGACGCCCGAGACCCCAACGGCTCCGGCGGCCGACGCCTTCGTCGCCCTGGCCGCCCCCGGCTCGGCCACACCTGCCGCCGCGCCCATCTGGCAGAACAAGCTCGCGATCGCGGCCGGCGTCGCGGGGCTCGTCGTGCTGGGCGGCGGGGCCGTCTTCTTCGCAGGCACGAGGAGCAGCACTCCGTCGGCCGACCCGCAGTGGGCCGTCAGCGCTCGTGCGACCGCGGCCGCGCCGGCCCCGGAAGTCGCACAGGCCGCGGCACCCGTCCGTACCAGGGTGCAGCCCCCGGCCCCACCGGTGCCGGCGCCGCGTGCGCAGGCGCCGGGAGCCGTGGTCCCGCCGGCGGCGGTCAACACCGCGCAGTCGCCGGGCATGCTGCAGATCTTCTCGCGCATCCCGCTCGAGCTCTACGAGAACGGGAGGAAGATCGGCACGACCGACGACGGTCAGGTGGTGGTGACGCAGGGCCGCCACCAGATCGAGCTCGTGAACCGCCGCTTCAACTACCGGGGCGCCATCACCCTCGAGGTGGACGCCGGGCAGCTGACCTCGCACACCGTCTCGCTGCCCTCGGGCCGGCTTCGCGTGAGCGCCGCGGCAGGCTCCGAGGTCTGGGTCGAGGGTGAGCATGTCGGCGCGATCCCGGTTGGGGAGCTGGTGGTACCCATCGGCACGCGCGAGGTCGTCGTGCGGCACCCGCAGCTCGGGGAGCGGCGGCAGTCGGTCGAAGTGGCCCTCGGCACACCGGCCGAGGTGTCGTTCCCACTCGAGGCCGCGGCCAACGCCCCGGGGGCCCCGATGCCGCGACTGGCGCCGCTCAGCCAGGCGGCCGGTCCTCGCGACGCGATCCGCTGATCATCCCGTCGTCCAGGCGCACGGTCACGTCCCGTGATCGTGCGCGCCGCTGTCACCGCGCGCGCCGGCACGCCCCAGCGACTTCCCAGCCTGCTTCACCCGCCACGGCCCTGGCCGTTACCATGGAGCGCGCACCTGTGCGCCCGTTCACGGAGTCCCGGATGATTCGCGCCCTGTTGCTGGCTGCCCTCGCCTGCTTCGCCTCGGCCTCGATCGCCGCGGCCCAGCAGACCACCCCGTTCACGCCCGAGGAGGGCCTGCCCGGCAAGGACGTGGTGTGGGTGCCGACGCCACCGGCGGTGGTCGAGCGCATGATGGACCTGGCGAAAGTCACGCCGCGCGACGTCGTCGTCGACCTCGGTTCGGGCGACGGCCGCAACGTGATTGCAGCAGCGCGGCGCGGCGCACGGGCGATCGGCGTCGAGTTCAACCCCGATCTCGTCAACCTGTCGCGCCAGCGCGCCCGGGAGGCCGGCGTCGCCCGCCGGGCCACCTTCGTCCAGCACGACATGTTCACCTACGACTTCTCGAAGGCGACGGTGATGGCGCTCTTCCTGCTGCCGAGCAACCTGCTGCAGCTGCGCCCGAAGCTGCTGGCCCTCGCTCCGGGCAGCCGCATCGTCTCGAACACGTTCCTGATCCAGGACTGGATGCCGGACGACTCGGTGTCGCTCGAGAGCGGGTGCGAGATGTGGTGCGAGGCGATCCTGTGGATCGTGCCGGCGCAGGTCCAGGGTACCTGGCGCTTCGCGGGCGGATCGCTGTCGCTCACCCAGACCTACCAGATGGTGTCCGGCTCGATGACCCGGGGCGGCGAGACGCTGGCGGTCAGCGGTCGGCTTCGCGGCGACGGGCTGACGCTGAGCGCCGGCGGACGGGAGTGGGCGGGCCGCGTCGCGGGCAATCGGCTGACGCTGGCGTCCGGCGCGGGCCCCGCCCGCGCCTCGTTGACGGCCCGGCGCGCGACCCGCTGACCGGTCAGCGGGTCGGGACCAGGCTCACCTGGATGCGCTTGCGG
>CAWULT010000140.1:0-10843 GCA_963923455.1 uncultured bacterium
CCCGCCACTACGGCATCCCGAACGTCTACGGCACGCACTTCCGCCGGGTGACGCTGCCCGACGAGACGCGCCGCGGCCTGCTGGGCAAGGGGGCCGTGCTGATGGTCACCTCGCACGCGCACCGCACGTCGCCGGTACTGCGAGGCAAGTGGGTGCTCGAGAACATCCTGGGGGCGCCGCCGCCGCCGCCCCTGCCGTCGGTGCCGCCGTTCCAGGAGGACACCGATCCAGGCAAGCCGAAGTCGGTGCGCGAGCGCATGGAGCAGCACCGGCGCAACCCGGTCTGCGCGTCGTGCCACCGCATGATCGACCCGGCCGGGCTGGCGCTCGAGAACTTCGACGCGACCGGTGCGTGGCGGACGCGCGACGGCGGCACGCGCGGGAACCCCGTCGACGCGTCCGGACAGCTCGTCGACGGCACGCCGATCAACGGCGTCAACGAGCTGCGGGCGGCGCTGCTGCGCGATCCGCGGCTCTTCGTCAGCGCGCTGACCGAGAAGCTGATGACGTATGCGCTCGGCCGGGGCCTGACCGCGACCGACATGCCGGCCGTCCGCGCCATCGTGCGCGAGGCGGCGGCCGACAACTACCGGTTCTCGTCCATCGTCCTCGGCATCGCGAAGAGCGTTCCCTTCCGGATGCGCCTCAAGGGTCCGGCGGGTGAGGCGTCGACCCAGACGGCCGCGTTGACCAACTAGCTCGAGGTAGCCATGTTCATCACCCGAAACGCCCTGTCGCGTCGCACCATGCTCCGTGGCCTCGGCGCCACGCTCGCCCTGCCGCTCCTCGACGCCATGGTCCCGGCGCTGACGCCGACGGTGCGGACCGCCGGCGCGCCGACCCGCCGCTTCGGCGCCGTGTTCGTGCCGATGGGCGAGCGCCCGTCGCACTGGACGCCGGCGACGACCGGCGCGGGCTTCGAGTTCAGCCCGATCCTCAAGCCGATCGAGCGCTTCCGCGACTCGGTGATCGTCGTGTCGAACGTCGACCGGCCGCTGCAGGGGACGCACGCCGTCAGTACCGGCACGTGGCTGACCGGCAGTGCCCCGAAGCGCACGGAGGCCGAGGACTTCGTGGCCGGCACCTCCCTCGACCAGATCATCGCCAGGAAGATCGCCGGCGACACGGTGTTCCCGTCGATCGAGATCGGCACCGAGGACTTCACCGGCTACGTGGGCGCCTGCGACGTGGGCTACAGCTGCGCCTACATGAACACCATCTCGTGGAAGAGCCCGACGGTCCCCATGCCGATGGAGACCAACCCGCGGGTGGTGTTCGAGAAGATGTTCGGGCGTCCGGGCACGCCGCAGGAGCGCGTGGCGCGCATGCGGCAGAACCGCAGCATCCTGGACTCGATCACCGGCGACGTCGCCTCGCTCGAGCGCGGCCTCGGCGCGCGCGACCGCGTCCGGCTGGACCAGTACCTCGACCACGTCCGCGAGATCGAGGGCCGCATCCAGCGGGCCGAGAAGCAGGCCACGACCGAGCGCGTGGTGCCGGTGGCGCCGGTCGGCATCCCCGACTCGTGGGAGGAACACGCGACGGTGATGTTCGACCTGATGGCGCTGGCCTTCGAGGCCGACGTCACCCGCGTGTTCTCGTTCATGCTGAACCGCGAGGCCAGCCAGCTGGTGTTCCCGAACCTCGGCTTCAACGAGCCCTGGCACCACGTCTCGCACCACGGCAACGAGCCCGAGAAGCTCGAGTTGCTCGTGAAGCTCAACACGTGGCAGATCGAGCTGTTCGGCCGGTTCCTCGACCGGCTGAAGGCCACGCCGGACGGCGACGGCACCCTGCTCGATCACTCGGTGCTGCTGTGGGGCAGCGGCATGAGCGACAGCAACACGCACTCGCCGCTCGACGTGCCCTACCTGCAGGTGGGGAAGGGCGCCGGGATGTTCAAGGGCGACCGGCACCATGCTGCGCCAAAGGGCACGCAACTCGCCAACGTGATGCTGCGCGTGGCGCAGGGCTTCGGCGCCGAGCTCGACAAGTTCGGCGTGAGCACCGGCGCGTTCGAGCTGTAGTGACGTGCCGACTTCGGGACGAAGCATGAGCACACGCATTCGCGTCGCCCTGCTGCTGGCGCTCGTCGCGGGCGCCGGCCTGTGGGCCGCCGGTGCCCCGACGCCGCTCATCGACGCCGTCAAGCGGGGCGACCGGGAGGCCGTTCGACGGCTGTTGCGCACCCGGGCCGACGTCAACGCGGCCGAGGCCGACGGCATGACGGCGCTGCACTGGGCCGTGCAGGCCAACGACGTCGAGATGGCGACGGCGCTGCTGCGAGCGGGGGCGAGCGTGAAGGCGGCCAACCGCTACGGGCTGCAGCCGCTGACGCTGGCCGCGACCAACGGCAGCGGCAAGATGGTGGCGGCGCTGCTGGGGGCGGGCGCGGACGCCAAGAGCGTCGGCGTCGACGGCGAGCCGGTCGTGCTGACCGCCGCGCGCACCGGCGACACCGAGACGATCCGGCAGTTGCTGACGCACGGGGCGGACGCCAACGCCCGTGAGCCGGAGTTCGGCGAGACGGCGCTGATGTGGGCCGCCGCCGAGAACCACGCGGGGGCGGTCACGCTGCTGCTCGAGGCCGGGGCGCAGGCCAATGCGCGCTCCCGCCAGCTCGACGCGCCGGTGCTGGAGTTCCCCCGCAGTGGCGGTCCCAACTCGCCGTTTCCCCGCGGTGGCTGGACGCCGCTGATGTACGCGGCGCGGCAGGGCTCGATCGAGGCGGCGCGGGCGCTCGTCGATGGCGGCGCCGACCCGAACCTCGTGGCGCTGCCCGAAACCGACGTGCCGCTCAAGGGGGACGAACTGGCCTCGGCCGACCGCGGCGTCGGGACGAGCGCGCTGGTCTTCGCGATCATCAACTCGCACTACGACCTGGCGGCGGTGCTGCTCGAGAAGGGCGCCAACCCGAACGTCGAGGACCTCGCGGGGATGGCCGCGCTCTACGCCGCGGTCGACATGAACAGCCTGCAGTGGGTGCAGGGCCGGCCCGCGCCGATCCTGACGGACAAGCTCGACGCGGTCGACCTGGTCAAGCTGCTGCTCGCCAAGGGCGCCAATCCCAACGCCCGGCTGAGGCGGGGGCCGCTGAAGCGGCACCACGACGCCGGCTCGACGATGAACTTCGGCGCCGGGACGACGCCGTTGATGCGTGCGGCCCGCACCAACGACGTGGCGGTCATGAAGGCGCTGCTCGAGGGCGGCGCGGACCCGTTCCTGACGCTGCCCGACAAGACCAACGCCCTGATGATCGCGGCGGGGCTCGGCTACGGCGGGCTCCGCGGCGAGGGCATCCGCATCGTGCTGCCGACGCCCGAGGGCGCCGTCGATGCCTTGTCCCTGTTGCTCGACCGGGGCATGGACGTGGACGCGTTCAATGCGGCGGGCAACACGGCGCTCCACGGCGCGGTCACCCGGGGGGACGCCGTGGTGAAGTTCCTGGCCTCGCGCGGGGCGTCCCTCGACGTGCGCAACAAGGCCGGCCTGACGCCACTCGATCTGGCCAGCGGTGCCGGCGGCCGTGGCGGCCGCCCCGGCGTGGTGCGCGAGAGCACGGTCGCGCTGCTGAAGCAGCTGATGGCGGATGCGGCCGCGAGGAAGGGCAGCGCCGCGCGCAACTGACTCTGGTCGTGAAGGTGCTCGACGCCCTGATGGCGGCCCTGTTCGCGCTGGCCGCCGTCGTCCAATTCAACGATCCCGATCCGGTGCGCTGGGCCGTGCTGTACGGCTTGTCGTGCCTGTTGTCGCTCGGGCCGCTGTTCGGCCGCCGCGTGCCCCCGCTCGCCTGCGCGGCAGTCGGCGGCGCGGCGCTCGCGTGGGGCCTGTGGTGGATGGCGGCAGGGCCAGGCACCGGCGCGTACGCCCGGATGTTCGACGCTTGGGAGATGCGTTCGATGGCGATCGAGGAAGCGCGCGAGGCGTCCGGCCTCCTGCTCGTGGCGGCCTGGATGGCCGCGGTCGGCGCGCGTGGTGCGAGGCCCGCGCGTGGAAGGGCGGCCTGATCGATGCGGACGGTCCTGGCGGGGCTCGCGCTGGTGGTGATCTGCGGCGCGATCGGATGGTGGTTCGTGAGCCGGCCGTCGCCGGGAGCGGTGCCCGTGGCGGTGCCCAGCGCGCCGGCGCCGCTCGTGGTGTCCGGCGGCGACGGGCGCTTCGCCTCCGGCGCGATCGGTGCACCGGCCGGCAGCGAGGAGCGACCGCAGATTGCGCACGTGGCGATTGCGGACGTCGACCGCGACGGCCTCAACGACGTCCTCGTCTGCGATGCGCTGCGGAATCAGGTGTCGTGGATCAGGCAGGCGCCTCGCGGGACTTTCACCGAGCTGGTGGTGGCGTCGGTGGCGGCGCCCGCGCACGTGCAGGCGGTGGACGTCGACCGCGACGGCGACGTGGACCTGCTGGTGGCGGCGCTCGGGTTCCTGTTCCCGAACAACAACCGGGTCGGGTCCGTGCTGGTCTTCGAGAACGACGGCCGTCAGGGCTTCACGCCGCACACGCTGGTCTCGGGCGTCGCACGGGCGGCCGACGCGCGGGCGGCCGACTTCGACGGTGACGGGGACCTCGACGTCAGCGTCGCCGGGTTCGGCTACGACGACGGGGAAACGAGCTGGCTCGAGAACCGGGGCGGCTGGACGTTCACCCAGCACGTGCTCCAACGCCTGTCGGGGCCGATCAACGCGGTGCCGACCGACGTGGACCGCGACGGCAGGCTGGACATCGTCGCGCTGGTCAGCCAGGAGTGGGAAGAGATCTGGGCGTTCCTCGGCGACGGCCGCGGCGGGTTCACGCCGCGGATGCTGTGGGGTTCGACGAACCCCGACTTCGGCTCGAGCTGGCTGACGATGGTCGATCTGGACCGGGACGGCGATGACGATATCCTGTACGCGAACGGCGACGCGTTCGACTACGCGCCGCCGAACAGCCGGCCGTGGCAGGGTGTCCAGTGGCTCGAGAACAAGGGCCAGCTGTCGTTCGAGTTGCACCGGATGACGGACCTGCAGGGCGCGTCGAGCCCCGAGGCCGCGGACCTCGATGGCGACGGCGACCTGGACGTGCTGGTCGTGACGGCCAACAACGACTGGGACAACCCGGGGGCGCCAAGCCTGCTGTGGCTCGAGAACGACGGCCGGATGGGCTTCACGGCCCGCGGCCTGGCTTCGTCGCCCACCCATCTGCTGACGCTGTCCGTCGGCGAGCTGGATGGGGACGGCAAGGTGGACGTGGCGGCGGGTGGCATGCACATCAGCCGGCCGTACGATCGGATTGGACGGGTGACCGCGTGGCTCACGGCCGGGGGCCGGCCGCGCTGACGAGGACGAGAGGAACGCAATCATGACCAGGACGATGTGCACGGGAAGTCTGGTGGCGGTGCTGCTGGCCGGGGTCGGGTGGCCCGTGGGGCTCGCCGCGCAGACGGGCGGCGCGCAGCCGGCGGCCGCCAGATCCGCGGCGGTGCCACGGACGCCGTGGGGCGATCCCGATCTGCAGGGCACTTTCACCAACGGCAGCGAGAGCGGGATCCCGATGGAGCGGCCGGCCGAGTTCGTCGGGCGCCGCCTCGAGGACGTGAAGCCCGAGGAGATGGCCCGGCTGATGCAGCAGCGGGCCGAGCGCGCGAAGGCGACCGCAGCCACGATCGGCGGCACGGCCGACAACGACACCGGCGCCGGCCCGTCGCACTGGTACGAGAACACGACGACGAACAGCCGGGCATGGATGATCCAGGATGCGCCCGACTACAAGATTCCCGCGACGACCGAGGACGCGAAGCGCCGCGCGGCGGCGGTCCGGGCGGCCCGGCGCGGCGGCGACGGCTACTACATCGGGCCGTTCGACAGCCCCAGGGACCTGACGCTCTACGTGCGGTGCATCAGCCGCGGGGTGCCCGGGTCGATGATGCCGGCGATCTACGGCAACTCCTACGACATCACGCAGGGCCCTGGCTGGGTGGCGATCCGTTACGAGATGGTGCACGAGACCCGCGTGATTCCGCTCGACGGGCGGGCGCACGCGCCGGCCTCGCTGAAGTCGTACATGGGCGACGCGCGCGGCCACTGGGAGGGCGACACGCTCGTGGTGGAGACGACCAATTACCTGGAGGCCTCCGCCTACGGCGGCGCGTCGGACAAGTTGAAGACGACCGAGCGGTTCCGGCCCGTCGGGCGTGACGCCATCGAGTGGTCGATCACCTTCGACGACGCCAGCACCTGGGTGCGCCCGTGGACGTTCGGCATGCGCCTGACGCGTGACGAGCAGGCCGGGGTCTTCGAGTACGCGTGCCACGAGGGCAACTCGGGCCTGGCCGGCATCCTCAGTGCCGCCCGTGCCGAGGAGCGCGAGGCCGCGGCCAAGGCCAAGTAGCGCCGCGCGCGGCAGACGAGACCGAGACGGCGGAGCCCCGATGGGTTCCGCCGTGTGTGGCCCCTCGCCGCCGGACTCCCAGGCATGAACTGCATTTCGATGGCCCGGCGTGGACGCGGGGCGCGCTGGCGCCACGCCGCGTCGGCCGCCGGCCTGCTGCTGGCGGCGACGGCGTGCAGCCGGCCCGGGAGCGGTCCGCTCACCGTGCCGGAGCCGCCGGCCTCCGGTCTGGCGCCCGAGGTGCTGAGCCATCTCCGGGAACGCTACGATGCGGCGCGGGCCGAGCCGGGGTCACCCGGCGCCGTGGGCGCGCTCTGCACGGCCTACCACGCCGACATGCTGTTCGCGCTGGCGGACGCGTGTTACGTCCACGCGCAGACGGTGGCCCCATCCGAGTGGCGGTTCGTCTACGCACGCGCGTTGCTGCTCGCCGACCGTGGCGGTGGACCCGGGCTCGTGCCGCTGCTGCGCCAGGTGCTGGACCGCGCACCGGAGTTCGGGCCGGCGTGGCTGCGCCTGGGAGACGCCGAGTTCAAGGCCGGCCGCTACGACGCGGCGGCCGACGCGTGGGGGCGGGCGAGCGGGCTCGACGATCCACCGCGCGACGGCGGCACGCCCGAGCACCGCGTCGAAGTGCCGCTGAGGGCCTATGCGTCGCTCGGGCTGGCCCGCGTGGCGCTGGTCCGGGGCGACGCCGACGGCGCGCGCCGGACGCTCGAGGCGGTTGTCGCGGCCCAGCCCTCGTTCGGCCCCGCCATCCGGCTGCTCGCCGAGGCCTACCGCGGCACCGGTCGCGCCGCCGACGCGGACCGGGCGGTCGCGCGGGCCGGCCGGCTTCCGGAGTTCGCGCCCTACGCGGACCCCGTGGTCGACGCACTCGTCCGGGAATCGCGCAACAGCACGTTCCTGATGCGGGCCGCCTCGGATGCCGGGCTCACCATCAATGCCGAGTGGAGCGAGTTCCTGAGCCGCCGCGCCGTGCGCTTCGACCCGGCCAATCCCGAGGCCGTCTCCAAGCTCGCGCGCGTCCTGCGGACGATCGGCCGCAGCCAGGAGGCGCTCGAACTGTTCCTCCGGTACAAGGCGCTCGTGCCGGGCGACCGGCAGGTGTCCGCACACATCGGCGGGTGCCTGAGCGACCTCGGGCGGTACGCCGAGGCCGAGGAGCAGTTCCGGACGGCGCTGCGCGCCGGCCTCGACGACCCGGTCACGCACTACAACCTGGGGCTGCTGTTGTCGCGGACCGGCCGGGGCCAGGCGGCGGTGCAGGAATACGAGCGGGCGCTGGCACTCGACCCGCGCCACAGCGAGGCTCGCAGCAACCTGGCGGCCGTGCTGGCGGCCAGGGGAGACCTGCCCCGGGCTGGCGCGGAACTGGAGCGGGTGCTGTCCTACGACCCGGACAACGCGCTCGCGCGGACCAATCTGGGGCTGGTGCGGATGCAGCAGGGCCGGACGGCCGACGCCGTCCGGGAGTTCGAGGCGGCCCTGCGGATCGAACCGCAGATGCCGCAGGCGCGGGCCGCCCTGGAGGCCATCGGCCGCGGGCGGCCCTGATCGGGGCTAGGGTACGACCGCGCTGGTGGCGCCGACGGCGCCGCGATCGTCGCCCACCATCAGCTCCTTGGCGTAGTTGGCCTGCTGGCACACGTATTCGAAGAGCTCCTGGCCGCGCTCCAGCCGCAGGTTGAACTGGGCGTTCCACTTGGCCGTGTAGGCGCCCGGGTCGTCCACCGTCACCTCGTACCGGATCGCCGTGGCGTTGATGCGCGTGAAGCGCTCGATCGTGTGCAGGTCCGTCGTGTGCGGCAGGCCGCGGCGGTCGAGCCAGAAGCGCTCGTTGAACCCGACGGTGTCGACGACGAGCGTATCGCCCTCCCACCAGCCGATCGAGTGGCCGTAGTACTCGGGCTTCAGGTCGGCGGGGTGGGTTCGGCCGTCCATGTAGATCGTCCGGAAGGTGTGCGGGCCGCCGACGTCGAAGATGAACATCCGCTGCAGTTCCGGCAGTTCGACGAACTCGACGCCGTAGGGGGTCAGGAACTGACGCGCCACGCCCGAGGCCTTGCAGCGCGTGTGGGGCTCGAGCTCGTGCTTCTGCCGGTCGTCGTAGACCGCCTTGGCCCACGGCTGGAACGGGACCGTGGCGGCGGGGGCGATCGGGTCGAGGATGCCGAAGACCGGCAGCCACAGCCCCTTCTCCGTCGGCGACAGCCCCGCCGTCAGTACGGCGCGGCCGGCACCGTTGCGAGGCGCGGGCGCAGCCTGGGGCGCGTTGGTCGGCGTCCCGACGCCGCCGACGACGCCCTGGCCACCCTGACCACCCTGCCGTCCCTGACCGCCTTGCCGGCCCTGTCCACCCTGGCCACCTTGCCGCCCCTGTGCGGCCGCGGGGGCCGCCATGGCGAGCACCAGGCCGATCACTGCGATGTGCTTGTACATAGATTCGCGAACTCCCACCTGCTTCGGTCGCGCGGCCGGCCCGTGTCCGCGGCCGGCCCCGATACGGTGCCAGGCGAAGCCGCCGGCACCCCGTCTCTCGTCACCGGGGCTGGGATGGCTGACCCCGACGCTGACGCAAGCGTATACCAACTGTGTGCGTCAGGCACTGGACCAAATCGGGCCTGCCCGTGGCGCGTTCTGGTACGATGCTCGTCCCGAGATGGCTCGTCGGCGACTCGTGTGGATCGGCGTGCTGGCCGCGCTGGTGCTGACCCCCGTCCAGGCCGGCGCCCAGGCCAGGGACGCGTTCGTCCAGGCGCTGGTGGACCTGGTGGAGCGGGCCAACGGACGCGCCGGGGACGAGGGGCCGCAGCTCACGGCGGACGTGGAAAGGCTGGCGGCGGCGCTCTCCGCGTGGGACGCCGGACTCCGTCGGGTCGAGGCTGGGCTGCAGGCCGAGATCGGCGGGGCCCCGCCGAAGGCAGCGTCGCGGATGCGGGCGACGCTCGGCCTGGCGTACCTCGAGCGCGGTCGCCTGGCCGACGCCCTGACGCAGCTGGACCAGGCCGAGTCGCTCGACGCGGCGTTTCTCGAAGCGCGGCTGCTGCGCGCCGATGCGCTCGGCGCTGCGGGCCGGACTCGCGACGCGGCCTCCGCGGCGCAGGCCGCGTGGCGGGCGGCCGACGACAATGCCGTCGTGGCCTACCGGCTGCTGCGCCGCCTCGGCCCCGCCGCCGATCCCGCGATGGCCGCCCCACCCCTCCGGACGCTCGAGCATGCGGCCGCGTCCGCCGGTGCGCCGCTCGCCGTCACGTGGCTCGCCGGGGCCGCGCGGCTGGTCGACGATGCGGCTGTCTCCGCGCCAGTCTTTCCGCTGGGCGCCTACGCCGGCGTGTTCGACCTGGTGCGTCAGGCCCGCTATGCGGAGGCCGTCGCGCGGGCCCGGGCCGTCGTGGCGGCGGACCCCCTCGTCATGGACCCGGGGCTGGGCCGCGCCGATGTGCGCGAGGCGGCGCGCCTGCTGGCTGCTGGCCGCGCGGCCGAGGCGGCATCGCGGCTGGCCGCTGTCGATCCGGCCAGGGGCTCCGCGCAGATCCAGCGGCTGCTCGGCCTCGCGCAGGCGGCGGCCGGCGATCCTGTGAAGGGACTGGAGGCGCTTCGCGCCGCCGTCCGTCTGGCCCCGCTCGATGAGCGGGCGCACCTCGCGCTCGCCGACGCGCTCGTCGCGGGCGGCGACGCCGATGGTGCGCTCGCGAGCCTTGGCCGCACCGTGCGGGCCATGCCCCGATCGGGACAGGCCCTGTGGATGCAGGCACGCCTGCTCGAGTCGCGCGGCCGCGGCGCCGACGCCCTGGCGGCGTACGAGCGGGCCGGCCGGATTCGTCCGTTCCTCGGCGCCTCGCACGTGTTTGCCGCGGTCGGCCGGCTGCAGCACACCCGCCTCGCGCTCGACGCGGCCGCCGACGCCTACGCCGCCCGCGTGGATCTGGCCCCCGCCGACCCGGCGGCCCACGTCGATCTCGCGGAGGTGTACCGCGCGCAGGACCGCCACGACGCGGCGCTCGTGGAGTACCTGATCGCCGCCCTGCTCGACCCTGGCAACGCCCGGACGTTGACGACCATCGGCCAGCTGTACAGCGCCGCGGGGCGCGACGCCGATGCGGTGGCCGTCTGGCGCCGGGCACTGGCCGCCGACGCACGCCAGCTCGAGGCCCGGTACGCGCTCAGCCGCGCCCTGCTGCGGCTCGGCCGCACGGAGGAGGCCGCCGACGAGCTGAAACGCTTCCAGGACGTGCAGGCGCAGGCGCTCGCCGACGAGCGGCAGAAGTTCCTGGACAACTCCCGCCGGCTGCAGGATGCGGTCGGCACCACGACGACGGAGGGCGCACGATGACCGCGCCGTCGGGACGGCTGGCGATCGTCGTGCTGCTGTTCGGCGCCGCGAGCGCATGGCTGGCCGCACAGGGCGCCGTGTCCCGTCCGGGCGCGCGGGCCGCCGGGCCGCGTTCGGCGAGCCCGGCGTCGGGCTCCGCGG
>CAWULT010000141.1:0-10832 GCA_963923455.1 uncultured bacterium
GGTGGACGCGAGCAGCCGGCCGAGCCCACGTCCGCCGTCTCGTCCGCGGCCGCGCACGTCACCCATGCCACGCGCACGCCCACGCGCGCGAAGATCGCCTGCGCCTCGGCCAGCGCCCCTGACAGGTGTTCCGCCGCCACCCCACCCTGGCTGTACACCCTGACCAGCAGCGCCGCCGCCACCACCGCTCCGCTCCCCATGCCGCGCCTCCCGGATGTCCGCGTTCACCCCTTCACGCGGAAACGGCGGCCGGATTCACTCACCGGGGGTTCGCGTATGCTTGACGGCGCCCGGACGCGATGGAGGCCACCCAGCCCGAGATCACGGAGTTGCTGCGGCAGTGGACCGACGGCCGCGCGGACGCCCTGGATCGCCTGCTGCCGCACGTGCACGCGGAGCTGCGCCGCCTGGCGGCCAGCTACATGCGGCGCGAGAGGGCGGATCACACGCTGCAGCCCACGGCCCTCGTGAACGAGGCGTTCCTGAAGCTCGTCGACCAGCGCGCCGTGCGCTGGCAGAATCGGGCCCACTTCTTCGGCATCGCCGCGCAGGCGATGCGGCGGATCCTGACGGACCACGCCCGGGCGTACGCGGCTGGCAAGCGAGGCAGCGGTGAGCGGCCCGTCGAGCTCCACGAGGCCATGGCCGTGGCCGGCCTGCCCGACACGGACATCCTGGCGCTCGACGAGGCGCTCACGAGGCTCGCGGCGTTCGATCCGCAACAGAGCCGCATCGTCGAACTCCGGTTCTTCGCGGGCATGACGATGCAGGAGACGGCCGAGGCGCTCGGCATCTCGCCGGCCACCGTGGGCCGCGACTGGACGCTGGCCAGGGCGTGGCTCTTCGCCGAGCTGGCGCCCCCGGAGCGATGAGCGGCACGCCGATGACACCGGAGCGCTGGGCGCGGGTGAAGCGCGTCTTCCACCACGCACTCGCACAGCCGGCCGACTCGCGGCGCGCGTTCGCGGCGGCGGCCTGCGGCGACGACGCCACGCTTCGAGACGAAGTGGAGCGGCTGCTCCGGGCGCACGCACGCGCGGGCGACGTCATCGAACCGGTGCCCGCCGGCCTGGAAGGACGCCGGCTCGGCCGCTACGAGGTGACGCGCCTGCTGGGTTCGGGCGGCATGGGCGAGGTGTACCTGGCCCGGGACGTCGAGCTCGGGCGAAACGTCGCGCTCAAAGTGGCAGGGTCGGGCGGCGGCGACCCGGCCCTGCGCCGAGAGGCACAACTCGCGTCCCGCCTCAACCACCCGCACATCTGCACCGTGCACGACGTAGGCGTGTTCGACGGCGGTGCCTACGTCGCCATGGAGTACGTCGAGGGCCGACGTCTCTCCGATCTCGTTCCCGCCGCGGGCCTGGCCCCGGCCGACGTGGTGCGGTACGGGGCCCAGATCGCCAGTGCCCTGGCGCACGCGCACGGGCACGGCATCGTGCACGGCGACCTGAAGGGCGCCAACGTGATGGTCACGCCAGACGGGCGCGCCAAAGTGCTCGACTTCGGGCTCGCGCGGCTGCTGCCGCCCGCTCACCCGGCCGCGTCACCGTCGGTCACCGTCAGCGGCCAGATCGCCGGAACGCTGCCGTGCATGGCGCCCGAACTGCTGCGCGGCGGCAAGGCCGACGCGCGCAGTGACATCTGGTCGCTCGGCGTGCTGCTGCACGAGTTGGCCACCGGCAGCAAGCCGTTCACGGGCGCCACGCCGTTCGAGCTGAGCGCGGCCATCCTGCATCGGCCGCCGGCCGCCATGCCCCCGCACGCCCCAGATGCCTTGCGCCACCTGGTCCTCCGGTGCCTCGAGAAGGAACCCGGGGATCGCTGGCAGACGGCGGACGCCGTCCGGTCGGCGATCGAAGCCGTGGACCTGGATGCGTCGCGGCTGACGGTTACGACGCCTGCGGAACGACGGGTGTCGCGCGTGGCCGCGGGGATCGCCGCTGCGCTGGTGCTCGCCGTCGCAGCCGCCTCGTGGCGAGTGTGGCGCGAGCCCGCCCCCGCATTGGCCGTCGACGCGGAGGGACGCACGGCGCTGGCGGTGATGCCGTTCGACACGATGCGGACCGGACCCGACGACGCGTGGCTGTCGACCGGCATCCAGGGCATGCTGCTGACGGGGCTGGCCCAGATGCCCGGCCTCGACGTCATCAGCACGCAGCGGCTGTACGAGGTGGCCCGCGACGCGGGCGCGCCCTCGCTGGACGCGCTCGACCGCACGCGGATGGCGGACGTGGCGCGACGCGCCGGCGCCGGCACGGCCGTCGTCGGCAGCGTCTTCCGGACGGGCGACACCGTGCGTCTCGACGCGCGCGTCGAGGACCTGGCGAGCGGCCGCGTCCTCACCGCGACCAGCGTGACCGGGACGAGCCTGTTCGCGGCCGTCGACCAGCTCGCGCTGCGGATCCGCGACGGCATCGGTCTGCGCGACGCCGGCTCTCCCCGGCCCGTCTCGGACGTCTCGTCGGCCTCGCTCGACGCGTACCGGCTGTACGCCCGGGGCGTGGACGCCTTCGCCAACATGCGGCTCGACGACGCGCGGGCCCTGCTCGAGCGCGCGGTCGCCATCGACCCGACGTTCGCGGAGGCGTACCTGCAGCTGGCGCTGCTCAGCGGGCCGGCGCGACGCCCGGCCGACCGCGGCGGCTACCTGCGCAAGGCCGCGGAGCACCGTGACCGGCTCACCGAACGGCAACGCCTGCTGATGGAGGTGGAACTGGCTCGGGACGAGGGCCGCTTCGCCGACGCGGCCACCGGTCTCGAACGCCTCGTCGAGCAGTTCGGCGACGGGGACGCCGCGACGCTGGCGTGGCAACTGCACGCCCCGGCGGTGTCGCCGATGCCCGACGTCAATCGCCTGCTGGCACTCGCCGCCAAGGCGGCCAAGGCCGATCCCCGATCGCCGGTCGCGCGCAATGTCCGCGGCTACGCGCTCTTGAGCGCGGGACGCGCGGAGGAAGCCGTGCGCGAGTTCGAGGCCTACGCCGCGCTCGCCCCGCGCGAACCGAATCCACACGACAGCCTGGGCGACGCGTACTTGCTGATGGGCCGGCTCGACGCGGCGCGGGCATCGTACGCGCGTGCCGCGACGATCGACCCGGCGTTCCAGCCGCGCGGATGGCCGTGGACGTTCGCGATCGAGGGCCGTTTCGAGGAGGCCCTGCGGCAGCCTGGAACTCCGCCGTACCTCTCCGCCGTGGTGCTGGCCCGCGCGGGACGCTACGGCGAAGCCGGCCGCGCCGTGCAGCAGGCCCTGCTCAAGGCCGAGAGCGGAGGCGACGTCGTCGCGGTGGCCGGCCTGCACCTGCTGTCGGCGCTCTTCGCGATCGAGCAGGCGCGCCACGCGGCCGCCCTCGACGCCGTGCGCGCCGCGGAGCGGGCGCTGGCCCCGGCCCCGGCGGAGCGGCAGCGGCCGAGCCTCGCCCTGCTCCATCTCATCGCGGGCGTGGCCGAGGTGCGCAGCGGACGCCTGGCGGCGGCGCGGGCCCGTCTCGACGCGCTGGGCGCACTCGCCGACGCCACTCCCCAGGCCAGCCCGTGGTGGCGTGAGGCACTGGCCGGAGAAGTCGCGCTGGCCGAGGGGCGGCTCGATGCCGCGGCCGCCGCCCCCGCGGGCAAGGTGTTCGTCAGCGGCCTCGCCGAAGGCTCCGTGCTGAGGAACGACCTCGTGTTCCGGGACCTTCCGGCGCGCGTCGCGAAGGCCCGAGGCGACTTGCGGGGCGCCGTGGACGGGTATCGGCGCCTGCTGACCTACGATGCCGCCCAGCGGTGGGTGGCCGTCTTCGAGCCGCGCTACGTCCTCGAAATGGCACGGCTGCTCGACCAGCTGGGCGACGTCTCCGCCGCACGCACGGAGTACCAGCGATTCCTCGCCTCGTGGCAGCGGGCGGACGGCGGGTTGCCGGAACCCGGCGAGGCCCGCCGCGCCGTGGCGCGCGTCGGGACCCAGCGCCCTCCGGGCCGCCCGTGAGGCCGACACACCGTCGATGACGGCGCCGTGGGCGCCCGTCCGGGCCGGCGACGGCCGGCAGCACCTGCCCCCGGGCCACCCCTGCGGGGGCCTGTAGCCGACGCCCCGTGGCCGTGCTACGCTGCCTGCCGCGCTGGCCCGCGGCAGTACCAGCCGCGGTACGGGACGCGAGCAGGGACAGATGGAGGGAACGATGATTCGTCGGTGGCGTGCGGCTGTCGGTGTCACGGCGGCGTTGGGTGTGCTCGTCGCGGGCGCGGCTCCGGCCCGGGCCCAGGCCAAGGGATCGGCCGATGCGATGGCGGCCAAGCGGGCCAACCCCGCGTGGAAGGCGCCGCGGAACGCCTTCGGCCAGCCCGACCTCGAAGGCATCTGGACGAGCGACGACATGAAGGGCGTGCCGATGGCGCGTCCGGCGCAGTACGGGAACCGCGCCTACCTGTCGGACGAGGAGTTCGCCAAGCGCGCCAGGGACCGGGCGAACGCCCGCGTCATCGACGACGCGCGGACGGGCACCTTCCGCAACGAGGAGGGCTCCCGGGAGTTCAGCTACACGTCGATGGTCATCGAGCCGGCCGACGGTCGCATTCCCGCGCTGACGCCGGCCGCCGCGGCGCGTCGCTCGACCCGCGACCAGGGCTCCTTCGGCATGGGACCATGGGAGAAGGTGCAGGACTTCTCGCTCTACGACCGCTGCATCACCCGCGGCAACCCCGGCTCCTACATGCCCGTCGTCTACGGCAACGGTGCGCGCATCATCCAGACGCCGGATTCGGTCGTGATCGCGTACGAGATGGTGCACGACACCCGCGTGATCCCGCTCGACAACCGGCCGTTCCCCGGCGGCGACGTCAAGCTGTGGATGGGCGCCTCACGCGCCCGCTACGAGGGTGACACGCTCGTGATCGAGACCCGGAACTTCACCGACCGCACGGCCATCAGCGGCGCCCGCCACAGCGAGAAGCTGAAGCTGACGGAGCGCTTCACGCGGGTCGACCCCGAGATGATCGACTACGAAGTCCGCGTGGACGATCCCGACACCTACACGCAGCCGTGGACGTTCCGGATGACGATCACCAGCCAGCCCGGCTACCAGATCTACGAATACGGCTGCCACGAGGGCAACAACGCGATGCGCAACGCCCTGAGCGCCGAGCGCGCCTACGAGCGGGCCGCCGACGAGGCGCGGGCGAAGGGCCTGCCGCCGCCCGAGCGCGTGTTCGAGAAGGTCAACGGCGACGACCGCGCGCGCTGAGCGCGCGGCCGGAGCCCTGCGGCCCTGGAGGCACGACGCCGCAGCGGATGCGGACGTTCTTCGAGTCGGGCAACGCCTCGACGCTGACCCCGCTTCAGAAACACTTCGCGCAGGCGAAGTAACCCGCCCGTGGCCTCGATCGCCGCCGGCCGTCGCCGCATCGCGCCACGCTGCCCATGGGCATGATCACGGCCGCGGCCGACGGCGTGATCATCGACGTCCGCGTCACGCCGCGCGCCAGCCGGTCGGGCCTCGACGGCGAGCACGCGGGTGCGCTGCGCGTGCGGCTGCACGCACCACCGGTCGAAGGCGCGGCCAACGACGAGCTCGTGCGGATGCTGGCGGACGCGCTCGACGTGCCGAAGCGGGCGGTGGCCATCGTGAGCGGACAGGGCTCGCGCACGAAGCGAGTCAAGGTCACCGGCATCGACGTGGAGGCCGCGCGGCAGCGCATCGACGCGGCCGGCCAGCCGCGCCGGAGCTAGTGCTTCAGGCCGGCGGCGGGGCGCGCGTTGCCGGTCGCCAGCGCCTGCGCCTCGACCGTGAACGACAGCACCACCGGGTACCTGAAGTTGGGGAACACCTCGACCTGGTCCGTGTAGACGGCGTCGGCCACGGTGCGCGCGCCGTCGCGGCGGACGTGCAGCCCGTCGTCCGGCAGCGGCACGTCGTACTGGGCCGCGCGGCCGCGGATCCGCTCCTCGATCTCGGCCAGGCTCGACTCGGCGCCGAACAGCACCACCTGCTGCGCGGCGTCCTGGAACATGAAGTAGTTCCGCGCCACGAGGCCGCAGTGCGCCACGGCGTTGAGCACGATGGCGGCGAGCGTGAAGTTGATGAGCGTCTTCATCCGGGTCCGTGGGCTACTTGTAACTTCGGCCCCCCGTCCCCGGCGCTTTAGGCTAGTGCCCCACCGGGCCCTCAGTGGATCTGGTGCAGGATGCGACCCCAGCGTGCATTGCCGAGCAGTCCCGCGACGCCACCCTGATCGGCCTCGCCGAACGAGAAGTAGATGAAGAGCGCCTTGCCCTTGACGTAGCTCCGCGGCATGAAGCCCCAGTAGCGGCTGTCCTGGGAATTGTCGCGGTTGTCGCCCATCATGAAGTAGTGGTCCGCCGGCACGGTGACCGGCCCGAACTGCCGCCGCACGTCGAACCCCTCCGGCACCGCGTCGGCGGGAAAGAGGAAGTGGACGTACGGCTCGTCGAGCGCCTTGCCGTCGATGTAGACCGTCTGCCCCTTCAACTCCACCGTCTCGCCGGGCAGGCCGACCACGCGCTTGATGAAGTCGCGCTCCGGATCCTCCGGGTACTTGAACACCAGGATGTCGCCGCGACGGATCGGGTCGATCGGGAGCACGGCGCGTTCCGACGCGAAGAGGGTCGGCGCGAAGACGAACTTGTTGACCAGCAGGTGGTCGCCGATCAGCAGGTTGTTCTCCATCGACCCGGTCGGGATCTTGAAGGCCTGCACGATGAACGTCCGGACGAACAGCGCCAGGATCACCGCGACGCAGATCGACTCGAAGTACTCGCGCACGGTGCTCTTCTTGAACGGCTCCGGCGGCTGGGGCTGCGCCGGCGCCCTGTCGCCTGTCTTGGCTCTGGCCATCGTCCTCGTCCCGCGGGATGCTACGTCTCGGTGCCCATCTTCAGCACGGCCAGGAAGGCTTCCTGTGGAATCTCGACCCGGCCCACGCGCTTCATGCGCTTCTTGCCTTCCTTCTGCTTCTCGAGCAGCTTGCGCTTGCGGGTGATGTCGCCGCCGTAGCACTTGGCCAGCACGTTCTTGCGCAGCGCCTTGACCGTCTCGCGCGCGATCACGCGGTTGCCGATCGACGCCTGGATCGCGATCTCGAACATCTGCCGCGGAATCAGCTCGCGCATCTTCGCGGCCAGCGCACGGCCTCGCTCGTAGGCCGCGTCGCGGTGCACGATGATCGACAGCGCGTCCACCGGATCGCCGTTGACCAGGATGTCCATCTTGACGAGCGGCGACTCCCAGTAGCCGGTCACGTGGTAGTCGAGCGACGCGTAGCCGCGCGACAGCGTCTTCAGCTTGTCGTAGAAGTCGAGCACCACCTCGTTGAACGGCAGCTCGTAGGTGATGAGCACGCGGTCGCTCTTGAGGTACTCGAGCTTCTTCTGCACGCCGCGCTTGTCCTGGCACAGCTGCAGGATGACGCCCACGAACTCCGACGGCGTCAGGATGGTGGCCGAGATCACCGGCTCCTCGAGCTTCGAGATGCGGCCGGCGTCCGGGAGCTTCGCCGGGCTGTCGATCTCCTGCACCTCGCCGTCGGTGGTGGTGACGCGGTACAGCACGCCCGGCGCCGTCGTCACCAGGTCCATGTTGAACTCGCGCTCGAGCCGCTCCTGCACGATCTCCATGTGCAGCAGGCCCAGGAAGCCGCAGCGGAAGCCGAAGCCGAGCGCCGCCGACGTCTCGGGCTCGTAGAAGAACGACGCGTCGTTGAGGCGCAGCTTCTCGAGCGCCTCGCGCAGCTCGGCGTACTGGTGGCTCTCCACCGGGTAGAGGCCGGCGAACACCATCGGCTTCAGTTCCTTGAAGCCGGGAAAGGGCGCCAGCGTCGGGCGCGCCGTCTCGGTGACGGTGTCGCCGATCTTCGCGTCGGCCACCACCTTGATGTTGGCGACGACGAAGCCCACCTCGCCCACGCCCAGCTCATCCACCGGCGTGGCCTTCGGCGAGAAGACGCCGAGCCCGTCCACCTCGTAGTCCTGCTTCATCGCCATCAGGCGGATCTTCATCTTCGTGCGCAGCACGCCGTCGATCACGCGCACCACGATCACGACGCCCCGGTAAGCGTCGTACCACGAGTCGAAGATCAGGGCCTTCAGCGGCGCGTTGGGGTCGCCGGTGGGCGGCGGCAGCCGCTCGACGATGGCCTCGAGGATCTCGTGCACCCCCGTGCCGGCCTTGGCGCTGGCCAGGATGGCCTTGCTCGAATCGAGGCCGATGATGTCCTCGATCTGGCGCTTGCACTCGTCCGGCTGCGCGCTCGGCAGGTCGATCTTGTTGATGACCGGGATGATCTCCAGGTCGTTGTCCACGGCCAGGTAGGCGTTGGCGAGCGTCTGCGCCTCGACGCCCTGCGAGGCGTCCACCAGCAGCAGCGCCCCCTCGCACGCGGCCAGGGAGCGCGTGACCTCGTAGCCGAAGTCGACGTGCCCGGGCGTGTCGATCAGGTTCAGCACGTAGGCCTGCCCGTTGTCGGCCCGGTAGTTCAGCCGGACCGGGTGCGCCTTGATCGTGATGCCCCGCTCGCGCTCGAGGTCCATCGCGTCGAGCACCTGCGCTTCCATCTCGCGCGCCTGCAGCGCGCCGGTGGTCTCGAGGAAACGATCGGCCAGCGTCGACTTGCCGTGGTCGATGTGCGCGATGATCGAGAAGTTCCGAATGTTCCGCTGATCCATCGGGATGCTGAAGACCCGCCTACCGCTGCTCGAGCGGCACGAATGCCTGCGGGTACGTGGGCCCGGTGTAATCCGCGCGCGGGCGGATCAGGCGGTTGTTCGCGTACTGCTCCAGGATGTGGGCCGTCCACCCCGACATGCGGCTGACGGCGAAGATGGGCGTGTAGAGGTCGATCGGGATCCCGAGCGTGTAGTACATGGACGCCGAGTAGAAGTCGACGTTCGGGTTGATCTTCTTCTCGGCGATCACGAGCGCCTCGATCCGCTGCGACATGTCGAACCACGACGTGTTGCCGGCCCGCTTGCCCAGGTCGCGCGACATCTGCCGCAGGTGCGTGGCCCGCGGGTCTTCCGTGCGGTACACGCGGTGCCCGAAGCCGGAGATCTTCTCCTTGCGCGCGAACTTGCCGCGCACGAACTCGTCGATCCGCTCGCCGCTGGCGTTCTGCCCCAGTTCGAGCAGCATCTTCATCACCTCGGCGTTGGCGCCCCCGTGCAGCGGGCCCTTGAGCGTGCCGATGGCCGCCACCACGGCGGAGTAGAGATCGGTGAGCGTGGCCGCCGCGACGCGGCCGGCGAACGTCGACGCGTTGAGCTCGTGGTCCGCGTGCAGCGTCAGCGCGACGTCGAAGGCCCGGATGGCGGTGGAGTTGGGCCGCTCGCCGCTGAGCATGTACAGGAAGTTGGCCGCGTGGCCCATCGCCGGGTCCGGCGCGATCGGGCCGCCGCCCGCCTGCAGGCGGCCCCAGGTGGCCACGACCGTCCCCACCTGCGCGGTGAGGCGGACGGCCTTGCGGTACTGGGCCTGGGGCGACGAGTCCCCGGCCTCGGCGTCGTAGTGGGCCAGGGCGGAGGTGATCGTCCGCAGCGCGTCCATGCCGTCGACGGGCGGCAGGCTCTTCATCAGGCGGATGATGGCTTCCGGCAACGCCCGGTTGGCGGCCAGCTGCGACTGCAGGTCGCCCAGCTCGGCCCGGCTGGGCAGCCGGCGGTGCCACAGCAGGTAACAGACCTCCTCGAACGTGGCGAACTTGGCCAGATCGTGGATGTCGTAGCCGCAATAGGCCAGTACCCCGCGATCACCGTCCAGGTAACAGATGGACGAGGACGTGGCGACGACGTCCTCCAGCCCTCCCTTGGGCTTCTCCGCAGCTGCCATCAGACGATCTTATGTGATCTGGCCCGGTCACATGTAGAATGCGCCGCCTGAAGGGGGGCTCCGTCATGCGCCGCTCGATTGCCGCCGTGCTCGTCGTCCTGGCCGCCGCCGGTTCTTCCGGCCACGCCGCCGGCGTCACCGCCGCCCGGTTCCGCGAGAACCCCCTCGTGACGCTGGCGTCGTCACCGTCGATCGGCGACAACGCCAACGGCCCGGCGATCATCCGGGTGCCGGGCTGGGTGCAGAAGCCGCTGGGGCGCTACTACATGTACTTCGCCCACCACTCCGGCCGGCACATCCGGCTGGCCTACGCCGACTCGATCCGCGGCCCGTGGAAGGTCTACGAGCCAGGCGTGCTGCAGGTGGAGCACACCGCGTTCTACCGCCCGCAGCCGGACCCGGTGGACAGCCCGCCCGGCGCCTACACCCACGTGGCCTCGCCCGAGATCTACGTCGACGACGCCCGCAAGCGCATCGTGCTGTGGACCCACGGCGTGTGGACGGAGGGCCAGCGCTGGCCCGAAAGGCGGCAGGAGGCCGTGGCCTGGATGCGCGACAAGGGCTACGCGCAGTACACCCAGGCGTCCGAGAGCCGCGACGGCCTGCACTTCGAATCCAGGCCGGCGATCACGAAGCAGCCCTACCTGCGCGTCTTCCAGCACGACGGGTACTTCTACGGCATGGCGCGGCTGGGGCTGCTGCTGCGCGCCAGGGATCCGCTGGACGAGTTCGTGACCGGCGGCGATCCATGGCGCGACACGCCGTACAAGGGTCGCGTCCGCCACGTCGCGCTGCTGCCGCGGAAGGATGCGCTGCACATCTTCTTCTCCGCGATCGGCGACGCGCCCGAGGGCATCCTGCACACGACGATGCCGCTGACCGGAGACTGGCAGACGTGGACGGTGGGCCCGATCTCGCAGGTGCTGGCGCCCGAGGCCGCCTACGAGTGTCCGAACCTGCCGAACGAGAAGTCGCTCGTGGGTGAGATCGATCACCAGGCGAAGCAGCTCCGCG
>CAWULT010000142.1:0-10816 GCA_963923455.1 uncultured bacterium
CGCCGGGCAGCTCATCGCCGGCGCGACGATCCTGAACGTCATCACGGGCATGCCCCGCTGGGCCGGCGCGTTGACCGGCGGCGCGATCATGACGATCTACTTCACGGCGGGGGGCCTGCTGGGCTCGGCGTGGGTCAACACGCTGCAGCTCGTCGTGATGCTCGTCGGCTTCCTGCTGGCGCTGCCGGCGGCACTCGGGGCAGCCGGCGGCCTCTCGGGCATCCTCGGCACCGCCGTGCCGTCCACCTTCGGCGACCTCGCCTACTCGGCCGGGCCTGGCTCGGGCTGGACGCTGCTGGCGCTGACGGGGCCGGCGTTCGTGATCTCGCCGGGCCTGATCCAGAAGGCGTACGGCGGTGCCAGCGCGTCGGCCGTCCGCACCGGGGTGGCGCTCAACGCCGTGGCGCTGTTGCTCTTCGCGTTCGTGCCGGTGCTCTTCGGCATGATCGGCCGGGCGCTCGTGCCAGGCCTGGCCGACCCGAACGCGGTGCTGCCGACGGTGCTGGCGCAGCAGCTCCCGCCGTGGCTCGGGGCGCTGGCGCTCGCCGCCGTGTTCTCGACCGAGGTCGACACCTGCGACGCCATCCTCTTCATGCTCTCGACCTCGGTCTCGAAAGACGTCTACAAACGCTTCATCAGGCCCGATGCCTCCGACGCCCAGCTCCTGCGCGTCGGCCGCGGCGCCGCCGTCGCGGGGGGCGTCGCCGGCGTGGTGCTCTCGGTGTGGCTGCAGACGGTGATCGGCGCCATCACGATCTTCTACTCGCTGCTCGTCGTCACGCTGTTCGTGCCGGTCCTCGGGGGCCTGTACGTGGCCCGGGCGGGGACGGCGGCGGCGCTGTCGTCGGTCGCGGCGGGCGTCGGGACCCTGTTCGTCGTGCGGTTCGGGCTGGCGGTCCGGGCGCCGTGGCTGGATCCCACCCTGATGGGCATTCTCGCGGCGACCGCTGTATTCTTGAGCGTTACGCTACTGCGGAGAGAGACCTCGTGAGCACATACAAGATTGCGGTGATTGCCGGCGACGGCATCGGCAAGGAAGTGATTCCGGCGAGCCTCCAGGTGCTCGAGCTGGCCGCGAAACAGGGCGGCTTCAAGTGCGACTTCACGGACATCCCGTGGGGCTGCGACTACTACCTGGCCCACGGCGAGATGATGCCGGCCGACGGCATCAAGACGCTGCTGACCTACGACGCCATCTATCTGGGCGCCATCGGCGACCCGCGCGTCAGCGACGCCATCTCGGCGCGCGAGATGATCCTGCCCCTGCGCCAGCGGCTGGGCCAGTACGTCAACCTGCGCCCGATGCGCCTGATGCCGGGCATCACGTCGCCGCTCGCGAACCGGACGGCCGCGGACATCGACATGATCTGCGTCCGCGAGAACTCCGAGGGCGAGTACTGCGGCATGGGCGGCCGCCTGCACGGCGGCACGCCGTTCGAGCTGGCCGAGCAGACGGGCATCTTCACGCGCCAGGGCATCGAGCGGATTGCGCGCT
Source organism: uncultured bacterium (assembly GCA_963923455.1). Classification (GTDB taxonomy): domain Bacteria; phylum Acidobacteriota; class Vicinamibacteria; order Vicinamibacterales; family UBA2999; genus CAWULT01. The sequence continues at coordinate 1,496 of CAWULT010000142.1, forward strand.
ACGCCTTCAAGCTGGCGTCGTCGCGCCCCCGGAAGATGCTGGCGAGCGCGACGAAGTCGAACGCGCTCCAGCACGCGATGGTGCTGTGGGACGAGGTGGTAGCGGACGTCGCCAGGGAGTTCCCGGACGTCGAGCTGAGGAAGTACCACGTGGACGCGCTCTGCGCCCGGATGGTCACCCACCCGCACACCCTCGACGTGATCGTCGCGTCGAACCTGTTCGGCGACATCCTGACCGACATCGGTTCGGCGATCTCGGGCAGCCTGGGCGTGGGCCCCGGCGGCAACATCAACCCTGAACGGACGACGCCGTCGATGTTCGAGCCGATCCACGGCTCGGCACCCGACATCGCGGGCAAGGGCATCGCGAACCCGATCGCCGCGATCTGGGCCGGCGCGATGATGCTGCAGCACCTCGGCCAGCCGAAGGCGCACGACCGGATCCTCGAGGCCATCGAACAGGTGCTCGCGTCCGGCACGGTGCGGACGCCGGACCTCGGCGGCAAGGGCACGACCGCCGACATGACCGCGGCGATCATCGCCGCGATGAAGTAGGCCCCGCGGCGCTCGGCGCCACCAGTCGGGCCGGACCCAGCCGCCCGGTCCGACCCTTCCGATGATTCAGATCACCACCGCGATCGCCATCGACGAAGGCCAGCTCGAGGAGCGCTTCGTCCGCGCGTCCGGGCCGGGCGGGCAGAACGTGAACAAGGTGGCGACGGCCGTCGAGCTGCGGTTCGACGTGGCGGCCTCGTCGCTTCCCCTCGACATGAAGGCCCGGCTCGCCGCCATGGCCGGAAGCCGCCTGACGGCCGACGGCGTCCTGGTGATCGACAGCCGCGAGCACCGGACGCAGGCGCAGAACCGCGAGGCGGCGCGGGCACGCCTGGTGGCGCTGCTCCAGCTCGCGGCGGTGCGACCGAGGACGCGCAAGCCCACCCGGCCCGGACAGGCCGCGAAGGAACGGCGCCTGACCGGCAAGAAACACCGCGCCGGCGTCAAGAGCGGGCGCGGCAGGACGCGCGCGGCAGACGACTGACCGTCGCCGCCGCCCCGCTCGAGTCCCGGCTACGGCGGAAAGCCGAACGACAGCTTCACCGCCGCGTACTCCGGGTGCACACGCCCGTCGGCCGTCCTGATCACGAGCGGCGGCTCCTCCCACGTCCGCCCTCGCATCTCTTCCGGCAGGTCCGTCGCGCGCATCATCGCGAACAGGCCGACGAGAGGCGGCTCGCCCTCCCGGAACACGATCGGCCGGCGTCGCACGATCGCGGCCCCCGCGTCCTCGGCGGCCCGCTCGACCCTGGACCGCTGCTCCTCGGGGAACACGCAGGCGAAGAGCCCGCCAGGCGCCAGGTGGGCCATCGCCACCCGGGCGTAATCGCTCACGTCGCCGCGCAGCTCGAAGCGGCAGGCGACCTTCTGCGGATGGTCGCCCTCGACGCCGGTGCCGACCGGGAAGTACGGCGGGCTGCCGAGCACCAGGTCGAAGCGCTCGTCCGCGCCGAGCCGCGCCGGATCGCGGAAGTCGCCGTGCCGGATCTCGTACCGTGCCGTCAGCCCGTTGTAGGCAGCCGACTTGTGCGCCAGCCGCACGCTGTCGGCCTGCGCCTCGATGGTGACGAACCGTGCGCCCGGCAGGCGCCACGCGGCGATCATGCCCACCGACCCGATACCGGAGCCGAGGTCGAGCACGGTGGAGGCCGTCGGCGCCCACGACGTGCCGTACCACGCGGTCAACACGTCGTCGGTCGAGAAGCGATGGCCGTCGCGCAGCTGGAAGATGCGGAAATGCCCGCTGATCGCGTCGAGCGACTCGCCTGCAGGCACGTCGGGCGGGACGAGGGCCCCCGGCGGCACCGGGCCGGGCTTGGCCCAGCCGCGGAAGTGGGTGGTGTGTGCGCCCGCGTCCTGAGCAGCCAACGCCTCTCCAGCGCGATTCGTCGCGATCGCCATTGGGCCATGGTACGGCGCTACCATGGCCCGCCCGGGCGGCCCGGCCGCGCCCCCGGCCGCCCTCCCGTCGCCAGGTTCCTGCTGGCTTCCGGCACCTAATCCTAGTTCCGATCTATATAATGCAGCCCCACGGCTGGGCTCCCTCGGCCGACTGACGATGCAACGCTGTCTTCGGGCCGGGTTCGTGATGCTCGTCGTGGCCTCGGTCTCCCTGCCTGCGGGCTCTGCCGCTGGCCAGGCGCGCACCGCGGCCTCCGACCCGACGGTCGTGATCCGCTCGCAGCACCAGCGCATCCTTTTGCCCCAAGACGTCATCCGGTTGGCCGTGGGGGACACGACCATCCTGTCCGCCGACCTGGTCACGAGCCGGGAGGTGCTGATTCTGGGCCGGGAGACGGGACGCACGTCGCTCATCGTCTGGTTCGTCAACGGCGCCACCCGGGAGTTCCGGTTCTCGGTGCAGCGCGACCTCTCGGTGCTCGCGCGTGCCTTGAAGCGAGTGCATGCCTCGATCGAAGTCGAGAGTGCGCCAGATCGGGACGCGCTGATCCTGACGGGCACGGTGCCAGACCTGGCGGCCTCGCTCTCGGCGGAAGCCGTGGCCCGCAACTACCTCGACGCCGGCGGCACGGGCGTGAGCAGCGCGGCGCAGCCGCTGGTCGCGGCGGCGCCCGCGGCGGCCCCGGCCCAGGCGGCCCAGGGCGGCCAGGCTCCCGCCCCGACTCCCACGCCGGCCACGACGCAGCTTCAGGCGGCTCCCGAACGCACCGGGGCCGTGATCAACCTGCTCCAGCTCGAACAGTTGCCGCTGCTGCCGGAAGACAAGGTCCGCGAGGCCATTCGCTCGGTCGGCGGCGAGCAGGTCATGGTGCGGCGAGTGCTCCGTGGCAACGTCCGCGACGACGCGCGCGACACACTGGTGCTTGAAGGCCACGTCGCGAACCAGACCGCCCTCGTGCGCGTGCTCGTCCTTGCGGCGCGCCTGTTCGCGGGACAGGCCCTCAGCGGCGACGACATCCGCGTGCTGGCCGACGAAGGCGGCGCGCTCGCCGATTCGACCCAGACCCAGACACAGTCCGCGCAGACACAACTCGGAGGCGGCGCCGCCTCGTCGTTGTTCGGCGGCGCGCGCAGTAACCGCCTGTCCAACCAGATCCGCACCAACCTCGGTCGCGCCAAGGCCGTCGAGGCCGCCGGCGGCCGGCTGCTCTCCTTCATCGAGGTCGCAGACCTGCCGCAGGTGCGCGTCGACATTCGCCTCGTCGAGGTGAACCGCACGAAGCTGCGGGCGCTGAACCCGAATACCGTCTTCTCGACGTCGGACTTCCGGCAGCCCTCGCTGAACCCCGCGCAGTCTGCGGTGGCGGCGCAGGGCCAGCAAGCCGCCCGGGTCGGCGCCTCTGGCGCCGCCGTGCAGAACGTGCTCTCCTTTCTCAACGGGGGACTGCTGAACGAGGTACAGTACGCCGGAGCACACCTCGCCGTCGACTCCGCGCTGTCGATGCTCGAGCGCCAGGGTATCGCGCAAAACCTGTCGTCGCCGTCGCTGACCGTGCTCTCCGGAGAAATGGCCCAGGTCCAGATCGGCGGCGAAGTGCCGGTGCCCGCCGCCTTCGCGCCCGCCTTCGGCGCGGGCGCGACGACCGGCGGCGCCGCCCCCGGCGCGACGCCTGGTGTCTTCAGCTCCGTCGAGTTCGTGCCCTTCGGCGTCCAGCTTCAGATTCGGCCACTGGTGGGCGAGGATGACACCGTGACGCTGGACGTCCAGCCGCTCGTGGTCACCCCCGATGCGGTGCTGACCGACACGATCCGCCAGTCGACGGGGGCCACCGTCGCCACCACGGCGTTCCAGACACGGGCACTGCGGACGAGCGCCCGGCTGCAGGATGGCGAGACGCTGCTCATCGGGGGGTTGACGTCGGCCAATACCTCGGCCAACGTAGCGTCCACCCCGGGCCTGCGGCGGCTGCCCATTCTCGGCCGCCTGTTCCAGGGATCGAACCGGAACGATCAGGACACCGAGTTGATCGTCGTGGTGAACCCCGTCGTCGTCCGGCCTCGAGTGCCGAACGTCGGGGTGTGGGCGTTTCCGGAAGGCGACACGGCTCCGGGTGGTGCGGGCGCGCCGCCAGCCGCGCGGTGAACGGGTCGGACGAGCAGCACTGCATCGAGGAGAACGACTATGTCGAGAGTTGTACGACGGTTCAGGCAGGACGAGCGAGGCGCGGCGCTGGTGGAGTACGCGCTGATCGTGGCGGGGGTCGCGCTCATCGGCGCGGCGGCCGTCTCGTTGTTCGGACACAAGGTCACCGACATGCTGGGCACCGCGACGGCGGTGATGCCGGGCGCCCACGCCGACGACAATGCGCCGATTGTCTCCGGCAAGACGATCGAGACGTCGACGAACACGCAGGGCTTCGACGGCGGCAACTCGGCGACCGGCATCGGCCTCGACGTGAATGCCATCACGCAGTCGAACGGCCAGTCGCGGCTCGGCGACAGCGTCGGCGGCGACGGCTCACTGTCGTCGCTCGTGCTCGAGACCAAGAACAAGTAGGGGCGAGACGCGGCTCGATGCCTGGTGCGGCTTCGACGGCACTGACGGCCTGGCGACGGCGTCGTGACGCCTCGGGCGCCGAACGGGGCGCGGTGCTGGTCGAGTTCGCACTCGCCTCCCTCGTGCTGTACCTGCTCGTGGCGGGCGCCGTCGACTTCGGCCGGATGCTGTTCGACGCGAACGTGTTGCAGGACGCGGCCCGGGTGGCGGCGCGCGAGCTGGCGCTGGCCCCGGCCCGAGCCGAAGCCACGCTCGACTACGCCCTTACGTGCGACGCGGACGCGGACGCCGACTGTCTGGCCGACCTGCGGACCCGCGTGTTCGACCCGGCGTGCCTCGTCGTCGACCTCGCCGATCCAGCCGTCTCGGCCGACATCGAGGGATACTTCGCGGCGATGCCGATCGTCAACCGCGCCCTGCGCCCGCTGATGATCACGGATCCGATGCGACCGACGCTGCTGCGGTACGCCGGCGCGCTGGTCGTCGACGGCAGTGGCGCGGCCTGCCGGGCGGCCGGACCCAATGGCCAGGCGTCGGCCACGGGCCTGACGGTCGGCATCCCGCTCGTCGAGGGGCGCGACCCCAACGGGGCGGAGCTCATTTCCTGGGTGCCCGTGCTCCAGGAACTGCGCGCGACCGCAGATGCCGAGTGCCCGGCGCGCGGCCCTTTCAGCCTGCTGTATCTCGCCGCCGCGGACGACTGCGGCGCGCTGGAGGCCGATCCGCTGCCGGACCGTGGACTCGCGGCCATACGGTTGAACTACCCGTTCCAGGCCGCCATGTTGACGGGGTTCCGGAGCCCACCGGCCACCTTCGAGGATCCAGTGCCGCGAAACCTCTCCGGCGCGATCACCGCGGACGATGGCGGCGTGCAGTCGATCAACGAGGCCCCGGGTGCCCTCGTCGACGAAGGCGGCGTCGGTCCGTACGCGGGCGCATACGGACTCGGCCGCCAGCTGGCCCTGGCCGGCCGCGTCGTTCGCCCGTTCCGCCGAGTGCTGTCGGCACAGGCCATCTATCGCAGGGAAGCCGTCGAATGAGTCCTGTCGCGCCGCGTCGTCCCGGCCATGGCCCATTCGGAGGAGTTCCGCTGTCGGCGATCGCCGCGGGCGTCGCCGTCATCGGCGTCGTGTCGTGGCTCGCCGTGGTCGGGTTGCCTTTTTCGCTGTTCGGGCCGTCGGCCCCCACGACAGCAGGCCTGGTGGCCGTACCCACGCCGGCGGTCGTCATCCCCGCATACGCGCGCGTCAAGCGCGATCACCTCTGGGATCGGCGGGCGGCGCGCATCGCCGTCGTCTACCTGCCGCCCCGGGCCGTGACGGCGGAGATGCTCACGAACCTGTCGGACATCATCGGCCGGGTCCTCGATCACCAGAAGGAGCCCGGATACGTGTTCACGGCGGCCGACTTCCTGCCCCCCGGCACCCGCGAGGGCCTGGTGGCGGGGATCCCGGCGGGACGCCGGGCCATTCGAGTGTCCGCCGACCGCGTCGACGGACTGTTCGGCCTGCACACCGGCGACCGGTTCGACGTTCTGGCCACGATGCCCATCGAGGCAAACCGCGGCGGCCAGCCGTTCGCGTTCGCCGGACCCTACGGCCAGGAACTGGCGCTGCAGGCCCAGTTGTCCAACTGGGGCCGGCAGGCGACCGTACGCGTGATCGTCCAGAACGCGACCGTCGTCGAACCGATGGCGCCCCGCAGCGTCACCGCCACGCAGTCCTCCCTGACGGACGGAGCCGTCACCCGGGCGCGAACGATTCAGGAAGCGGTGATCGCGGTCGATCCGGACGAAGTGGTGCGCCTGACCGAGGCGATGGCCGTCGAAGCGCGGTTGACGACCATTCCTCGCTCTGGGCGGCCCGACGATCCGATCGGCAGCCGTACGCCCGACCTGAAGCCGGTCAGCCCATTCGCGTCGCCGGCGCGCGAGCCCTCGGCGACCGACGGCGGCGCCGACGCCTTCCGGACCGTCGAGATGATCATGGGCCAGCAGCGGTCGCTGACCGCCGTGCCGAGGCGGTGACGTGCTGGCTCAGGTCGCCCTGCTGGCGGTGGTGTTCTGCGGCCTGCTGTCGCTGCTCGTCGACGTCGGCTTCAGCAGGCTGACGCAGACGCAGATGCAGACCGCCGCGGACGCCGCGGCGCTCGAGGGGCTGCGGAAGCGGGACATCGGCATCAGGAACGGCGCGAACGGCCCGGTCGTGAACGATCCCTTCGCGAGTGACTGCATCCGGCGCGCATCGGCGAGCCGGCTCGTTGGCTGGACCTTCGACGACGACTTCGACCGCAGCAACGGTGACGGTGGCTATCGGTTCGGTGCCGGGCCCGTGGCTGCGTATTCGGACGGCTTCACGACGCTGCATGCGGGCAGGACCTTCGACCTGAACGGCTCCGGCGTGTACGAGCCAGACCTCCAGCTCAATCAGCAGAACAACGTGCACGGCGACATGGTCAGCGGGCGCTTCTGCTACACGACGGATCCCGCGCCGTCGGAAGGCGGCGCCTACGAAGTGGCCGACATCGTGTGCGGTGTCCCGCAGCGGGGGCAGGGCCCGTTCTCCCGTCTCGACTTCAACCCGAGTGCAAGCGCCCCGCTGCCGCCCGCAGGGCTCGATGAGTGCCCGGCGCCCGACGACCCGGTGCCGAACCCGTGGCCGGCCGGCGGCACCGGCTCGCTGGACACGGCTGACGACAGCGCCTTCCTCGTGCGGCTTCGTCGCGGGCACGACCTGGACGACGCCGGGGGACTCGAGCCGGGCGTGGCGTCGAGTGGACCTGCGCTGCCACTCACCTTCGGCCAGGCGACGACCGTGTCCGCGGATCCGCCGTCGGGCGGGTATTCGATCCGGCGGGACGGGATCAGCGTCAGGGCGACCGCGATCGCTCGGGTGCGCCCGGCGCTTCGCGTGGGACTGCCGAACCCGGCCACCGGCGTGGCGGGCGTGACGCCGTTCGCGCTGGTCGACACGTTCACGGCCACTCTGACGCCGGCCGGCGTCCCGGTGACGATCAACCCCGGGACGGGGAGCATCTGCGCGGGAGTCGTCTGCGGCCCGGCAACGCCGACGGTCGGGCGTTTCGTCGACGCGCTGACCGATCCGACACGGGCGCGATGGACGCTCGCGGCGACCGTCGGCCGGCCGCTGCCAGCGGCCGTCCCGCTCACCTGCCCGGGCGCCGCCATTGCGGGCTTCGGCCCCGTCGTGTCCGCGCTGGCATCCGGCGCCGTGAGAGTCATCGGGTTCGCGCGACTCACGATGGGCCCCGACCCTGCCCGTCCCGGTAACCCGTGTGCGCGCATCCTGCAGCGGGCCGCCTCACTCGTGGCGCCGGCGAACGCGACCGCCGTCCTCGCTGGCGGGCTGCCTCTGCCGCCAACCGCGTCGCTCGCGGACCTGCACGAACTCGTCGACAAGAACCTCGTCCGCGCGGGACGAGTGAACTACGCGCCGGTGCTCGTGCCGGTGCTGGGGCGCTGAAATGGACGCGACGCCATCGACCGGTTCGGCACGCGACTCCGCGAAGGCGCTGCGTGTGCTCGTCGTCGCCGACGACCCGGCGCTCGAAGATGAATTCCAGGGCGCGTTCGCGCGAATCCCTGACCGTCAGTCCGCGGTGCTGACCGCGTCGGCCGTTCAGGGAGCGGTCGATGCCGCGCGGCGGCGGCCGCCGGCGCTCATCGTGATCGACGTGGACCGCGACGCCGCGGCCATCGGCGCGCTGGTGCGCGAACTCCAGGTGCACGCGCCGGACGCGGTCTTCGCGGCCACGTTCGCGCCGGACCGGCTCGAGCAGAGCCAGTCTGAAGGCGCGACGGTCATCGAACTGCTGCGCGCGCAGGTGCGCGACTTCATTCGCCGCCCGGTCTCTGCGACCGAACTGAGGGCCGTCATCGACCGGCTGTTCGCCCCGAAGGCCGTCGCCGCCGCCGCACGCGACGGACTCGTGATCGCCCTCGTCAGCGGCAAGGGAGGCGTGGGCCGCTCGACTCTCGCCGTGAACGTCGCCTGCGGCCTCGCGTTGCGCCATCCCGACGACGTGCTGCTCGTGGACACGTCGCTGCAGGTGGGCACCAGCGCGATGCTGCTGGACCTGCCGCCGACCTCGAGCATCGTCGATGCCATCCGGGAACGGGACCGTCTCGACCGGACGCTGATGCGCCACCTGGCCCTCCGGCACGACAGCGGTCTTCGCGTCCTCGCCGCCCCGCCGGACACGCTGGACAGCGCCGAGGTCGACGACGAGGCCGTGTCTCGCCTGCTGCAGATGGCGAGGCGCGCCTTCCGGTACGTCGTGGTCGACACGGCGCCGGCGCTCGACGGCGTGCTGATGACGGTGCTCGACCTGGTCGATCTCGCGGTGCTCGTCGCGCAAGGCACGGCGCCATCGGTCGCGGGGCTCGCCCGGTGGTTGCCGGTGCTCGAAGGGCTCGGGCTCAGCGAGCCGCGCCAGCGCATCGTGCTGAACTACAACTATCAGCCCTTCGCTGGAGACCTTCGCCCGCTCGACATCGCCACGCGGCTGCAGCGGTCGGTCGACCACGTGATTCCGTACGACAAGCGGGTGCTGGCGTCGGTCAACAGCGGCCGGCCGCGGATCCTCAGCGCCGGGAGGTGGGACCGGTTCGGCCGCGCGGTCACCGCGCTCGTCGACGAACTGGAGAACTGGACGACGGTCGACGAACGCGCCACGGCGGCTCGCGCCGGCTCGGCGGAGGTCGCGTCATGACGGACGGCCGGGACGACGGCGGCGTCGACCGACGGCGGCTGACCCGGTTGTCCGCCGACGCGGCAGCGCGCCTGCGGA
>CAWULT010000143.1:0-10732 GCA_963923455.1 uncultured bacterium
TGTCGGTCTGCGGAGTGCCGGCGCCGACGGTCGTCGGCGCCGGCACTCCGCAGACCGACAGCAACGGCAGCCCGGCGGCCGTGACGATTCCGGTCAACGGCAGCGACCTGACGATCGACTTCGGCTACTACACGCCCTGCTCGGGCTCGATCGGCGACTTCGTGTGGCACGACCAGAACAACAACGGCGTGCAGGATTCGGGCGAGCCCGGAATCGCCGGCGTGCACGTGACGCTGCGAAACGCGGCGACCCACGAGATCCTCGGGGTCGACATCACCGACGCCAGCGGCGGCTACCTGTTCGAAGGCCTCTGCGGCGGCAGCTTCATCGTCGAGATCGATCCGACGACGCTGCCCGACGGCATGGTCGAGTCGGCGGCGTTCCAGGGCGGCAGCACGGAAGCGGACAGCAACGGCGTCAACTTCCAGGCGTCGGTCACGCTGCCGGACGACTACTCGTCCGACATCACGATCGACTTCGGCTACCACCTCAACAAGCCGCTCAAGGCGACCAAGACGGCTGCCGGCAGCTACACCCGCCAGTACGAGTGGCAGCTGACGAAGACCGTCAACCCGGACAGCTACTCCGGTCAGGCCGGCCAGGTCCTCGGGACGTCGACTTGGTCGGTGACGGCGACGCAGAGCCAGTCGACCAGCGGCTTCTCGGTGGTGGGTGAAATCACCATCGAGAACGCCAACACGTTCCCGGTCGACTTCTCGGTGGCCGACCAGCTCAGCGACGGCACCGCGGCCTCGGTGACCTGCCCGTCGACGACGGTGCCGGCCAACGGCAGCCTGACCTGCAGCTACCTCGCGTCGCCCGCGGGCGCGACGGCCACGCTGAACACCGCCACGATCACGTCGCTGACCGAGGGCGTCGCGGGGGCGACGGCGACGGCGCCGGTCACCTTCGCCGAGACGGTCGTCGGCGACGCCGCGGTGACGCTTGGCGACACCCGCTTCAGCTACTCCCAGCTCACCACCGGCACGAGCGCGGTGACCTTCGACGAGACCTTCTCGTGCCCGAGCGACCCGTCGGTCTACGTCGACGGCCTCTACACGAGCACCGTGGTGAACACGGCCACGCTGACGGGTGCGTCGACCGACCTGACCGCCAGCGCCCAGGTGGGCCTGCGCTGCACCCTGCCGCGGCTCGCGCTGCAGGCCACGAAGACCGCGGCCGGCAGCTACCGCCGGACCGTGTCCTGGGGCCTGACGAAGACCGTGAACCCCTCCAGCTACAGCGGACAGGCCGGGGCGTTCCTCGGCACCTCGACGTGGTCGGTGACGGCGGTCAAGAGCGTGTCGCTCGGCAACTACCAGGTGACGGGCTCGATCTCGGTGTTCAACCCGAACAGCTACCCCGTGTCCTTCAGCGTGTCCGACGTGATGAATGACGGCACGGCGGCGAGCGTGACCTGCCCGACGACGACCGCTGGTGCGGGCGCGACGGTGGTGTGTTCCTACACCGCCAGCCCGGCCGGCGCCACTGCGACGCTGAACACCGCCACCATCACGTCGCTGACGAGCGGTGTGCCCGGTGCGACGGCGACGGCCGCCGTCGCGTTCGCGGCGACGACGGTCGGCGACGACACGGTGACCCTCGGGGACGCGCGGTTCAGCTACTCGCAGTCGATCTCTGCGTCGAGCGCGCCGACCTTCCCCGAGAACTTCTCGTGCCCGGCCGACACCGGCCAGTACGTGAACGGGAGCTACTCGTTCTCGGTGGTCAACACCGCGACGCTGCTTGGCGCGAGCACCAACCTGTCGGCGAGCGCGACCGTCAACGTCACCTGCCGCAGCCAGCAGTGGGCGACGGGCACGGCCACGGGCGCCGGCATCCAGTGGCCGGGCACCAACAACTGGTTCATGTATACGCCCTACACCACGGCGAAGGTGAATCTGATCTACGGTCAGTTCTACGACGCGGGTGACATCTACATGAGCCGGACGGGCAGCGGGTCGTCGACGCGGACCATCATCCGCATCACGCTGCACGCGGGCTATCGCTGGGCGAGCGTGGCGGAGGTGCTGAAGATTCAGCCGATGCGCAACGCGCCGACCACGTATCTGGAGCCTGGACAGTTCCAGTACAAGTTCACGGCGCCGAACATCTCGAACCTCTCCGGTGCGACGGTGAGCTTCGGCACGGACGGCAGCGTCATCGTGAGCATTCCGGGTTCCTGGAACTACCTGGGGATCCACGGCTCGGTGCAGCGCCTGGTGAACTAGCAGGCGGGTTCTCCCCAGCACGACGAGACGGCGCGGGGGCCTTCGGGCCCCCGCGCCGTCTTTTGTTGTGCGTCGTCTCCAGCCGCCGGGTCCGCTGTTCCCCTCTCCAAGAGTTCTGATTCGAGCAGATCAAAGTCACCTTCCGTCCCGGGCGCGGGGGGCCTCTGTCGCGAATCGGCGCGGTGTATCAGCCGATGGCACCCGTCACGCCGCGGGCGCGACCAGGAATGGTTCGTGCTTGAATGTCTGCAGTGGGAAACCGTGTCCTCCTGACGTATGCCTGCGCCGCCGCGGTGATGTTCGGTGCCGCCACGCCCGTGCTCGCGCAATCGCCCGTGGCACCCGCCGGCCAGCCGGCGCCCCCAGCCGCGACCACACCTGCAGCCTTACGGCTCGGGTCCGTCCTGATGAGTGGCACGTTCCGGACGCGCACCGAGGCCTGGGACTGGTTCGCGGGCGACGCGAACAACAGCTATGTCTTCCAAGGGTCCCTGCTGCGGTTGTCGTTCGCCCAGACCCGCCGCCGCGTCGACTGGCAGGTCGAGATGGCGGCGCCGGTGCTGCTGGGCCTGCCCGACGACGCCGTGGCGCCGGGGGTGCAGGGCGGCCTCGGCATCGGGGCCAACTACTTCGTCAGCAACGGCCGGTCGCGCAATGCCGCCAACCTGTTCCCGAAGCAGGCCTTCGTCCGCTTCAAGAACCTCGCGGGCCGTCGCGGGCAGCAGGTGGGTGTCGGGCGCCTCGAGTTCATCGAGGGCACGGAGGTCATGCCCGCCAACGGGTCGCTCGCCGCATTGAAGCGGGACCACGTGGCCCACCGCCTGATCGGCAACTTCGGCTTCACGCACGTGATGCGAAGCTTCGACGGCGTCGAGTACGGCTTCCAGACCCCGCGCACCAACGTCACGGTGCTCGCGGCGCGTCCCACCCAGGGCGTCTTCCAGGTGAACGGGTGGCGCGACCTGAACGCGACCGTGGTGTACGGGGCCGTCACGCACCAGATGCCGTCGACCCGCGGCGCTGGTGAATGGCGCGCGTTCGTGATTCAGGCCGACGACTTCCGTGACGTCGTCAAGACCGACAACCGGCCCCTGGCGGCCCGGACCGCCGATGCGGGCGCCCTGCACGTGACGACGATCGGCGGACACTACATTCGTGTCGTGGAGCGCCCCTGGGGCGACATCGATGCATTGGTGTGGGGGGCTGGGCAGGTTGGGCGCTGGGGCCGCCTCGACCAGCGGGCGGCGTCGATCGTCGGCGAAGTGGGCTGGCAGCCGAAGCAGATACCGGCGCTCAAGCCATGGCTGCGCGCTGGCGCCCTGTTCGCGAGCGGCGACGGGGACCCGAGCGACGCGCGGCATGCCACCTTCTTCCAGCTGTTCCCGACGGCCCGGTGGTACTCGCGGTTCCCGTTCTACGCGCTGATGAACCTGCACGACGAGTACGGGTCGGTGCTGCTGCGCCCTCATCCGAAGGTCTCGGTGCGAACCGAGGTGCACGTGTTGCGCGTCGCCGACACGCACGACCTGTGGTACCAGGGCGGCGGCGCGTTTCAGCCGGCCACGTTCGGGTACACCGGCAAGCCGAGCGGGGGGCAGTCGAGGGTCGCGACGCTCTACGACACGGCACTGGACGTCACGATCAACCGCCGTCTGGCCCTGACCGGCTATGCGGCCGCGGCGCGCGGCGGCGGCGTCGCCGCTGCGACCTACCCGCAGGGACCCCACGCCGCCCTCGGGTTCGTCGAAGCCAACGTGCGCTTCTGAGCCGCCCTCCGGCGCGGCCGTGCGCCGAAGGACGCCGCGCGTCAGACCATCCCGGCCAGGAAGGTCGAGCCCACGTTGAGGCAGTCGAAGACGTGCAGCCCCAGCTGCGACGCCAGGTCGACGCCCACCTCGACACCGCGGCGGCTGTTGCCGTGCGCGTCGAGTCTCGGCGAGTAGGTGGCGATGCCGAGCTGGCGGTTGACGACGGCCATGACGCCGCCCGACACGCCGCTCTTGGCCGGCACGCCGACGCGGTAGGCCCACTGGCCCGAGTAGTCGTACATCCCGCACGTGAACATGATCGACAGCATCGCCTTGACGCTGTCGAGGTCGTAGACGAACGCTCCGGTGAGCGGGTTGCGGCCCATGTGGCCCAGCGTGCCCGCCATGACGGCAAGGTCGCGGCAGGTGACGCTGATCGCGCACTGCCGGAAGTACAGGTCGAGGGCCGCCTCGGCATCGTCGTGCACCATCCCGAAATTGAGCAGCAGGTACGCGATGGCCCGGTTCCGGTGGCCCGTCCGGCGCTCCGACTCGTAGACGGCCATGTCGACCGAGAGCGGCCGGCCGGCCGCCAGGCTGAACTTCTCGAGCACGCGGTGGAGCGCGTCGTCACCGTAGCGCGCGTGCAGCAGGGCGCTGACGGTGATGGCGCCGCTGTTGACCATGGGATTGAACGGCCGGTTGCTGCCAGGCTGCAGTTCGATCGAGTTGAATGCGTCGCCGCTCGGCTCGACGCCCACGCGCTCGAAAACCCGCTCGCGCCCCAGTTCCTCGATCGCCATGCCGAACGTGAAGGGCTTCGAGATCGACTGGATGCTGAACGGGACGTCGCAGTCGCCCGCCTGAACGATCGCGCCGTCGGCCGTGACCAGGCAGATGCCGAAGTGCTCGGGATTGGCCCTGCCGAGTTCCGGAATGTAGGTGGCGACGTCGCCGGAGGTCAGGGGCAGGTACTTCAGGTGCAGTCCGTCGACGAGACGCTGCAGATTGTCGTGGCCGTCACGGGTCATGCGTCGGGGAGCCTCCGCCGGCAGGCTGAGCAAGACACGTTCCGGCGGGCCGCCGCAGGATGCTCGGATTTCGGCCGAAATTCGTCGGGGCTGGGGTTGAGCGGTGGGGGCCGGTCAGACGGAATTGTCGGACCGGCCTGATGGTGGGCACATTTGTGGCGGAGCCGCGGTGCGAGGCGCGCGCCGCGCGCACCGCGGGTCAGGCCCTGGCGGTCAGCTCGTCGTAGGCCACCTGCAGTTGCGGCATCCCCTCGTGCTCGGCGAAGCCGGGCAGGCCGGCCTTGATCAGTTCGTCGGCCGACCGGCCGGCCGCCACGCCCTTCTGCACGTAGTCGAGCATGGCCGAGAAGTAGTCGCGCAGCGCCAGCACGTCCCGGCGCGACCCGCTGACGGGCAGGCCCGCCTTCGAGTGGCCGAAGATGTAGACGGTGTCGTTGTCGTGGTCCCTGGTGACCTTCTCCAGCGACACGAGCCAGTTGCGGATCGACGCGCCGGCCGGCCGGTCGATCCGCGGGTGCCGCTGGTGCGACATCAGGTCGCCCATGTGGACGATGTTGGCCCGCTCGAACGTGTACACGGCGTCGCCGCTCGTGTGGCCGGGCCCGTAGTACTTCGCCGAGACGATCTCGTTGCCGATGGAGGTCCTCCAGGTGTCGGCGAACGTCTCGTCGGCGTAGGCCTGTGCGTCCTCGGACTTCGCCGTGGCGGCCTGCTTGCGCTGCAGCCCTGGGACGTTCGCGTGCGCCACGATCTTCCCGACGGTGGGCCGCAGCACCTTGTTGCCGCCCGTGTGGTCGGGATGGTGGTGGGTGTTGAGCAGCAGGTCGAAGCGCCGCGTCGTCCGCGACTTCATGCCGTCGAGGAACATCTGGGCCGTGTCGGCGAACTGGCTGTCGATGACGAGCACGGCGTCGGCGGTGACGAGCCATCCCATCGTGCCGCCGCGCGCGGTGAACACGCCGACGTTGCGGCGCAGCGCGGTGAAGGCGGGTACCGTCGGGGCCGCAGCGGGCTGCTGCGCGAACAGGCGTCCGCCGCCGAGCACGCCAGCGGCGAGCGCGAGCGACGAGGTGGAGACGAAGTGGCGGCGGGTCACGTCCATGGCGAGGCTCCTTCGTGAAGGGGGGGGACCGGCGTCGGGCCGGACCGGGCTAGCGGGGCACCGCCTTGAAGAACTCGACGGCGGCCCTGGTGAATGCCGGGTCGTACTCGTGACCGCCCGGATGCGTGCAGAACGTCGTCGCGGCGCCGCACTGGTCGCCGCCGACGCAGCCGGGCGCCCCGGCCCTGGGCGGTGCCGTGCAGCGATTGACCCTGGCCCAGGCACGCGCGGCCTCGAGCCCCGTGGCGTAGTCGATCGTGGTGTCACGTACGCCGTGGCCGAGGATGATCGGCTTCGACGCCTCGGGGACGCACGACAGGCGGCCGGCTGCGATCGCGGCCCCGGCCACGGCCTGCGCCCGGGTGCAGGCGAGCAGGTGGGCCAGGCCGGCCCCGTTGGAGTAGCCGAGCACGAACACACGCGCGCGGTCGATGCATGCGCGCTGGTCGAGCCACGCCACGAGCGCGTCGAAGAACGCCACGTCGCGGTCCGCGAGCTCACCGGGGCGGCCTTGCCACGAGGGGGCGGCGCTGCCCGGACGGCCCAGGCCCTCGGGATACACCGCGATCGCCTCGGGCCAGGCCCGGCCGATCGGCGCCCGGGCCTGCATGTACTGCGCGTTCATCCCGAAGGGGTGGAACGCCAGCACGACGGGCGCGGGCGTGCGGCCGTCGTATGGCGCCGGCAGGCGCACCACGAACGCCCGCTGCGCGCCGGCGACCTCGAGCGTCTGCGCGCCAGCTGGAGCGGGCGCGCCGTCGCAGGCGGCCCAGGCTCGCGGCGCGAGCGTCAGGCACAGCCCGATCATCACGAACCGGGCGACGGAACGGCGGACGGTGGACGACATCGATGGAGGTGGCGCGGCTGCGGCCGTGCCGCGGAGGTTAGCACAGGCCGTCGAAGGGTCTACAATCGTTCGCGCTGCGACCCGGCCCGCCCGATTCGCCCCTGCGCGTGCCATCGACGAGTCCGGCGCGGGACACCGAGGACCCATGACCGACACGACATCCGAGCAGGACGACAACACCACGGGCCCCGACCTGTCACGGCGCGATTTCGTCGCGATGTCACTGGCGGCGGGCGCGGGCATGGCCGTGGCGGGCCCGGCCTCGGCGGCCGTACCCGTGACCGAGAAGGATGTCGACCTGACGACCCCCGACGGCACCTGCGACGCGGTGTTCATCCACCCGACCAGCGGCCGCCACCCGGGCGTGATCGTCTGGGCGGACGCCTTCGGCCTGCGTCCGGCCCTGGTCGAGATGGGCAGGCGCCTCGCCGGCGAGGGCTACGCGGTGCTCGTGCCGAACCCGTACTACCGCGTGGCGCACGGTCAGGTGCTCGACACGGCGACGTTCGATTTCCAGAACCAGGCCGACCGCGCCAGGCTGGGGCCGCTGATGGGCTCCATCACGGCCGCGGGTGCGGCCGAGAGGGACGCGCGCGCATTCATCGCGTTCCTCGACGCGCAGCCGGAGGTCGACACGGCGAAGAAGATCGGCACCCAGGGCTACTGCATGGGTGGCCCGCTGGTGATGCGCACGGCATCGGTGTCGGACCGCATCGGGGCCGGTGCGTCGTTCCACGGCGGCGGCCTCGTGACCACCGGCGCCGACAGCCCGCACCTGCTGGCACCGAAGATCCATGCCCGCATGTACTTCGGCGTGGCGGCCAACGACGACGAGCGGCAGCCCGACGCCAAGGACACGCTCCGTGAGGCCTTCGCGGCCGCGAAAGTCCCGGCCGAGATCGAGGTCTACAGGAACGCGCAGCACGGCTGGTGCATGCCCGACATGCCGCTGCAGAACGGCATGCCGATCTACAGCCGGCCCGACGCCGAGCGTGCGTGGGGCAAGCTGCTGGCCCTCTACGAGGCCGGGCTCTCGTAGCGTCGGCTGGGGAGTCGGGGAGCGGGAACCGGACCGCGTCGTGGCGCGGCCGGCATCGAGTCACCTCGCACGCAGGGAGGCACGGCGATGAGCGGAGTTCGCGTACTGGTGGGCACGCGCAAGGGCGCGTTCGTGCTGACGTCGAACGGGGCGCGGCGGAACTGGACCATCGCCGGGCCTCATTTCGCCGGCTGGGAGATCTATCACGTCAAGGGCTCGCCGGCCGATCCGAACCGGATCTACGCGTCCCAGAGCAGCGGCTGGTTCGGCCAGGTCGTCCAGCGGTCGAACGATGGGGGCGTCTCGTGGGAGCCGGTGGACAACACGTTCACCTACGACGGCGTGCCCGGCACGCACCAGTGGTACGACGGGACGCAGCATCCCTGGGAGTTCAAGCGCGTCTGGAGCCTCGAGCCGTCGCTGCACGACCCCGACACGGTGTACGCCGGCGTCGAGGACGCCGCGATCTTCAGGACGACCGACGGGGGCCGTTCGTGGGGCGAGTTGTCGGGGCTGCGCAACCACGGCAAGGGCCATCTGTGGCAGCCCGGCGCCGGCGGCATGGGCCTCCACACGATTCTCCAGGACCCGTCCAACGCGCAGCGCCTGTTCATCGCCATCTCGGCTGCGGGCGCGTTCCGTTCCGACGACGGCGGTGCCACCTGGCGCCCGATCAACAAGGGGCTCGTCTCGCAGTACGAGCTGCCCGACAAGGAGGCCGAGGTCGGGCACTGCGTCCACAGCATCGCGATGCACCCGTCCCGTCCGGGCGTCCTGTTCATGCAGAAGCACTGGGACGTGATGCGGAGCGACGACGCGGGCGAGTCGTGGTCCGAGGTGAGCGGCAACCTGCCGACGGACTTCGGCTTCCCGATCGCCGTGCACGCCCACGAGCCCGAGACGATCTACGTCGTGCCGATCAAGAGCGACTCGGAGCACTATCCGCCGGATGGCCGGCTCCGCGTGTACCGCAGCCGCACGGGTGGCGGCGAATGGGAGGCGCTGACGCGCGGGCTGCCGCAGGAGCACTGCTACGTGAACGTGCTGCGCCAGGCGATGGCGGTCGATCGGCTCGAGACGTGCGGGATCTACGTCGGCACGACCGGCGGCCAGGTGTACGCCTCGCCCGACGCCGGCGACACGTGGACGGCGATCGCCGGAAACCTGCCGCCGGTGCTGTCGGTGGAGGTACAGACCCTGCCGTGATTCGCGTCGAACTGCCGGCGCACCTGCGGACGCTGGCCCGCGTCGACGGGGAGGTGTGCCTGGCCGTCGACGGGCCGGTGACGCGGGGGGCGGTGCTCGACGCGCTCGAGGCACGCTACCCGGTGCTGCGCGGCACCATCCGCGACCATGTCACGCAGGTCCGGCGCCCGTTCCTCCGCTTCTTCGCCTGCGAGCAGGACCTGACCCACGAGCGGGCCGACGCGCTGCTGCCCGACGCCGTCGTGGAGGGGCGTGAGCCCTATCTGATCGTCGGGGCGATGGCGGGCGGGTAGGCCACACCCGGCACGGCCGGCCCAACCGGGTGGCGGCGGTGCGGGGCGGTGCAGCGCCGTCTCGGCGTCGGTGGCGACGGCGGGCCGGCGGTCAGTAGCGCGGCACCGTCGGGTCGACCAGCTCCGACCACGCGTCGATGCCACCCTGCAGGTTGTAGAGCTGCCGGAAGCCCTTCTGCCGGAAGTACTCGGCGGCGTTCCGGCTGCGGATGCCGTGGTGGCACTGGAACACGAGCTTCGTCTCGGGATCCCGCGACAGGAGTTCGTCGTGATAGGCCTGGTCGAGCAGGCGCGCGCCCTCGATGCGCGCCATCGCCCGTTCGGCACCGGACCGCACGTCGACGAGCTCGAACACCTCGCCCGCGTCCATCATCGCCTTGAGCTGCGGCGCGGAGAGCGCCTGGATACGTGCCGGCCCGGGCGTGCCGAGCCCGGCGCCGACGGCAGTGGCGCCCGCGGGCGCCGGGCTCGACGCGCCCGATGGACGCCGCGGTTCGTGTGCGGTCCGGGCGGTGGCCCGCGCCACGCCGGGCCCCGGTGGCGCCGCCAGGCCGCCGCGCGTCAGGAAGCCGTTCCACGGCGGAATCACGAGTGTGACGTTGCCGCCCGCGCGAGCCATGCACGCCAGGCGGATGAACGGCCGGTCCTCCTCCGTGTCGAGGTAGCCGCACTCGCGCAGGCGGCGGCGCTCGATGTCGTCGACGGGCGAGAGCTTCTCGGCGCCACCGAGGACCCCCACCCAGCAGGTGCCGCAGGAGCCCGTGCGGCACTGCGCGGGAATCGGCCCCACCTGCGAGTAGCCCCGGGTGTGCGCGTAGGGCCGCGTGTCGCTCTCGGCTCCCGTCGTCAGGTGCTGGTTGACGATCACCTGGAAGCAGGCGTCGCGGCGGCGCTCGTCGAAGCGCACGTCGTAACGGGCCCGCGCCCCGCGCAGGAAGCCGAGCAGCCCCTGGCTGGCGTCGGTCGCGCGGGCGCGCACGATGGCCTCGGGCGCGCGCGGGTCCGGTGGCAGCGGTTGCCCCGGGGCCTCGACGGGGTGCGCGAAGCGCTTCGCGCCCACCTGCCGCAGCGTCATCGCGCCGACGAGCGCGATGCCGGTCAGCAGCGACGCCTCGACACGCGCGTCGGCGGCCAGCCGCGCGGCGACCGCCGAGATCCACATCGCGAGCGTCGTATCCCCGCCGGCGGCGCGCGCCGTGTCGGAGTCGACGAGAGCGGCCTTCACCTGCGGCCAG
>CAWULT010000144.1:0-10295 GCA_963923455.1 uncultured bacterium
GCGGCCGCGGCCGCCGACACCCATGGCCATGTCGACCGGTGTGCGGCCCTGCTTGTCCTTGATGTCGAGGCGCGCGCCGCGACTGGCGAGCAGGGACACCACCGAGTCGAGACCCGACTGCGCCGCCACGTGCACGGCCGTCAGGCCGTTCGTGTTGGTGTGGTTGACGTCGACGCCCTTGTCGACGAGCAGCCGCACCGCCTGGAGCAGGTCGGCCTCGGTGCCCACGTCCTTCGCGAACACCCCGAGGCCGCGCCCGAGGCCCGAGGCCAGGATCAGCGGCGTGGTGCCGTTCGGCTGCTGCACCGACGGGTCGGCACCGGCGTCGAGCAGGAGTTTCATCGCGGCGTAGTCGCCGTGCTTGGCCGCGCGCATCAGCGGCGTGGTGCCCGTGCCGAGCAGCGGCTCGCCCGGGGTATGGTTGCGCTGCAACGCCGCGGTCCGCAGCCGCGCGTCGACCACCGCGCCCTGCGTGATCAGGCGCCTGATGATGTCGAGCGGCGTCAACGCGTCCTGCACCTTGCGCGGCGGCAGGCCGTACACCTCGCCGAGCGAGCTCATGTCGACGGCCGCGTAGAGGGCGCCCATGCCGGCGCTGTCGAGAATGTTCGGCTCCGCCCCCATGTCGAGCAGCGCGCCGGCCGCGTCGTAGTGCGAGTTCATGATGGTCAGCACGAGCGGCGTCGTGCCGTCCGGGTCCACCACGTTGACGAGGCCGCCCGCGCGGGCCAGCGCGCGCACCGCGTCAGGCGCGCCGTCGCGCGCGGCGTACATCATCGGCGTCCAGTCGCCGTGCGGCAGGATTGTCAGCACGCCTTCCAGGCCGAAGCGGTCCTTGGGGCGGGTGATCTTCGTCGACCGCGCGTTGACGTCGGCGCCGTGCTCGGCGAGCAGCGTCACGATGGCCGCGTGGTTCTCGGCCGCCGCCCACATCAGCGCGGTCTCGCCGAGCTGCGTCTCGCGGACGCTGGGATCGGCCCCCTTGGCGAGCAGCGCCCGCACGACGCCCGAATTGCCGGTGCGCGCCGCCGTCATCAGCGCGGTCTGGCCACCGGCCAGCCGCGCGTTCGGGTTGGCGCCGGCCGCCAGCAGCACCTCGACCATCTTCGGGTTGGCGTTGACCGCGGCGAGCGACAGCGGCGTCGCGCCGTACCGGTTGGCCGCGTTGGCGTTGGCGCCGGCGCGCAGCAGCGCCTGTGCCGTCTCGACATCGTCGGTCCGCGCGGCCCAGTGGAGCGGCGTCGTCCCGTCCGCCTCCACCGCCTTGACCTCGACGGGATTGCGCAGCAACGCGCGGATGGCCGCGCGGTTGCCCGACTGGATGGCGTTGGCCAGGCTGCCGCGGGACTGGCCGGCGCTCAGCGAAACCGCCGACAGCACGGCGGCGGTGACGACGACGGTGCGGACGCGCGACGCGTGACGCATGGGCCCCTACGCGAACAGACCGTCGACGCGGCCGTCGCTGTCGCCGAAGGAGTCCATCCGGGCGCCGAAGCGATCGGCCACCGAGAGCCACAGGTTGCCGATCGGCGTCCGCGGCTTCAGCTGGATGTGGCGGTGACCCTTGCCCACGCCGCCGCCGAGCGCGATCACGGGCAGCGGGTCGCTGGCGTGACCGTTCGGATTGCCCATGCCGCCGCCGTAGAAGATCAGCGAGTGGTCGAGCACCGACCCGTCGCCGTCCGGCGTGTCCTTCAGCTTCGCGAGGAACTTCGCGAACAGGCTCATGTGGTACGTGTTGACCTTGACGTTCTGCGCGATCTTCGCCGGATCGTTGCCGTGGTGCGACACCGTGTGGTGCTGTTCGGTGACGCCGATGTTCTGGTAGGTCCGCTGGCTCAGCTCACGCGACAGCATGAAGGTGAACACGCGCGTGATGTCCGCCTGGTAGGCCACGGCCATCAGGTCGTACATCAGGCCGACGTGCTCCTCGAACGAGTCGGGCACGCCGACCGGCGTCTCGAGCGCGACCTCGGTGCCGCTGTGCGCCTCGGCGCGCTGGATGCGCCGCTCGATCTCGCGCAGGTTGTCCAGGTACTCGGAGACCCGCTGCCGGTCGCGCGGCCCCAGGCCGCTCTGCAGCTGGCGGGCCTCGGCGGTCACCGAGTCCAGCATGCTGCGCTCCTCGCGCATCCGCGCCGCGCGCTGGGCCGGCGTGCCGGCCTGGCCGAACATGCGCTCGAACACGACGCGCGGGTTGATGTCCATCGGCAACGGGGTCGACGGCGACTTCCACGACACCGTGTTCAGGTACGCGCAGTTGAACCCCGGGGAGCAGGCGCCCACGTAGCCGGTGAAGTCCTCGGTGGCGACTTCGATGGACGGGAACGGCGTCTCCTGGCCGATCCGCTGCGCCACGACCTGGTCGATCGTCGTGTTCGCGTAGACGTCCTCGGCCTCGGTGCGCTTCGGCCACACGCCGGTCAGGAAGCCCGCGGCGCTGACCGCGTGGTCGCCGACCTGGCTGCCCGGATGCGACCGGGTCAGGTTGCTGACCACGACCAGCTGGTCCTTGAAGGGCTCGAGGGGCTTGTGGATCGGCTTGAGCTCGAATCCGGCGCCCACCGCCTCCGGAATCCACTGCTCCATGATGGCGCCGTTCGGCACGTAGATCGCACCGAACCGCGTGCGCGGCGCCGCCTGCGCCCGGGCCAGCGCCGTGAAGGCGGGCACCATCGCGTCGAGCAGCGGCAACGAGAGCACCGTCCCCATTCCCTGCAGGAACAGGCGGCGCGGCAGGTGCTTCTTGGTGACGAACATCGTGAATCTCCCCCGGTGTCAGTTCAATCGGGCCGACTGCGTCGCGGGCGCCTCCGCCCGCTCGGGCGTCATGCGCATCTGGAACGGCACGCTGCGGACGATGCCGAGCACGATCGACGAGAACCGGTACTCGCGCGCGGCGGCGTCCTTCAGGATGGCGCGCACGACCGGCATGTCGCGTGCCTCGACCCCGCGTCCGAGCGCGTAGGTCATCAGCTTCTCGGTCATCGTGCCGACGAACAGATCGGGCCGGTCGAGAATGGCCTTGCGCAGACCGGCCACGCCGTCGATCTTCGTCCCGTCGGCCAGCTGGCCCGATGCGTCGATCATCCCACCCGGCTCGCGGGTGCGCCAGGCCCCCACGGCGTCGAAGTTCTCCATCGCGAAGCCCACCGGGTCCATGACCTTGTGACAGCTCGCGCACACCGGGTTGACCCGGTGCTCGGCCATCTGCTCGCGCAGCGTCTTGATCGCGCCCCCCTCTTCGGGCGCCTTGAGCGGCGGCACGTCCGGCGGCGGAGCCGGCACCGGCAGCCCGAGCACGTTCTCGAGCACCCACTTGCCGCGCAGCACCACCGAGGTGCGCTCGGCGTGCGAGGTGACGGCCAGGATGCTGCCGTGGCCGAGCAGGCCCCTGCGCGCCTCGTCGGCCACCGGGACGCGGCGGAACCGGCTGCCGTAGATGTTCGGGATGCCGTAGTGCCGCGCGAGCCGCTCGTTGACGAACGTGTAGTCGGCGCGCAGCAGGTCCAGCACGTTGCGGTCCTCGCGCATCAGGCTGTCGAAGAGCAGCTCCGTTTCACGCCGGAAGGCCTGCCGCAGGTTGTCGTCGAAGTCGGGAAACGCGTCCGAGTTCGGCAGCACGCTCCGGACGTTGCGCAGGTGCAGCCACTGGCCGGCGAAATTGGTGACGAGGGCCTCCGACTTCGGGTCGGCCAGCATGCGCTTGACCTGCGCGTCGAGCACGGCCGGGTCCGACAGCCGGCCGGCCGTGGCCAGGCGCAGCAGCGTCTCGTCGGGGATACTGCTCCACAGGAAGAACGACAGCCGCGCGGCGAGCTCGAGATCCGTGACGCGGTGAACGGTGCCGGGCGTGGCGTTGGCCGGATCGCGCTCGACGCGGAAGACGAACCGCGGCGACGAGAGGATGCGCTGCAGCCCCTTCTGGACGCCTGCCTCGAACGAGCCCTCGGCGCGGCCGAGGTCGTAGAATTCCATGATCGGCGCGAGCTCGGCCTGGGAGACCGGCTGCCGGTAGGCGCGGCGGGCCACCCGCGACAGGATCTGCGTCGCGCAGGCGCGCTCGGTGGCCTTCGACGTCGGCCGGCACTGGAAGATCGCCCGGCGGCTCGGCGTGTCGCCGGGGCCCTTGGCGTCGAACGGACCGGTGATCGCCAGCGTCTGGATGTGCGGCCGGCCGGCCCAGTCGAAGTTGTCCGCCGAGCTGCGCAGGAAGGGCTGCAGCCGCACCGTGTCCTCGACGGCCATGTTCTCGACGAAGGCCACGGTGACGTCGTGCGGACCGGCCTTGACCGGCACGGTGACGCGCATCCGCAACTCGACGGCGTCGCCGGTGTCGGTCGGCTTCTCCATCAGCGAGGCCAGGTCGTCGGGCCCGCCGATCGTGACGCGGTGCACCGACTTGCCGTCGACCGCCACCTCGAACTCGGTCGGGTACTCGAGGCCGCGCACGATGTTCAGGTTCGTGCGATACAGCTTCGTCGTGAACTGATAGTCGCCATCCAGCGGGAACGTGTGGCGCACCTTCAGGCCGCCCACCGTGCCGAGCGGCAGCCCGTCGATGTGCTGGTTCTGCGAGAGGTCCTGCGGCACGCGGTACGTGTCGCTGCCGGGCTTGATCGTCGTATCGCCCACGGCGAGGGCGGCGATCTTCCGGGCCGCGGCCAGATAGCGCTCCTGCAGCGACGGCGACACGCCGAGCACGTCGGAGATGTTGTCGAAGCCGTAGGCCGAGTCGTCTGGCGGCAGCAGCGACGCCACGTCGATGTCGAGCGCCAGCAGGTCGCGGACGGCGTTCTTGTACTCCGTGCGATTCAGCCGGTGCAGCATCGGCCGCCCGGGATCGGGACTGCTGAGCGCCTGGCGATCGAGCGTCGTCTGCAGCCACGACACCAGACTGTGGGCCGTCTCGGCGTCCGGGCGGCGCGCCCCTTCGGGCGGCATCACGCCCGCGCGCATCTTGCGGACGACCTTCTCCCACAGGTCCGCGTCCTGCGCGACCCGGGCCAGATCGGGCGAATCGAGGGCGAGGCCGCCCGTCTTCAGCCGCTCGTTGTGACAGCTCACGCAGTAGCGGTCGATGACCGTCCGGAACTGCTTGGCCGGATCGGCCACCGCCGCCGCGGACTGCGGCTGGCTCCGGGGCGCCACGCTGGGCGTCGGACCTTGTGCGGCGAGCACCGCGCTGGCGAGCCACAGGCCGCCGGCGAGCGCGAGGGGTCGTCGTCTCATGGGCCTCCGTATCGGGCACCAAGAGAATACGTCAGGTGGCACCGGCCGGAGATCACCTAATCGTGGGAGGTGATCACCCCCAACCGCCGTGACAACCCTCACGTTTCCTGATATTTCCGGACACCGGCGGTCGCGACGGCGGCTCGGCGTCGCCCCTCATCCTCGAGGGGGGGGGCCGCCCATCCAGGGAGGCCGGTTCCCGGCCGCCCGTGGCATCATCGAGGTTCAGGGGAACCGCGTCATGCACATCACGATGGTCAAGAAGACGCTCGCCGACGGATCCGAGTGCCGCAAGTGCGCCGAAGCCACCGACCACCTCCGCTCGCGAGGCCTCTGGGAACGGGTCGACGCGATCGTCTGGGCCCGGGAGAACGACCCCGCCAGCCCGGGCATGGTGCTCGGGGCGCGCCTGGGCATCGACCGTGCCCCCTTCTTCGTCGTCCGGGACGACCAGGGCGAGCACGTCTACGGCAGCGTCCTGCAGCTCGTGCGCGAGCGGCTCGGCCAGGCCGTCACCGCGGCGGAGCAGGCCGCCTCGATCGACGCCGACGACGTCGGGGGCATCTGACGGTCACGTCGCGGCCTGACCCGGGGGGTCGAGGGCCAGCGGCACTGGCCACACCGGCGGGATCCTCACGGCGCCCCTCACTCGCGGCCCGTCCGCCGCCGGACCCGCCGCGCCGCCATCGGCACCCCGATCATCGCGGCCAGCACGATCAGCATCACCACGTCCGGGTTGTCGATGTAGGCCTTGAGCTGCAGCGTCGTGAACGCGATGACGGCGTAGTACATCATGTCGCCCGTGATCGCGATGGCCCAGCCGGCGACGAAGCCGTGCCCCGAGGCGAGCGCCGCCGCGCGGCCGGTCATCGGATCGATCCCGAAGGCCACCAGGACGAGCGCGAACGGCCCCGCGCCCACGTGCCTCGCAGCGGCCTGCTCCATCGCCTGCGCCATCGCGGCGCCGGCGCGCGCCACCACGGGGATGCGCCGGCCGATGGCGGCCAGCACGCGGAGAATGGGCTCGAACAGGAACGCGAGGATGACGTCGGAGACGAAGTAGAGCCCTGCCGTCACCGGCCAGCTGATGCCGCTGCGGGACGCGAGCAGTACGCCCGCCGGGATGCCGCCGCCCCACGGGATCAGGAACAACTGCAGGACGGCGAGCATGCGACGGGCCTACCGGGCGGGCATCACCGCTGGTCGCCCAGCAACGGACGGAGCTGCGCGAGGAACTCGGGAACCTTGTTCCTCGCCACGTCCCACAACTCCTCGGAGTCGATCACCCAGTAGCCGTGGGCCAGCATGTTGCGCAGGCCAACGATCTTGCGCCATGGCACACCCGGCAGGCGCTGCTTCCAGTCCTCGGGCAAGCGTGCGGCGGCCTCTCCGATGATGAAGACCTGCCGCTCGACCGCAGCCCTCTTCTCATCGTTGGCCGCGAATGCCTGGTAGTCCACACCAGCGATGTAGCGCGTGATCGCGTCGCCTGCCGCGACGACATCAGCGACGTACAACAGTGGATCACGCGACACGCACCAGATCCCGATCGATGAGGACGCGCAAGCGCGGCTTCAGCCCCTTGAGGGTCACGACATCGACGCGGCATCCGAGCAGGTCTTCCAGGAAGACCAGCAGTCCCATGTGCGCATCGAAGGTCGTCGGCCCATCGAACTCGACGAGCACGTCGACGTCGCTATCCGGCCTCGCCTCGTCACGCGCCACGGAGCCGAACAACGACAGCGAGCGGACGCCAAACAGACGCGCCAACTCCTCGCGCCTGGCTGAGATCAATGCGATGACGTCTGCGCGCCGCATGGCCGCATCATATCCTTCCGGGGTTACTTCACGTTCGCCGCGTGGAGACCGCACTCCTTCTTGGTCTCCTCCTCCCACCACCAGCGGCCGGCGCGCTCGTGCTGGCCCGGGTTGGTCGGGCGCGTGCACGGCTCGCAGCCGATCGAGATGAAGCCGCGATCGTGCAGCGCGTTGTACGGCACGTCGTGGTCGCGGATGTAGGCCCACACCTGCTGCGACGTCCAGTGGCTCAGCGGGTTGAACTTGAAGAGCGGCTTGTCCGGCGTGCCGAACGTCCGGTCGAGCTGCACGACAGGAATGTCGGTGCGCGTGCTCGGGCTCTGGTCCTTGCGCTGCCCCGTCACCCAGCCGCGCAGCGGCTTCAGCGCGCGGACGAGCGGCTCCACCTTGCGGATGCCGCAGCACTCCTTGTGGCCGTCGGTGTAGAAGGAGAAGAGCCCCTTCTCGCGGACCAGCGCCTGGACCGCCTCCGGCTGCGGGAAGTACGCCTCGATCGTGATGCCGTAGTGGGTCCGCACCCTGTCGAGGAACTGGTACGTCTCGGGGTGCAGCCGCCCGGTGTCGAGCGAGAACACCCGGAAGGGCCGCCCGAGCGTCGCGGCCATGTCGATCAGCACGACGTCCTCGGCGCCACTGAAGGAGATGCCCAGATCCGGCGAACACTCGGTCAGGGCCAGCGACAGAATCTCCTGTGGGGTGCGGGTGGCGTAGTCGGCGGCCGTTGCCGCGACGGTCGAGGGGTCCAGGGTCATGGATCCGGACAGTACAACGGGGAACGCGCCGCCAGCAACCGACGGCGCCACGCGGGGACCCGCCTGCGCCTGACGGCCGGCGCGACGCCGCGCTATCGCCCGCGCTCTTCGGACCGTGCGCCCTTCAGGATGTGCTCGAGCCCGCGGTTCCCCTCGTGGCAGGCGTACTCGTAGATCTGCTGCTCGTCGTCGCGCGTGAGCTGCATCGCGAAGGTCCAGGGCCGCACGTAGACGTCGGGGTCGTCGAACGTCACTTCCCAGAGCAGCCGGTCTGGGGCGACCGGCGTGAAGCGCTCCACCAGCCGGAACCGCTCGCTGTTGTAGCGGTTGTTGTAGCCGAAGTGCGTGCGGTCGGTGAAGTTGGTGGTCTCGACCACCAGGGTGTTGCCCTCGAACCGGCCGCGCGCGTCGCCGAGCCACTGGCGCACGCCCGACGCCAGGTGCGGGCGGCCGTCGAGCGGGATCACCCGCGTCTCGTGGATCATCTCGTAGCGGATCGCCACCGCGTCGGGCGTCTGCAGAATCTGGTAGGCGTTGCCGTAGATGGCGGGCATCATCGAGCCGGGCAGGCCGCGCGTGATGCAGCGGTCGTACATGCTGCGGTCTTCCCACGAATCGGCGCGGCCCTCGCCGTTGCGGGCGTCGTTGAGCCGCGCGAACGCGGCCTCGCGCCGGGCCGCCTGCGGCGTGAGGGCCGGCACCTTCCCGTCCGCCGGGTCCACGATGAACCACGGGCGGCTGCCCTTGCCCTGGAGGTGCTCGTACCAGTGCGTGGGACCAGCGCCGGTCTCGGCGCCGCCGATGCCGCCGGCGATCTCGGCGGCCTGCGTCTGGCGCTGCCTCGCCAGCGCCGCGAGCTCCTCGGCCGTGAACGTCCTCGGGTCGCGGCCGGCGAACTCCTGCGGCCGCTCGAGCGGGGTGTTGGCCTCGTCCTTGTTGGTGAAGACGCCGGACAGGTCGGGATGCCCCCACGGCGTGCGTGGCGGCGTCCACCCCCGGCCTGCCGTGCCCTGCTGCGCCCGCGCCGCCGTGCCGCCGAGCGCGACGAGCAACGCGAGCCCCGCCACCCATGCCTGATGCCTCACCATCGCCGAGCCTCCTCTATAACGCCCACCGCCGCGGATGATACTCCCGGCCGCCCTACACCGGCGCGTCGATCGCCTCGCAGATCCGCCACAGGCGTTCCTCGGCCGCCTGGTCGCGGAACTGGCAGGGCACTTCGCGCCGATCCGACCAGAAGCGGCCGCTCAGGCCCTCGACGTCGGGGCTGCTGGCCAGCCAGACCGCCGTGTCGGCGCCCTGCGCCAGCGAGCGGCCCGCCCGCGTCGCGTAGACGGCGCGCAGCTCCGGCGAGAGGTTGCGCGACAGCCCGGTCGCGGGCACGAAGCCGGGCGCATAAGCGTTGACCGTGACGCCCGTGCCGTCGAGCCGGCGCGCCAGCGCCCACGAGAGCATCCGGTTGCAGGCCTTCGACTGGGCATAGGCCTGCAGCTCCTGGTACGGGCGGCGGATGAACTGCAGGTCGTCCAGATCGAGGTCGCTCGCAAAGAGCGACGCCACGTTGACGATGCGCGACGGCGCACCGGCCTTCAGCTGGTCGAGCAGCGCCAGTGTCAGCCGCTGATAGCCCAGGACGTTGGTGGCGAAGGTGAGCTCGAGCCCCTCGGGCGTCACGGCACGGGTGCCGTTGGCCACGCCTGCGTTGTTGACGAGCACGTCGAGCCGGGGCACGCGTGCGCGGTACGCACGCGCGAACGCCTCGATCGAGGCACGGCTGGCCGCATCGAGCGGCAGCACGACGGGCGGGACGGCCCCCGGCCTGGCCGCGATCTCCCCGGCCACGACCTCACCGCGCGCGACGTCGCGGCACGCCAGCACCAGCACGGCGCCCATCGCACCCAGCTCGTGCGCGATCTGCCACCCGAGGCCCGAGGTCGGTCCCGTGACGATCACGTGCCGGCCGTTGATCCACTCCATTCGCTCACCTCGCTCGCTGACGTCGACTCCCGTCCGCGGACGCGGACGCATTCAGTTCTCGGCGAGCGCGCGGGCGCGCACCTCGTCGCGCGCGTGCGCCAGGCCCGGGCTCAGCGCGACTGGATACGGCGCCGGCGCGGGCGCCAGCGCCGTCAGCGTGGGAGGCAACTGGGCGAGCGCCGCCCGCGCCCGCGCACGAACGGCCGACAGCGGCTCGCGGCCCTCGGGCAGCCGCTCGCCGCCGCGCATCACGGGCCGCAGCAGCGGCCGGCCCTCGACCGCCTCGTCCGCCCGCCCGATCACGTCGGCGGCCAGCACCCCGTCGCGCTCGGTGCGGTACACCTGCTTGCGGCCCGGCAGCGTGAGCTTGCCCGGCGACGTCTTGATGCGGCCGACCCCGGCGTACTCGGCCAGCTTGTAGACCAGGTCGAGCAGCGGGGCGTCCTGCGAGACCGCCAGTTCGCTGCCGACGGCAAAGGCGTCGATGGGCGCGCGGCGCGCCACCAGGTCCGCAAT
>CAWULT010000145.1:0-10218 GCA_963923455.1 uncultured bacterium
AGCTGATAGTAGTCCTGACGCATGAGCATCCTGGCCACGCTGCCGACGTTGGCCGGTTTGGTGACGTAGTCCGAGGCCCCATGCGCCAGGGCGTCGATGGTCTCGGCCGTGCCGCGCGACGTCAACGTGCTGAACATGATGACGGGCAGCTTCGGATGGCTCTTCCGGAGCTCCTTGAGGGTCTGGAGGCCGTTCAGCTCCGGCATCTCGATGTCGAGCGTGACGACGTCCGGTTGCAGCTGCGTCAGCTTCTGCAGCGCGATGCGCCCGTTGGCGGCCGTTCCGACGACACGGATACCCGGCTCGGCGGACAGGATGTCCGTCACCATCTTGCGGACGACGACGGCGTCGTCCACGACGAGGACGTTGATGAGGGTGTCCATGACCGGCCCGGTCTCAGATGCCGACGTTCAGCAGTCGAAGCTTCTCGACGATGACGTCCTTCGTGAAGGGCTTCATCACGTACTCGTTCGCGCCGGCGCCGAGGGCCCGCTGCACCTGCGAGGTCTCGCTCTCGGTCGTGACCATTATCAGCTTGACGTTGTTGAGCGCCGCGTCCTTGCGGACCGCCTCGACCATCTCGATGCCGGTCATCTCCGGCATGTTCCAGTCCACCAGCGCGAAGGAGGTGTCCGGGTGGCCCGTCAGGTGCGCCAGACCCTCCTTGCCGTGCTGGGCCTGCGCGACCTCGAAGCCGATGTCCTTCAGCATGTTCGAGAGCATCATGCGCATCGCGCGCGAGTCGTCGACAACCAGTGCCTTCATGAGGGTGCCTTCTCCGTGATCGGGCGGACGCACCGCCCGTGACGTACGGGCCGGAGGGGGGCGTCCGCCCCCCGCCGGCAGCTGTTCAATCGTCCAGCCGGCCTCAGTACTTGAACCCGCTGACGAGCTTCTGCAGGTCGGCGGCCATGGAGGAGAGCTGCGTCGACGCCTCGCGCGAGTTGGAGGCGCCGCTGGCGGTGCTCTGCGCCGCGGTGGCCACGCCGGTGATGTTCTCGGCGATCTCCGTGCTGCCCTTCGCGGCCTCGGTGACGTTGCGGCCGATCTCGTTGGTCGTGGCCGTCTGCTCCTCGACCGCGCTGGCGATGGTGTTCGAGATGTCGTTGATCCGGTTGATGATCTCCGAGATCTCCGCGATGGCCTGGACGGCGCCGTGCGTGTCGGACTGAATCGCCTCGATCTTCTGGCTGATGTCCTCGGTCGCCTTTGCCGTCTCCTTGGCCAGCTCCTTCACCTCGTTGGCGACCACGGCGAAGCCCTTGCCGGCCTCTCCGGCGCGCGCGGCCTCGATCGTGGCGTTGAGGGCGAGCAGGTTGGTCTGCTGCGCGATGGAGGTGATGACCTTGATCACCTTGCCGATCTCGGCCGAGCTCTCGCCGAGCTTGGCGACCGTCGTGTTGGTCGTGTCGGCGACCTTCACGGCCGAGGTCGCCACCTTCGCGGCCTCATTGGCGTTCTTCGCGATCTCCTTGATCGAGGCCGACATCTCCTCGGTCGCCGTCGCGACGGTCTGCACGTTCTTGCTGACCTCCTCGGACGCCGCGGACACGACGTTGGCCTGGGCGGCCGTCTCCTCGGCGTTGGCGCCGAGCTGCTGGCTGACGGCTGTCAGCTCTTCGGCCGAGGCGGCCAGGGTGTTGGCGGTCTGGACGACGCCCTGGATGACGCGCACCGTGGTCGTGATCTCGGTCGCGAACTTCGTGACCTTCATCGGGGTGCCCTTGACGTCGAGGATGGGGTTGTACGACGCCTGGATCCAGACCTCCTTGCCCCCCTTGCCGATGCGCTTGTACTCACCCGTCTGGAACTGACCGGCGTTCAGGTTCGCCCAGAACTGCTTGTACTCGATGCTGTTGGCGTACACCGGGTCCACGAACATGCTGTGGTGCCGGCCGACGACTTCATCGAGGCGATAGCCGAGGGTGGACAGGAAGTTCTCGTTGGCGTGGGTGATCGTGCCGTCCATCTCGAAGGAGATCACCGCCTGCGAGCGGTTGATGGCGTCGATCTGGCCCTTGACGTCTGACGTCTCCGTGACGTCGGCCCACTCGAGGACGTTGCCGATGTAGGTGCCGTGCTCGTCGATGCTGGCGCTCACGTTCAGCTCGATCCAGACCTTGCCGAGACGGATGTTGGTCTTGAACGGCAGCCTGGACGGGTCGGCGAGCATCTGGCGCTGGTGCTGCGGGTTCTTGTGGAAGATGTCGATGCACTGGCCCATCAGGTTGTTGGCGTCGAAGAACGGGAACGCCCTCTTGAACTCGGCGTTGTGCTTGGCGAAGAGCGCCATCGAGGCCTTGTTCACGTAGCGGACGACGAAGTCGCGGTCGACCATCATCACGGCGTTGGTCACGTTGTCCAGTGCGCCGCGGAACCGGGCGTACTCCCCGCGACTGTCCTGCGACGCCGCGTGGCTGACGGGCTCGGCCTTGAGCGCCAGGTTGCCGGCCTGCTTGAATCGTCCGTTCGACATTGCCGTGCTCTCCTTCTCGATCTGGCGGAGACGGGCGCCGGCGGGGCCAGCGGTCTCCGGCGTGTTGACGATCTGCTTCGCGAGCGGCGCGACCGCGCCGATCACTTCGTTGACGAGCGATGTGGGGACCTTCAGGGCGATCAGGGTGTCCTTCAGATGGCCGGCGACCTTGCCGAAGTCGGACGGGCGGATCGGCAGGTGCTCGTGCGCCGCCTTCATGTCCCGGCCCTTGTAGACGGCCGGGCCGCCGAGCGCCTGGATGAAGAAGGCGTTCTGGCGCCCCTTGAGCCAGCGCAGGTTGACGTCCGTGAAGAATGGCGACAGGTCGGGATCGGCCAGGACGCGGTCGTAGAACTGGTCGACGGCGGCCTTGATGGCGGGCACGCCGCCGATGCGTTCGAAGAGCGTCGCCTGGGTCTTGCGGGCGGGTGATGCCATGGGTCAGCGGCCTCCGTTTGGAATGGTCGGGTCGACCGACCCGAGGTGCACGGTGCGGCTGACGTTGAGCACCAGCAGCAGCCGCTTGTCGAGCTTGTAGATGCCGTCCACGAGGTCGCGCGCGGTGCCGCGCACCGTCTCGGGCGTCGGTTCGAACTGCGCCGACTGCACCTCGACGACATCGCCGATCTCGTCGACGAGCAGGCTGGTCACGCCCTCGTCGGTGCGGACGACGACGTTCATCGGGAGCTGGTCGTCCGGGCGCGGGTCCATGCCGAGGCGCGTCCGGACGTCGATGGCGGTGACGATCTGGCCACGGAGGTTGATCAGGCCGCTGATGACGGGCGGGGCGAGCGGAATGCGCGTCATCTGCTGGTACCGGATCACTTCCTGGACGGCCAGCACCTCGACTCCGAAGTAGAGCCCGTTGACGAAGAACGTCGAGTACTGCAGGGTCGTCCCCGTGCGCGGGCTCGCATGAGGCGCCGGGGTGGCGTGTGTGAGGTCGGTCATCGCTGTGTGCCTTCCCGCCGTCAGGCGGCAGCCGCTTCGGGGTCCAGACTGCGGAGAATGGACGTGACGTCGAGCAGGTCCGTCACGCGGCCCTGGATTACCGCGGAGCCGAGCACGCCGGGCCTGGACAGGCGGTGCTGGACGACGATGCGATCGGAGACGATGTCGAGGATCTGGTCGACCATCAAGCCGATGCTGCGGCCGCGGGCGCTGAATACGATGACGTGGCGCGGACCCTCGTGACGGGCATCGTCGGACGAGCCGAGTGTGGCCAGGGGCAGGATCTTGCCCCGGTACTGGACCACCGGCCTGTCGCCGCTGCGTTCGATCATCGTGGCCGGGAACTCTTCGAGACGGGCCACCGAGTGCAGGGGGATGGCCATCCGTTCGTGCTCGCCGGCGCGGAAGAGCAGCAGCGTCTGGAGCTCCGCCGAGTCGACGTGTGCGGAGGTATCGATGCCCGTCGTGACGCCAGTCGCCTTGAGGTCGGACACGACGTGGGCGCGCTGGGCCAGGCCGAGCACGTCGAGAATGAGCGCGACGCGCCCGTCGCCCATGATGGTGGCGCCGGCGAATGCGGAGACGCACTTCAGTTGCTTGCTGAGGGGCTTGACGACGATCTCCTCGGTGTCGTTGATCGTGTCGACCACGAGGCCGAACTGCCGGTCGTCGGCCTTCAGGACGACGATGTTGATGGCGTCGAGCGTGGAGGCGTCGGCCGCGGCTTCGACGAGCTCGAGCTCCCGATCGAGGTGAACGAGCGGCAGGAGGTTCCCCCGCAGGCGGAAGAACGAGACGTCGCGCACCCACTCGATGCCCTTGGTGACCTGCTCGCCCTCGAGGCGCACCAGCTCGAGGAGGTTGACCTGGGGAATGGCGTAGCGCTCGCCGCCGGCGTCGGCGACGATGAGCGCCGGGATGATGGCCAGCGTGAGCGGAATCTTGATGCGGAGGGTCGTGCCTTCGCCGACCGTGCTCTGCATGTCGACCTGGCCGCCGATCTTCTCGATGTTGGTCTTGACGACGTCCATCCCGACGCCGCGTCCCGAGAGGTTCGTGACCTGCTCGGCCGTGGAGAAGCCGGGCTGGAAGATCAACGAGAGGACCTCGTGGTCGGTCATGCGGGCGGCGACCTCGCTCGACACGACGCCCTTGCGGACGGCTGTCGCGCGCACCTTGGCGGGGTCGATGCCGGCGCCGTCGTCCGAGATCTCGATGTTGATCTGGCCGCCCTCGTGGAACGCCCGCAGCCTGATGAGGCCCTCGGCGGACTTACCTGCCCTGAGTCGCACCTCGGGCGCCTCGATGCCGTGGTCGACCGAGTTGCGGACGATGTGCGTGAGCGGGTCCTTGATGGCCTCGATGATCGTCTTGTCGAGGTCGGTGTCCTTGCCCTCCATGTGGAGCTCGACCTGCTTGCCGACCTGTGTCGCCAGGTCACGGACGATACGCGGGAACTTGCCCCAGATGTTGCCGATCGGCTGCATCCGCGTCTTCATCACGCCTTCCTGCAGCTCGGACGTGACCAGGTTCAGCCGCTGCGTCGCGCCGGTGAGGCTCGTGTCGGTCTGGGCGGCCGTGAACTGGAGGATCTGGTTGCGGGCGAGCACGAGCTCGCCGACGAGGTTCATCAGCTTGTCGAGAATGCCGACGTCGATGCGGAGGGACGTGTCGGACACCGCCCCGGTGCGGCGGTCCTCACCGGAACGGCGGTCGTCGCCCGAGCGCCGGTTCTCGACGGGGCCTCCGTCGGCGATGGGGGAGGCATCAGCCTCTGCACGAGCCGCTGCGGCCGTGAATGGGGGCGGAAGGGCCGGCGTCTCGAGTGGCACGGCCGGCGCGGCGGCGGTCGGCGCCGGCGCAGCCGGAGCGGCCAGGCCGTCCTTGAGGCGCGAGAGCACCTCGATGATCTCGGAGTCGTCGCCCTCCGGTTCGGTACCGGTGGACTCGATGTGGGTGAGGATGTGTCGAATGGCGTCGACCATTCGCAGCAGTGCCGTCGCGATGTCGCTGTTCAACAGCAGCGACCCGTCGCGCATCTTCGAGAGCAGGTTTTCGCCGGCGTGGCTGATCGCCTCGAGCCGCGAGAAGGCGAGGAAGCCGCAGGTGCCCTTGATCGTGTGAATCGTCCTGAAGATGCTGGCCAGACGTTCGGCGTTGCGTGGGTCCCGCTCCAGTTCGACCAGATCGACGTCGAGGCGATCCAGGTTCTCGGCGCTCTCGATCAGAAACTCCTTGACTGCGTCGTCGCTCATTCCTGCCACCTCAGAGCACAAGTCGTGCCGGGGCTGTAATCGGCTCGCGTTCGTGCCGCTTTAGGGCAGGGCTGCAGGCCGGCCGTGTGGGTTCCTGCGGGACGGTCCGGCAGCGCCGGAGGGTATGAAGTCCATTGCGTGGCGGGTGGGAGACCGCATCAGTGGTGAATTGCGATGGTCATCTGACATGAGGGGGCCATCGAGATGACGCGAGGGCGGCACCTGGGGTGCGCCCGGCGCTTGCTGGGGCGGCGGCTGGCATGGCGTGCCGGGTCACGTGGTAGTCGGAGGTCCGCCGATGCGCTCGCGATCGCCGCGTCGTGTGGTGTGACACGCTCGTGCCGTGGATGTCGCCCGGCCGGCACTTCCTCGGAACGGTGACGGGCGGCCGGACGGGACCGGCGTGGCGGCCGGGGGTGGAAGCGGAAGCACCCGCTCACGCCACTGAGGCGGGCGATCCCGTGTGCGCGCCGGCGGGAAGGGCGTTCTCCCCGGTGCCGGGGCTGCCGGCCTCCGGCGCGGTGTCGGCGGGACCCGTCGGTGACGCGCCGCCCGGCTGAGTGACCGCGTCGTGGTGCTGCGTCGGGTCCGCATCCCGATCGTTGACGAGCAGGGAGATGACGAAGTCGCCGGTGCCCTCGATGCCGAATGGACTGGTCACCCCTTCGGCGGCCGGGAGCGGCTGCAGGGGACCCGGGGGATGGCCGACCGGGAGGCGCGGCACGCTGGCCAGTCCCCGGTCGCGCAGGTGGGCGTGAATCCGGCCGGCGACGAGGTTGCTCAGCTCCGCTGCCACGGAGGCGCGGTC
Source organism: uncultured bacterium (assembly GCA_963923455.1). Classification (GTDB taxonomy): domain Bacteria; phylum Acidobacteriota; class Vicinamibacteria; order Vicinamibacterales; family UBA2999; genus CAWULT01. The sequence goes on from CAWULT010000145.1 coordinate 6,491, forward strand.
GTCGTCGGAGATCTCGGTCGCGCCGAACATCTTCACTGCGACCGCCGTGACCGCCGGTGCGTCCATGTGGACTCCCACCGTGATGACGAACCGGTCGTCGACCACGATAGCCACATCCGCCCGGGCGGCCGCCACGAGGCCGGCGGCGGAGTCCCGCGGACGGACCTCCGTGTCGAACATCATTCCGAAGACCTGTGTGGCGGCGCTCGAGGTCAGCGCGAGCAGCTCCGGCACGACGTCCAGGAACGACGAGAACGGCCCAGGGATGTCGACGAAGGGGCGGATCGAGGCGCGGAACGCCTCGGCCACGAGCGTCCGCGGCATGACGTCGTCGAAGACGCGCGTCCGCGCCGGCGGGACGTCCTCGTCCACCAGGCCGATGAGGCGCAGCGGGCCATCCGGGCGCAGGTGTCGCAGGCGCTTGGCGAGAGCCTCGGCGTTGACGACGCCGAGCTCGGATCCGATGAACACGATCTGCGCCGGGGAATCGCGAAAGCGCGCGATGGCCGCGGCGCCGGACTCGGCCTCCTGGATCGTGCCGAACGTCCCGGCCTGGGTGACGAAGAAGAACCGGTAGTCCAGGTTGCCGTCGACGAGCATCGCCGGCCGGACCTTCGAGAGCAGGATGCCCCCGCGTCCTCGGCCGCGGCCTCGTGGCGCGGGCCCTTCGGCAAGGTCGTGACGAGGCGCTGCAGCTTGGTGACGAGCTTGTCGGCGCGCGGCGGCTTCAGGACGTAGTCGGAGACGCCGAGCGTCAACAGGCGCTTGACGGCGGCCTCGTCGCGGACGTTGGACAGAATCACCACCGGCAGTGTCCGGGTGTCCTCGTTCTCGCGCAGCAGCTCGAGCACCTCGATACCGCTCATCAGCGGCATCTCGACGTCGAGGAACACGAAGGCGAACTGGTGCCTCGCGATCAGCTCGAGCGCCTCCACGCCGTTGCCGCACTCGGTGGTGCGGCACCCGAAGTGCTGCGTCAGGATCCGGCAGACGATGTACCGGGTGGCGCTGTCGTCATCGCAAACGAGTACGTGCATGAGTCGTCCGGAGTGCCGGGGCCGCGAGGCTATCGTGCCCCGTGGCTCTGTCCGCGCAGCGTCGCTTCCCACGCCGTGAGGTCGTCGAGCAGCTGTCCGCAGGCGGACGCGAGCTGTGGCACGAGGGGCGAGACGTCGGTCTGGCCGGCCCGCAGGGCCATCTCGATGGCCTTGGCGAGGTCGCAGGCCTGGTGGGCCGAGACATTGGATGCAGCGCCCTTGATCGTGTGTGCGGCCCGTTGCGCCGTCGTGTGGTCGCCGGCGGCGAGCGCGTCCTGGCATTCGGCCAGGTAGCGGGGGATGTCCGCCTTCAACAGGCCGAGGATCTGGCACACCACGTCCGGATCCTCGAATTGCTGCATCACATCCTCGGCGTCGAACGTGGTGTAGGTCATGTCGGGAAGTCCTTCTGGAGCCCCCAGGGGGTCAGATCCGGCACCCCTGTGCCGGGCTGAGGTATCGCTCCACCTTGGGAATCAGCGCGCTCGGGCGCGGCGGCTTCAAGACGTAGCCCGCGACCCCGAGCGTCACCAGGTGCCAGATCGCCGGCTCGTCCTGCACGTTCGAGAGGATCACGATCGGCAGGCTGTGTGTCTCCGGCGTGCCACGCAGGGCTTCGACGACCTCGATGCCGCTCATCACGGGCATGTGAATGTCGAGCAGCAGCAGGTCCACGGGGTCTTTCGCGATCACCTGCAGGGCCTCGGCGCCGTCCACGCACTCCGTGACGCGGCACCCGAAGCGCTGCGCGACGATCCGCTTCACGATGAGGCGCGTGGAACTGTCGTCGTCACAGAAGAGAACGTGCACCGGGCTGTGGCCTCCTTGGGTGGTATATCGACGCGGACGGGCATTGATTGAGCCGTGGCGCCGAGGTGCGCACCGGTGTGTGGCACGCGGAGGCCGCGCGGCGGCCCCTCGATGGCCCGGGGGCAGGCGTCGCCCTGCCGGACGCCGCCAGGGGATGCGGGTGGCCGCCCTGACTACGCCGCCTGCTCGTAGTCCTCTGCCAGCGCGCGATCCAGGCGCACGGCCGGCGCGTGTCCGGGGTCGGCCCCGTCCAGCACGCCGCCGAGGCACTCGCCGAGCGCCGCCACGCAGTCGCCGTCCAGCGCAGTGCCAATCCCCTGGCGCAGGATTGCCAGCACCCGTTCGGGCGGCAGGCCGGCGCGGTAGGGCCGGGTGGCGAGGAGCGCGTCGCAGGCATCGGCGACGCAGAGAACACGGGCGCTGACGTCCAGCCGGTCGGCCCCGGCGCCGCGATGATAGCCGGCGCCGTCGAGCCGCTCGTGATGCGACGCCGCCAGGTCGGCCAGCCGGTGGAAGCACGCCGCGTGGCTCAGAATCGCGTGGGTGTGCGCGGTGTGGCGGCGCATCACGGCCAGCTCGGCGTCGTCGAGGCGGCCCGGCTTGTCGAGGATCAGGCTCGAGACGCCCAGCTTGCCGAGGTCGTGGAGCAGGGCGGCCCGATAGAGATCGCGCACGGCGTCTGAGCCGAGGCCCAGTCTCGTGCCTGTCGCGACGGCGAGGCGAGCGACTCCCGTGGAGTGCTGGACGGTCCACGGGGACTTCGCGTCGATGATCGTCGCGAACGCACCAGCCACCACGTCCAACTGGCGATCGTCGGCGAATACCACGCGGCCTGCGGGCTCGAGCGCGGCGAGGTGCGTCAGGGGCTGTCCGTCCCGAAGCCGGGCCCAGAATCCCGCGTCGCCGGCGAACCCGCCGAACGCGTCGACGATTGCCGGGTCGAACCACGTGCCCCTTCGCGCGGTCGCCATGGAGAGCGCCGCGGTCACGTCGTACGTCGTCGCGTACACCTCGACCGCCTGCGCGAGCCCGAGGATGCGAGCCAGCAGCGGGATGGCGGGGCCCTTCAGGCCGCAGGGCTGACCTCGCCCGTCCCAGTGTTCGTCGAGCGCGCGGATGGCCTCGACCGCGGCCGGAGGGAAGTCCAGCCGCCGGGCGATCTCGGCGCCGCGCTCGGCGCGGGTGCGCACCACGGCGCGTGCCCCCTCTGGCCCGCGTGCCAGGACGGCCAGCGCCTGCCAGACGCGGCGCGGCCAGAAGTGGCCTGGCGCGACGGTGCGCGCGACGAATCGGAACGACTGCGTCGCGGCCGGCCAGTTGACCGTCGTGAGTTCGGCCTTGAGCGTCCGGTCGTCGGCGGCGAAGAGCGCGGCGAACCGCGACGCGTTGCTGGAGCCGCCGAGGTCTTTCATCAGCAGCGCGTAGAACAGCGCGGAGCGCTCGGTCTCGGCGAGACCGAGCGCCTCCGCGATGCGCATGCCGATCACCGTCGTGCGAACGGCGTGACCCTGCCGTTGCCCCTCGGCGATGTCGAGCGCGAGCGACAGGCCGGCCAGCACCTCTGACAGCCTCACCCGCGCCGGGGGACAGTCGAGCGGTCCCCAGGCGGGGGACGGGTGGGGCGTGCCCGGCCGGGAGTGTGAGCCGGGTTCGGAGACGAGTGGCAGTGCGGCCATGTCGCAGGTGAGGGGAGCAACCCGCGTGCCGCGATCCGGCACAGGCGGGGCTCTGTGCGGACCGCGGCAGAACCGCGTCGTCCATGGTCGCCTCGTGCACGCCAGCGGTGTATCGTTCGGGCACACGTGTCCGGCGGAGCGTTCCGATCCGGGACCGGCGCGGGGAGGTGGGCCGGGACCCGGCGGGTGACCCGCCGGGCCGGAG
>CAWULT010000146.1:0-10135 GCA_963923455.1 uncultured bacterium
CCGCCGGCACCGCCGCGCTCGGCCGCGGCGAGCCGCACTTCGACGGCGCCACGACGCTGCCCGTGCTGATCCACGGTGACGCGGCGTTCCCGGGCCAGGGCATCGTCGCCGAGACGCTGAACCTCTCCCGCCTCGACGGCTACGACACCGACGGCACGATCCACATCATCGCCAACAACCAGCTCGGGTTCACGGCCACGCCGAACGAGTCGTACAGCACGAGCTACGCGAGCGGCCTCGCCCGCGGCTTCAAGATCCCCATCGTCCACGTCAACGCCGACGATCCGGCCGCCTGCCTCGAGGCGGCGCGGCTCGCGTGGGAGTACCGCGCGCGATTCCGCCGCGACTTCCTGATCGACCTGATCGGCTACCGCCGGCACGGCCACAACGAGGGTGACGAGCCCGCCTTCACGCAGCCGGTGCTCTACAAGAGGGTGGCGACGCACCCGACGGTCCGCGAGACGTTCGCGACGCAGCTCGTGCGCCAGGGTGCGATCTCGCAGGACGACGCCGACGCGATGGTGAAGAAGCACTTCACGGCGCTCGAGCAGGTGTTCGCCGCGCTCGAGCCCGAGCGCGACTTCGTGGCGCCGATTCCCGAGCTGCCGCCGGCCGGCGTCGCGGGCAAGACCGAGACGGGCGTGCCGGTCGGGCGGCTGGTGGAGCTGAACGAGGCGCTGCTCGAACGGCCCGCGGGCTTCACGATCCACAAGAAGCTCGAGCGCGGCCGCGAGAAGCGCCGCACGGCGTTCGGGGACCCGAACGAGCGGTCGATCGACTGGGCGACGGCCGAGGAGCTCGCGTTCGCCTCGATCCTCGCCGACGGCACACCGATCCGCCTCACCGGGGAGGACGTGGGCCGCGGAACCTTCAGCCACCGGCACGCCGTCCTGCGCGACGCCGAGACGGGCGAACGGCTCGTGCCGCTGCAGCGGCTGCCGCAGGCCCGCGCGGCCTTCGAAATCCACAACAGCGCGCTCAGCGAGAACGCGACGATCGGCTTCGAGTTCGGGTACAACATGCAGGAGCCCGATCACCTCGTGATCTGGGAGGCGCAGTACGGCGACTTCATCAACGGCGCGCAGGTGATCCTCGACCAGTTCGTGACGTCTGGCCGCGCCAAGTGGGGCCTGCAACCGTCGCTGGTCTTCCTGCTGCCGCACGGCTACGAGGGGCAGGGCCCGGAACACTCGAGCGCCCGGCCGGAGCGCTTCCTCCAGGCGGCGGCCGACACGAACCTGCGGCTGGTCAACTGCACCACCGCCGCCCAGTACTTCCACCTGCTTCGCCGCCAGGCGGCGCTGCTCCGCACGGATCCCCTCCCGTTGTTCGTCCTCACGCCCAAGAGCCTGCTGCGGCACCCGGCGGTCGCGTCGACGCCGAGCGAGCTCGCGCAGGGCCGGTTCATGGCCGTGCTCGACGACCGCGAGGCCCGCGCGCGGGCGGCCAAGGTGAAGCGGCTGATCCTCTGCAGCGGCAAGGTGGCAGTGGACCTGCTGACGAGCGAGCGCCGCGCCGCGATGACGAACGTGGCCATCGTGCGCGTCGAGCAGCTCTACCCGTTCCCGGAGAAGTCGCTGCGCGAGGTGCTGGCCGGCTATCCGGGCGCCAAGGACGTCGTCTGGCTGCAGGAAGAGCCCGAGAACATGGGCGCATGGGAGTTCATGCGGCCGCTGCTGCTGCCGCTGCTGCCGAAGGGCGCGACGCTGAACTACATCGGCCGGCCCCGCAGCTCGAGCCCGTCGGAGGGCTCGTCGGCCTGGCATCAGCTCAATCAGAAGGCGCTCGTCGATCGGGCGTTCGATCTCGGCGGCGAGGGCGGAGACCCGTCGGCGCCGCCGAAGGCGACGCGGGACCTCACGGCGTCCAAGCGCTGACCTCAATCATCTATGGCAAACATCGTCGTTCCGGAACTGGGAGAGTCGGTCGTCGAGGCGCGTGTGGCGCGCTGGCTGAAGAAGCCTGGCGACCGCGTGGCGGTCGGTGACGCGCTCGTCGAGCTCGAAACCGAGAAGATCGACCTCGAAGTGAATGCCGAGAAGGCCGGCGTCATCGCGAGCATCGCGGCCGCAGAGGGCACCGACGTCAAGATCGGGGAACTGCTCGGCGTCATCGACGAGAGTGCCGCCGCCGTGGCGACGGCTCCCGCGGCGGCGCCCGTGACCGCGGCCCCGGCACGGGCCCCCGAGATGCAGGCGGTGCCCGAGGCGCCCCGCGCGACCCCGACGGCCCGCAACGTCGCCAAGGAGCACGACGTCAAGCTCGAGACCGTCGCCGGGTCTGGTGTCGGCGGACGCGTGACCAAGCAGGACGTCCAGCAGGCGATCGCGCCGCCGGCGGCGAAGCCCGCCGCCGCGCCAGCTCCCGCCAAGGCGGCCCCGGCCGCGCCGGCCCTGCGGCCCGCCACGGGCGATCGCAGCGAGCAGCGCGTCCGGATGACCAAGCGGCGGCAGACGATCGCCCGGCGCCTGGTCGAGGCGCAGCGTACGGCCGCGATGCTGACGACGTTCAACGAGATCGACATGACGTCCGTCATGGGCCTCCGCGAGCGCCGCAAGGAGTCTTTCAAGCAGCAGCATGGCATCGGCCTCGGCATCGCGTCGTTCTTCGTCAAGGCCAGCATCGCTGCGCTCAAGGCCTTCCCGCAGCTCAACGCCGAGATCCAGGGCGACGAGATCGTATTCAAGAACTACCACGACATCGGGATGGCGGTCGGCGCCGAGGGCGGCCTCGTCGTGCCCGTGCTGCGCGACGCGGACCGCATGTCGTTCGCCGGGATGGAGCTGGCGATCCGCGACTTCGCAAAGCGCGCCGGCGACGGCACGCTGACGCTGGAGGATCTCTCCGGCGGCACCTTCACGATCACGAACGGCGGCGTGTTCGGCTCGCTGCTCAGCACGCCCATCCTGAATCCGCCGCAGGTGGCCATCCTGGGCCTGCACAAGATCCAGGACCGCGCGGTGGCCGTGAACGGGCAGGTTGTGATCCGGCCCATGATGTACGTGGCGCTTTCCTACGACCACCGCATCGTGGACGGCCGGGAGGCCGTGCAGTTCCTGGTCAAGATCAAGGAGTACATCGAGGACCCGGGACACCTGCTCCTCGAGAGCTGAGGACCACACCGATGATGCGTCCAGCACTGTTGGCGCTCGCCCTGGGCGTACTCGCGGCTCCCGCGGCGGCGCAGGTTTCCGACTTCACGCCGCCGGCCGATCTGACGGCGCCGCCGGACTCGGCGGCGGCCAGCCCCTCGGGGCTGAAGTCGCGCGTGCTGACACCGGGCCGGAGCGAGGAAAAGCCAGGCCCCGACGACGTCGTCACCGTCCACTACACCGGCTGGGCCAGCGACGGACGGATGTTCGACAGTTCGATCCCGCGCGGCAACCCCGCGATGTTCCCGCTGAAGCGGGTGATGGCGGGCTGGCGCGAATGCGTCCAGCTGATGACCCTCGGCGAGCGTCGCCGCTGCTGGATTCCGCAGGACCTCGCCTACAAGGGGCAGGCGAACCGCCCGGCCGGCACGGTCGTCTTCGACATCGAGCTGATCGACACGCGGCGGTCCCCGACGATCGCCCCGCCCGACGTCAAGGGCCCCCCAGACGACGCCAAGCGCACGGCGACGGGTCTCGCCTACAAGGTGCTGCGCCCCGGCGTCGGCGGCCGCCACCCGGCGGCCTGGCAGCAGGTGACCGTGCACTACACGGGCTGGACGACCGATGGCAAGATGTTCGACAGCTCGGTCACCAAGGGCCAGCCGGCGACGCTGAGCCTCGAGCAGGTGATCAAGGGCTGGACCGAAGGCGTGCAGCTGATGGTCGAGGGCGAGCGCACCCGCTTCTGGATACCGCAGGACCTGGCCTACAAGGGCGAGGCCGGCTCGCCGCGCGGCATGCTGGTGTTCGACATCGACCTCGTGCGGATCGAGTAACGCCGACAGAGGCCCGTTTCGGGCCCGCCGGCGCCCAGCGTCCGAACCGATTCCCTCACGCCTCCGACATGTACGGATACCGGTGGTCGCGCGGCGGCGCGAACGTCTCCTTCACCGTCCGTGCGCTGACCCACCGCAGCAGGTTCATCTTCGAGCCCGCCTTGTCATTGGTGCCAGAGCCCCTGGCGCCGCCGAAGGGTTGCTGCCCGACGACCGCGCCGGTGGGCTTGTCGTTGACGTAGAAGTTGCCGGCGGCGTGGCGCAGCGCCGACGCCGCCTCGTGGATCGCCGTCCGGTCGCGCGCGAAGACCGCGCCGGTCAGCGCGTAGGGCGACGTCCGGTCGATCGTCCGGAGCGTGTCCTCCCAGGCGTCGTCCGGGTACACCCAGGCCGTGACGACGGGCCCGAAGATCTCCTCGCACATCAGCCGGTAGCCGGGGTCAGGCGCCTCGACCAGCGTCGGCTCGACGAAGTAGCCCCTGGCGTCGGTGGCGCCGCCACCCTGAATCACGCGGGCGTTCCGCCTCGCGTCGTCCAGGTAGCCGGCAATCTTCGCGAACGCTCGAGCGTCGATTACCGCGCCCATGAACGTCCGGAAGTCTCGGACGTCGCCGACGACGAGCTCGCGCATCATCGCGACCACTCGGTCGCGCACGTCTGGCCAGAGCGACCGGGGCACGTAGACGCGGCTGGCCGCCGAGCACTTCTGGCCCTGGAACTCGAAGCCGCCGCGGACGACGGCCACGGCGAGCGCCTGCGGGTCGGCCGACGCATGGGCGACGATGAAGTCCTTGCCGCCGGTCTCGCCCACCACGCGCGGATAGGCGCGGTAGCGGCCGGCGTTGGCGCCCACCGTCTGCCACAGGCGGTTGAAGACGGCCGTGCTGCCGGTGAAGTGGATCCCCGCCAGGTGCGGCGAGTCGAGCGCCACCGCCGAGACGCGCACCGGATCCCCCGGCACGAGGTTGATCACGCCGGGGGGCAGGCCCGCCTCGTGGAGCAGCTGCAGGATGTAGTGCGCGCTCAGCATCGCGCTCGCCGCGGGCTTCCAGACGACGGCGTTGCCCATCATCGCCGGGGCCGTCGGCAGGTTGCCCGCGATCGAGGTGAAGTTGAACGGCGTCACCGCGTAGACGAATCCCTCCAGCGGCCGGTACTCCGACGCGTTCCACGTCGCGTGGCTGCTGAGCGGCTGCTCGGCGTAGAGCTCCTGGGCGAAGAACGGGTTGAAGCGCCAGAAGTCGATGAGCTCCGACGCCGCGTCGATCTCGGCCTGGAACACCGTCTTCGACTGGCCGAGCATCGTGGCGGCGTTCAGCACCGGACGCCACGAGGTGGTCAGCAGTTCCGCGGCCTTCAGGAACACCCCGAGGCGCTCGTGCCACGGCCAGCGCGCCCAGTCGCGCTGCGCGGCGAGGGCGGCGTCGATCGCCTCGGTGACGTGCGCCTCCTCGACGGCGTGCCACTGTCCCAGCACGTGGGCGTGGTCGTGTGGCATCACGACGGGCGCGGTGCGCCCCGTGCGCACCTCGCGCCCGCCGATCACGGCCGCGATGTCGACCCGATCGGCGGCCATCCGGTCCAGTTCGGCCTTGAGCGCGAGACGCTCGGGCGAACCCGGCAGGTAGGCGAGGTTGACGTCGTTGGTCGGAGCAGGAACGCGCAGGATGCCGGCAAAGCCCATATGGGCCGATCTTACGACCGCGCCGGTTCGATATCGACCCTGATCTGGCGCCACTTGCCCTGGCGGAACCGCGTCACGCTGAGCACCGCGCGCGTCATGTGGCCGAGCACGATGGCGCCCCAGATGTGATGCGGCTCGAGGCCGTAGGCGGCCTGCATGACGGTGCACACGCCGAGCGGCACGATCACCTGGGACACGATCGAGATGTAGAGCGGGCTCTTGGTGTCGCCCGTGCCCTGGAGCCCGCCGGTGTAGCTCAACGCGACGGTGACGAACAGCCCCGACACGCTCAGGAACGCCAGCAGCTGACGGCCGATTGCGGTCACCTGCGGGTCGTTCATGCCGAACACCGCGAGCAGGTATTCGGGAATCAGCAGGAACAGCACGCCGATTGAGGCGGCCACCACGAACCCGATCCGCGCGGACACGCGGACGCCCTCGGCCGCGCGGTCGGGATTGCCGGCACCGAGGTTCTGTCCCGAGATGGTGGCGGCGGCGCCGAGCAGGCCAGCGGACGTCCACGTGATCAGCGAAAACAGCTCGGTGTAGCTGACGGCGAACGCGGCCTGCGCCTCGGCGCTCTGCTCGAGCGAACCGATGAAGCGCAGCATCAGCACGCCGCCGACGTTCATCGCGATGCCCTGCACGCCCGTGGGCAGGCCGTAGCGGAAGAGCGAGCGGATGATGCCGAAATCGGGGCGCAGGTCCATGCCGCGCGAGAAGTGGATCACCGAATCGGGCCGCGTCAGCCGCCACATCCCGTAGGCCGACACGACGGAACTGCTGAGGATGGTGCCAAACGCCGCACCGACGGTGCCCAGGGCGGGGATCAGCACGACGTTGAAGATCACCGTCAGCACCGTCATCGCGACGCCGAGGCGCAGCGGCGTGTGGGGATCGCCCGCGGCGCGGAAGGCGCCGCTGAGCATGAAGAACATGAGCATGCCGAAGATGCCCATGAACATGGCGCGCAGGAACGGCAGGGCCTCGTGCTGCACGCCAGGCGCCGCGTTGACCAGGCGCAGCAGCCAGGGCGCCGCGAAGTACCCGACCGCGGCGAGCAGAATCGACAGGCCGGCGGCGGTCAGGAATGCCTGGTAGACGACCTTGTTGACCTTGTCCGGCTCGTTCGCGCCGGCGAAGCGCGCCACCAGCACACCCATGCCGGTGAAGGTCGAACTGATGAAGACCACCACCACCAGCATCACCTGCCAGGACACGCCGATGCCCGCGTTGGCCGTGTAGCCGACGAAGTGGCCGACCATCGCGTGATCGATGATGCCCTGCAGGCCCGCGATCACGTTCTGCAGCATCGTCGGCCACGCCAGCTTCCAGGCCGCCGCGGCGATGGGTCCCTCGACGATCGAGCGATCGAACTTCCTGGTGCTGGTAACGCCTGCTGGTGCCGCCACGGGGATCGGCAGTGTACTACGCTGTCACGGGGCCCCGCCGTTTACCCATTCGGGCTCCCTCGCAAGCGTCCGATGTGTCTGGGCCGCCAGGAACCCCGCCCAGCCTCGGCCCCGGGCCTGGAGCGACAGGCTACCTGGGCCCGACTCCCGCGTCGTACACCACCCGGCCGCCGATCATCGTCATGACCGGCCTGAGGGAGGCGATCGTGACGGCGGGCACGGCGAGATAGGCGCGGTCGAGCACCACGAGGTCCGCGAGCTTGCCGGGCTGGAGGGACCCGATCTGGCCGTCCTGGAACAGCAGCGACGCGTTGTTGCGCGTGTAGGCCAGCAGGGCGTCCTCACGGCCGATCGTCTGCCGGTTCACCTGCCGGCCTCCGGCCATGCGGCCCGTGACGGCGAAGCCGAGCACGGTGAAGGGCGGGTACTGGTTGGCCGCCATGCCGTCGCTGCCAAAGCCCCAGCGAACGCCGCTGGCCTGGATCGTACGCAGGGCGGGCATGTCGAAGGCGGCGTCTCCGAAGTCCCGATGCATGAAGCCGCCATTGATGACCGCCCAGGGGTGGACCGCGGCGTACAGCCCCAGGCGCTGCATCCGTTGCAGTTGCGCCGCGCCGATCTGGTTGACGTGCGCCAAGGCCCAGCGCAGCGGCCGTACGGGACGCACGGCGTTGATGGCCTCGATCTGGTCCAGGAACGCGTCGATCGTCGTCGCCAGTTCGGCATGGACGTGGAGGGGCAGGCCCGCTTCGGCGACCGCCGTGGCAACCCGCCGCCACTCGTCGAGATCGGCAGGCGCCGGCGCCGACGACGTCGCGAACATCCGATCGTGCAGCGGCTGATACACCGTCTCGCCGAACGCCACCTGATCGATGACGTGGTCGCCCTGGAACAGCCTGGTCCTGGCGATGACCGGGAGCGCCACGTCCACCTGCGCAGGCGAGGCTGCGGACGGCCCGTCGATGCAGAAGATGCGGAGGGTCAGGCGGTTCTGGCTCCGCAGCCGGCGCACGACCTCCAGGGCGTCGGCGCTGCACCCCGGCACGCCGAGGCTGGTCAGGCCGGCACGGTTGAGTTCCGCGAAGAGGGCCAGGGCACCGGCCTCCATCCGCTCGGGAGGCACCGTGGGAAGCCGCCCCAGCACGGGCCGCGTCGCGGCGATGTCGCCTCGAATGATCCCCGTCGGACGCCCCGCGGCGTCGCGCTGGATCGAACCGGGTACGAAGTCGGGCGGATCGGGTTGCCCCTGCACGATGCCGAATGCCTGCAGCGCGCGGCTGTTCAGGAAGACCTGGTAGTACGACTCCTGCAGCACCACGGGGTTGACGGGCAGCAACTGGTCCAGCTCGGCCCGCGAGAACGGGCGCGGGTCATCGGCAAACTGCGCCGTGGTCCAGCCACCCACGCTGAACACCCATCCACCAGGACCTGTCCGCTCCGCGCGCGCCAGCAGCGCCGCCACCGCTGCCCGCCGGGTGTAGACGCCCTCCAGCCGCACCTCGAGCGGCCAGGTCGTCATGGCACGCAGCGCGTGGATGTGGTTGTCGATGAGGCCTGGTACCACCGTGCGCCCATGCAGATCGATTCGGCGCGTCGCCGGTCCGGCGAGGGCGGCGATCTCGCGCGTGGTACCCACGGCGGCGACGCGCTCGCCCGACACGGCCACGGCCTGTGCGACCGAGAACCGATCGTCGGCGGTCACGATCGTGCCGTTCATCAGGACCAGGTCGACGGGGGCGGGCTGTGCCCGGCCGACCAGGATGCTCGCAGCGGCCATGAGAATCGTGAGGATTCCGGCGCGACGCACGACGCACATGGACGGGATGCTATCCCAGCCGGCGGGAATTTTTTTGCGGCCCTCCAATGGTCGCCGAGCGTGCGCCGAGGCGCGTTATCATTCCTGCGTTTCCGAGGGCCAGCCATGAACAGAGTGCTTTTCCTTCTCCTGCTCACGTTCGTCGTGAGTCCGACCGGCTCGTCGGCGCAACAGGCGCCAGCGACCGGAACGCCGGCCACGGGTGCTGCGTTGCCGATCCCCACGCCCGCGCCTGGATTCGTGCAGCCGAAGACGCCGTGGGGCGACCCCGACCTCCAGGGCTTCTGGCCCGGCGTCGAGATGGTGGGCGTGCCGCTGCAGCGGCCAGCGCGGTTCGGCACGCGCAACGTGCTCACGGACGAGGAGTTCGCGCAGCGCGGCAGCGAGATCAAGAACGAGGAGGAGTCGCTCCTCGCCGAGATCGACGTCTTCACCGCGGACGTCGCCGCGCCGTGCGTCATCCGCTGCCCGACCTCGCCAACCCCGCACTGGCAGGAGACCGGGAAGCCGTCACGCCAGGCCTCGCTCATCATCGACCCCCTCGACGGCCGGCAGCCGCCGCTCTCCGCCGAGGGGCAGGCGCGTCAGGCGCAGCAGCAGGCGGAGGCCAGGGCCAGGGCCGCGCGGTTGCAGGGACGCGAGGCGGACACGTTCCTCGACCGAAGCCTGTACGACCGCTGCATCACGCGCGGCGTGATGGGCTCGCTCCTGCCGACCATCTACAACAACGGCAACGAGATCGTGCAGGGCCCCGGCTACGTGGTGATCCGCAACGAGATGATCCACGAGGCGCGCGTCGTGCCGCTCGACGGCCGCCCGCACGCGCCGGCGGGCCTCAAGTCGTACATGGGCGACTCGAGGGGCCACTGGGAGGGGAACACGCTCGTGGTCGTCACGAAGAACCTGAACGGGATGACAGGCGTCGGCGGAAACGGCGGCGGGCGGACGAGCGAGCGCCTCACCATCACCGAGCGCTTCACGATGCTCGACCAGGGCACGCTGCAGTACACGGCCACCGTCGACGATCCGGGCACGTGGACCCGGCCGTGGACGCTGTCGTTCCCCTGGAAGCGCGAGCCGGTGTACGGGATGTACGAGTACGCGTGCCACGAGGGCAACTACGCGATGCGGAACATCCTGAACGCGTCGCGCGTGGCCGAGCGCGGGGGCAGCAAGTAGGGACGAGAGCCCGGCCGTGGGCGGCTCGTCCCGCCCAGGGCCGGGTCGCCCGCTCCAACTCCGCGCTCCTCTGACGCCGTCTTCCGTTTGGATGCCGGCCGTGGCGGCGGGCCGCC
>CAWULT010000147.1:0-9964 GCA_963923455.1 uncultured bacterium
GTCCTGCAGCGCCGTCGACAGCATCGCGGCCTCGCTGTTGCGCTCGCGCGAGCGCCGGACGTCGAGCGTCCGCGACCGCAGGCGCAGCAGCGCGAAGATCACGACGAAGACCAGCGCCGCCACGACCGCGGTGAGGCCGAGCAGCCCGTACTCCGACGCGGTCATCGGTAGAACTGCAGGTACCAGTCGAGGATGGCGTCGCCGCCGACGGCCGCGACGAGGGCGCCGACGGCGAGGAACGTGCCGAACGGCAGCGCCGCCTGCATGCCGCCGCGCCGGGACACGAGCACCGCGACGCCGGCGAGCGAGCCGGTCAGCGACGCGAAGACCAGCGTGACCAGCATCTGCCGCCAGCCGAGGAACGCGCCGATCATCGCGAGCATCTTGACGTCGCCCATGCCCAGGCCGTCCACGCCGCGCAGCCGGTAGTAGGACTCGCCGATCAGCCACAGCACGCCGCCCCCGGCCACCGCGCCGACGAGCGACGACACCGGCCCCGGCGGCAGCACCAGGCTCAGGGCCACGCCGATCACGACGCCGGGCACCGTGATCACGTTCGGCAGGATCCGGTGCCGCAGGTCGATGACGAAGAGCACGACCATCGCGCACGCAAACAGCAGCCGCGCCGCGAGCAGCGGAGTCCAGCCGTAGAAGAGGCCGCCCAGCACGAACAGGGCCCCTGTCACGGCTTCGACGATCGGGTACATCGCGCTGATCGGCTGGGCACAGGTGCGGCACCTGCCGCCCAGGGCGAGCCAGCTGACGACGGGCACGTTCTCGTACCAGCTCAGCGCGCGCTGGCACGTGGCGCACCGCGACGCCGGCCACACGACCGACTCGCCGCGCGGCAGACGGTGGATGCAGACGTTCAGGAAGCTCCCGATGACGAGGCCGACCAGCCCGAGCAGCACGAACGACGGTTCGATCACCGGGGCCTGCCCTGCTGCTTCGGCAGCGGATAGAGGGGAGAGCGCGGATCGAGCCCCACGGCCTGCCCGTCGAGCCGATACGGCGTCCCGGATGGATCCACCGGAGCGCCGCGCAGGTACCCGCGCTGGACGAGCGCGTTCCACGTCGTGGCGGCCTCCCCGGTTCGGGACTCGTAGGCGCGCAGGATCGCCGTGAGCTGGTCGACCTGGTCGAGCGCATCGAGCTGCGCCAGGCGCCGCGCGGCCTCCGCCTTGAACCAGTCCTCCTGCGCCGTCTTCGCGATCTGCTGCCACAGCAGTCGCGACCCGTCGCGCCGGCCGCCCTCGGCGAGCGTCACGGCAGCCAGCGGCTGCATCCAGACCGGAGCGCCCGGCATCATCGACGCGCGCTGGAACCACTGCGCGGCGGTCGGGTAATCCTGGTACCACCAGTAGTGCACGAATCCGATGGCCTGCGTGAACTCCCAGCTGTCGGGATTGGCGGCCAGCCCCTTCTCGAGCAGCGTGATCGCCAGGTCCGGACGGCCGGGGCCGCCCGGCGGCGGCTCTGCCAGGAACAGCGAGCCGAAGTGATAGGCGATCGTGAATTGCGGGTCGAGCGACGTCGTCAGGTCGAGCAGCGGGTACAGCAGGCTGTACGACTTGTCGGGACCCGTCGAGAGCTTCGTGCCGCCGTAGTGCTGGACGGCGCGGATCCAGTAGACGTCGGCCAGCAGCGAGTCGAACGACAGCGACAGCCGCCTGAGCACCTCCGGCGAGCGGACGTACAGCAGGTTGTCCGGCCCGGCGGTCAGCGCTCCCGTCCGCTCGCGCAGCGCCTGCAGGCCAACGGCGGATGCGAGCAGCGCGGCCATCGTCAGCGCGGTCGTCCAGGCCCTCGTCGGCATCACTTGAAGTCGCGCCTCGAGAACACGGCCACCGCCGCCACCAGCAGCAGCGCGATGTAGACGCACCCGTACGCGGCGGTGCTGACCAGGTACATCGCCGGTACCGGCAGCGCATGGACCACCTGGTGCTTCACGTCGAACGCGCTGAAGTTCGGCAGCACGTAGTACAGCGCCCGGGCCACCCCGGCGGCCACGGGAGAGTCGACGACGGCCTGGAAGTTCCGCAGATCCGCGTTGAAGTGTCCGATCACCCACAGGCCGAGCGTCAGGATCGCCGACAGGAACGGGCTCGAGAACGTCGAGAAGAAGAGCGCGATCGCCGTGACGAGGAGCAGTTCGATCACGATCAGCGCCACGGCCTGGAGCAGCGCCGGGTCGGCCGCCGGCGCCACCCATGCGTCCCGGGCGGCCTGCGGCGTCATCGCCCCCATGTACGCGAGCACGGCGTAGTAGGCCGCCACCATCGCCGCCACGTTGACGAGCAGCGTGATGCCCAGCCCGCAGTACTTCCCGACGATGAACTGCTGGCGGGTCAGCGGTTTCGACAGCAGGCTGTAGATGCTGCGGCGCTCCACCTCCTTCCAGACCAGTCCGATGCCGATGAAGACGGCGATGAGCAGGCCGAAGGTGGCGATGGCCGCGAGGCCGAGATCCTTGATGATCTTGACGTCCTGCCCCGCCGTCAGTTGCCCGATCAGGTACGACGCGGCCATCAGCAGGACCGCGAAGAAGACGAGGTTGTAGAGCACCTTGTCGCGGACCGACTCCCGGAACACGCTGACGGCGACCTTCCAGATGGTGCTCATGACGGCAGCGGCTCCAGGCCGCGGTCGACCCTGGCCGCGGCAACCTGCCGCACGAAGAAGTCCTCGAGCGTGTCGTGCACGGGATTGAGCGAGACGATCGACGCCCCCATCGCCGCCACCTCGCGCAGGACCTCCTCGGGCGTCGTGGTCAGCGGGAACTCGAGGGCGTGCCGGCCGGCGCCGAGCGGCTTCGAACGCCGGAGGGTCGCCGACCCGCGCGCCCGGTCGAGCGCCTCGGGCGCGAGGCCGCTGACGACGCATTCCCAGCCGCGCACGTGCGCGGCGAGCATGTCCGACAGCTGGCCGGAGGTCGCCAGACGGCCGCCCACGACGATGCCGACGCGGCTGCAGAGGGCCTCGGCGTCGGACAGCACGTGGGAACTGAAGAACACCGTCCGGCCCTGATCGCGCAGCCGCAGGATCAGCTCGCGGATGTCGCGCCGACCGAGGGGATCGAGGCCGGACATCGGTTCGTCGAAGAAGACCAGCTCGGGATCGTTGACGAGGGCCTGCGCGATGCCGACCCGCTGGAGCATGCCCTTGGAGAACTTGCGCAGCTGGAGACGGCGCTCCGGCCCGATGCCCACCTCGTCGAGCAGCCGCGTGGCGCGGGCCTTGCGCTCGGCCGCCGCAAGGCCGAACAGGCTCGCGAAATACTGCAGCAGTTCCTCGGCGGTGAGGTGGTCGTAGAAGTAGGGATTCTCCGGCAGGTAGCCGATGCGCCGCCGGACTTCGACGTCGCCGACGGGCCGGCCGAGGATCTCGGCGGCACCCGACGTCGGATAGATCAGCTGCATCAGCAGCTTCAACGTGGTGGTCTTGCCGGCCCCGTTCGGGCCCAGGAACCCGAAGACCTCACCCTGCCCGACCGACAGGGTCAGGCGATCGAGCGCGAGGTACGGGCGGGGCCGCCAGAAGCCGACGGTGTAGTGCTTGGTCAGGCCCTCGGTTCTGATCGCATCCATACGGAACAACGGGGGGTGAGGACGGCGTCCCCCCGTCCTCCGAACGGCTGCGGCCTCACCCCGCTACTTCTTCAGCAGGTACGCGATCGCCGCGTCCAGATACGCCGGACGCAGGCTCGGCACCTTGATGCCATTGATGTAGAACGTCGGCGTCCCGTTGACGCCGAGTTTCTGCCCGAGCCGGGAATCGGCGCGGACCTGCTCGATCACCTTGGGGTACTCGGCATCGAAGTTCGTCACGCGGGCCACGTCGCTCAGGCCCTGCTTGACCAGGGCCGGCGTGATTTCGGCCTGCCGGTCGAACAACCAGGCCTCCATCTCCTTGCCCTTGTTGACGCCGCGGGCCAGGCGAACCGCCACGGCCCCCTCGCAGGCCGACTGGTGGATGCCACCGGCGCCGCACTCGGACTCGAGCGGGAAGTCCCGGGTCTCGTACCTGAACGTGCCGGAACTCTCGGCCTCCCACTTCTCGAGGATCCCCTTGTAGGCCATGTAGGTGGCCCGGCACGCCGGGCACTGGTAGTCGTTGAACTTGACCACCAGCACCTTCACGCTCCCGCTCGGCAGCACCGAGGGATCCGTCTCGCGCGGCTGGGCGTCGAGCCACGCGTGCCACTCGGACAGCTGCGCCTCGCTCAGGGCCTCGACCGGCGGGGCCACGGGCGCCGCGGCCGAGGTGGACGTCTGGCTCGCCACGCCCTCACGCGGGAAGAAGGCCACGAGCGATGCCGATCCGGCCAGCCACAGGACGGCCAGGCCGACCGCGAACGGGCTGGAGAACACGGCGCGCAGGTCCGAACCCAGACGGGAGGGCAGCACGCTCAATGTGTCGGCCGCTGCGCGGCTCGACAGTAGGAAGATCCCGGTCACCGCCACGTACACGGTCATGCACAGGATGCACGCCTTGCCGAGGACGAAGAACGAGGTGTAGGCGAAGTAGAGCACCGTCGCCAGACCGACGACCGACGCCAGGAACACGTAGCCCGCCGTGCGGCTGCTCGCCTCCTGGTCGGCGCGGCGCATGCCGAACCCGGTCAGCAGCGCCACGAAGGCGGCCCAGATCGCTCCGAAGGCCGCAACGGGAACTCCGAACAGCGTGCCGTACGGGCTCTGGTAGACGGCTTCGCAGTTCACCGTCTCGCTGACGTCACAGAAGCTCGTGTACGTCAGGTCGGTGAGCAGCTTGTAGTGGACGTAGAGAGACGCGATGGACGCGGCCAGGGCGACCAGCGCGAGGACGAGCAGGATGGTTCGGCTGTGCTTCTGCATAGGAGTGGCTGCCGCATCGTACGGGCGCCATTCCGGCCTGTCAACCGCCCGGCCCCTGGCGGGCCTCACGAAAAAGGGGGGCGGCGCAGATGCGCCGCCCCCCGGGGAGCGTGCCGGAATCGAACCTACTGCAGCGGGTACCCGCCGGCGATCGTGGCAATCGGCGCCGTGTCCTGGCGGATCTGGCCGCTCTGGTCCGTCGCGAAGTACCGGGACCCGGTTGAACCGGGACTGGCGGGCGTCGCCGTGGCGAAAAACTCCGTGCTGGGCGCCGTCGCGGCGCCATTGCAGGTGTTGGCCGCCGTGGTCGTCGCGACGCCAGTCGGACCGTTCTGGATCACGAAGAAGTACCCGCTCTTGGCCGAGGCGGCGGCGGTGGCCGCCGCCAGATCCGCCGCGATGAACGGCGGACCTCCAATCGTCGGCGGTAGCGCCAGGGCCGCCATCGTGATGGCATAGCCCCCTGAGCCACAGCTCGACGCGTAGGTCGACTGCGCGCTGCTGATGGTACGGATCGATCCCACGCCCGAGGCCTCGTTGCCCGACATGCGGGCGCGCAACAGTCCCGGCACGGCGATAGCCGCAATGATGCCGATGATTGCGACGACGATGAGCAACTCGATCAGCGTGAATCCGTCCTGGTGTCGCGTCCGCCTCACGATCCTCCCCCTCCCTGTTGGACAGCCTCCTACAAAGCAACGCGAGTGCCAGCTGAGCTCCAACCTGGTGGGTTCGGCGTAATGCGTCTCATGGCAATCACTTGCGAAGATCTCAGGTGTGCCGACATCGCTGCGGGTCTGGTAACGCGGGCAGCGCCTGACACTTCGTGTCAATGCGAATTGTCAACGCACCGCGGGTTGTCCGTCGGCTGACCGAACCGGCCGAGGACGAGCGCTGAACTCCGCAGACGCCCGGGCGACTCCTGCCGGCCGACCCTGCACGGCCACGATCCCCAGCGGGCACGAAGGAGGGAGACGAGAAAGAAAAAGGGGGAGGCGGCCGAAGCCGCCTCCCCCGGAATCGCGGGCCCGGAGGCCGCGGGTTACTGCAGCGGGGTGCCGCCGGCGATCGTCGCGATGGCCGCGCTGTCCTGCCGGATCATGCCGCTGTGGTCGGTCGCGAAGTAGCGGGTGCCGGTCGAACCCGGCGAGGCCGGAGCTGCCGTCGCGAAGAACTCCGTGCTCGACGCCGTCGCCGCACCGTTGCAGGTGTTGGCCGCCGTCACGACGTTCGCGCCCGTCGGGCCGTTCGCGATCGCGAAGAAGTAGCCGCTCTTCGCCGACGCCGCCGCCGTGGCGCCCGCCAGGTCGGCCGGGATGAACGCCGGACCGCCGGCGGTCGGCGGAAGCGCAAGGGCCGCCATCGTGATGGCGTAGCCGCCACCGCCGCAGCTCGACGCGTAGGTCGCCTCGGCGCTGCCGATGGTGCGGATCGAGCCGATGCCCGACGCCTCGTTGCCCGACATACGGGCGCGGAGCAGGCCGGGGACCGCGATGGCCGCGATGATACCGATGATCGCCACGACGATCAGCAACTCGATGAGGGTGAACCCGTCGTTCTTCTGGATCTTCTTCACTTGTTCTCTCCTTGAGAGCGCTCGGGCCGAGGCCCGACGTATCTTTTTGCCGCTATCGGCGCTCGGCACGCGGCGCCTCGTGAACACCGACCTAAAGAGCAACTCCGGTGCCACTGCGGAGGGCCTGGCGCCTGGCGCTTGATAAACGCCTCAATATCAGAAGGTTACCTCACGAATCCCGGGGCCGCCACCGGCGACGGAATCATGGACAATTCGCGGAACCTGACAAACAGCGTCACCGCCGGGGTGCCACGATTTGGCGATCGGGCGCGTGGGGCGAGGCGGACTCGACACACCACTGCACGGCCCGGGCGCGCCGGCTCACGCCGGCGGCCGTCCACGCGCGCCGGATTGGCTGCCTCGATTCCGTCAGTTGAGACGCCGGAGGGCGGCGAACGGCCTGAAGCACCGGAAGACGTGGCCGGGCCTTGCCGCGGGACGGCTCACCGCAGCTTGTACTTCTTGACGTAGTACCGGAACGACCGGAAGCTCATGCCCAGCATCTCGGCGGCCTTCACCTGCACCCCCCCTGCGCGCTCGAGCGCCAGGCCGAGGTAGTGGCGGTAGAACTCCTCCCCTTCCGCTTCGAGGTCGAAGCCGGCGGAGAGTTCTGGCAGCGTGTGCGCGCCCGCGCTCGACACGGACGCTGCCGTCGCGGCGCAGACCCCGCCGGCCTGCCGGGCGCGGAGGTGCTCGGGTAGGCTCTCGGGCAGGATCGAGGCCGACTGCTCGAGCGCGACGGCCCGCTCGATCACGTTCTCGAGCTCCCGGACGTTGCCCGGCCAATCGTACCCGGCCAGCAGCGCGAGGGCGTCCTGCGAGATCACACGGACGTCCTTCCTCATCTGCGTCGCGTACTTCGGGAGGAAGTGCTCGGCCAGCAACGCCACGTCCTCGCGGCGTTCGCGAAGAGGCGGCAGGTGAATCGGGATGACGTTGATCCGGTAGAAGAGATCCTCGCGGAACCTGCCGTCCGCGACCAGCTTCGGCAGGTCCTGGTTGGTCGCGGCGATCACCCGAATGTCGGCCGACACTTCGTCGGTGCCGCCGAGCCGCCGGAAGCGCCGCTCCTGCAGCACCCGCAGCAGCTTCACCTGCATCGTGGCGTTCATCTCCCCGATCTCGTCCAGGAAGATGCTGCCACGCTCGGCCACCTCGACCAGGCCCTTCCGGTTGGCGTCGGCGCCGGTGAACGCCCCGCGCATGTGCCCGAACAGTTCCGACTCGAGGAGCGTTTCGGGCACGGCACCGCAGTTCAGCGCGACGAAAGGATGGTCGCGGCGCAGCGAGTTGTAGTGGATCGCCCTGGCCACCATCTCCTTGCCCGTGCCCGACTCCCCGGTGATCAGGACGGTGCTGTTGGTCTTCGCCACCGTCTCGATCATCCGGAACAGCCCGAGCATCACGTCGCTGCGACCGATGATGTTCGAGAACTCGTGACTCGCGTGCAGCACGCGCTTCAGCAGCACGTTCTCGCGTCTGAGGCGCGTGGCCTCGAGGTGCTGCCGCACCTTCAGCCGCAGCTCGTCCATGCTGAACGGCTTGGTCAGGTAGTCGACGGCGCCGAGGCGCATGGCCTCGACCGCGGTCTCGGTGGACGCGAAGGCCGTCATCATGAACGCCACGACGTCCCGATTCGCTTCCTTGGCGGCGCGCAGGACGTCGACGCCGGTCACGTCCGGCATGCGGATGTCGGACAGCAGCAGATCGAAGGGCTCCTGCTGCAGCTGCGCGATCGCCTGCCGGCCGTTCTCGGCCACCCGCACGTCGTACCCGTCGCGGCGAAGGACGATCGACAGCATCTCGCGCATCGAGGGCTCGTCATCGACGACGAGCACGCGCGGCTTCTGAGACGACGGCTCGGGCAGCGGCGGCGCCGGCGGCCGGGCCGACGGCCGGACCGCGTCGAGCGAGGCCTGGGTCATGCGCTCATCCTCACCGGCACCGGCGCGTCGGCCGCCTCCGCGAGGCGTTCGCGGCTCGGCAGGTGCACCCGGATCGTCGTCCCCTCACCGACCGTCGACGACACGTCGATCGTGCCCTGGCTCTCCGTGACGATACGGTGCACGATGGCCAGCCCGAGGCCGGTGCCGCGCTCGAACGAGCTGCGGAACGGCTGGAAGATGCCCTCGATCTGGTCGGCCGGAATGCCGCAGCCCTCGTCCGACACGGTCACCAGGACTTCCCCGCCCGCCGCCGTGTCGACGTGGCGCGCCGACAGCCGCAGCCGTCCGCCGCCGGCCATGGCGCGCAGCCCGTTGGTCGCGAGGTTCCAGACGACCTGGCGGACCTGGTTCTCGTCGGCGTCGAGCCACACCGGATCGGGCGGCACGTCGATCTCGACGACGTGGCCCTCGCCCCCGCCGGTCCGGTTCCGGAGCAGCAGCGCGGTGTCGCGGACCGCCGCGCCGACGTCGATGCGGGTGATCGTCGACCGCTGCGGCCGCGCGTAATCCAGGAACGAGCGGATCGTCTGGTTCAGGCGCTCCGACTCGCGCAGCACGATGTCCATCAGCTGGGCCTGCTCCGCCGAGAGGGGCAGTTCCTCGCGGAGCACCTGGATCGACCCCGACATCGAGGCCAGCGGGTTCCGGATCTCGTGCGCGATCCCCGCCGCCATCTCCCCGACGGCGGCCAGGCGCTGGCGGAGTCCGGCGTCGCGCTCGAGGCGCTTGACGTCGGTGACGTCCTGGAACGTGAACAGGTAGCCCAGCTGGCCGTCCGGGAACGTCAGCCGCCCCACCGTGACGCCGAGCTCGATCCGCCGCCGGTCGGCCGTCTCGAACGTGAAGTCGCTGCGGAGGCTGCGGAACTCCCCGAGGTCGAGCAGGCGCTCGCGCACGCCCACCGGCAGCCCCAGCACGTCGGCCGCCTGGCAGCCGACGGCCTCCCGCCCCGGCCGCCCGGTGATCACCGCGGCGGCCCGGTTGAAGGTCAGGATGCGGCCCTCGGCGTCGGCCGTCACGAGCCCGCTGACGAGGCTGTCGATGACGTGCTCGTCGAACGCGCGAAGGTCGGCGATGGCCGTCGAGGCGTCGACCAGACGGGTCCCGGCCGAGCGCAGACCCTCGGCCAGCGAGCCGGCGAGGACGGCGACCGCGAAGAACCCGCAGCCGTTGATCACGACGACGTACTGCGCGAACCGGATGCTCGGGAGCCCATCGGGAATCCCGACCTCCCACTCGGGCAGCCCGAACTGCTGGACGAACGGGCTGGCCGCGTACTGCGCGACCACGACGGCCAGGTACAGCGCCGCGCTCAACCCCGCCACCTGCAACGCTCCCCGCCGGAAGCGGATGCGGCTGGCCGCGACGATGGGCAGGATGTACAGCGACGAGAAGTGACTGGTCACGCCGCCCGTGACGTGGATGAACGCCGACACCAGGCACGCGTCCAGCCACAGCTGGAGGTCGACCAGCCACGGGTGACGCTCCACGAACCGCAGGGTGCCGAGATAGACGACGCTCAGTGCGTAGATCAGCCCGATCAGCAGGAAGAACGGGTCGACCGGAAACGCACCGGGCCGGCTCAG
>CAWULT010000148.1:0-9952 GCA_963923455.1 uncultured bacterium
TTGCCGTACTACGGCGTCTTCGACTTCCTGACCTTCAGGTACGACAAGGGCACCGTGGTGCTCGGCGGATTCGCGTATCAGGGCACCCTTGCGCGCGACGCCGAACGGGCCGTCAGGCGCGTCCGCGGCGTCGACCGGGTGACCGTGCAGATCAGAACGCTGCCGACGTCGCCGATGGACGACGACATCCGGTGGCGCGTGTTCTACGCCGTCTACACCAACGCGTTCCTGATGAAGTACAACCCCGGCGGCGGCCTGCTCTGGGGCCACACGCACCCGCTGCGGCCGGGATTGCTGGTGCCCTTCGCCGCCTTCCCGGGCATGCAGCCGGTCGGCCGCTATCCGATCCACGTCGTCGTCGAGGCAGGGAAGGTGCGGCTCCTGGGCGCCGTGGACAGCGACGCCGACAAGACCATCGCCGGTATGGCGGCCCGCAACGCCGCCGTCAGCTTCGGCGTCGAGAACGAGCTCATCGTCGATCGGCCGTAGCCGGGCCGCGACGGGCGGCGCGGGCGATCGAGCCGGGGGCGGTGGCGCGACGAAAGGCAGGGACGGTGCTGGTCGACGACTTCATGCCGGTCTTCGACGTGTCCGACGCGGTGGCCGTGGTGGTGCGGGCCGACGTCGCTGCGACGTGGCGCGCGTTGAAGCAGGTGGATCTGATTGACGTCGGCCGGCGGCGCCCGCTCGTGGGCGCGCTGGGCGCGCTCCGGGCCCTGCCCGATCTCGTGGCGCACGTGCTGCACGGAGAGGTGCCGCCCGCCGCGCCGTCCCGGCTTCGTCTGGAGGACCTGCCCACGCTGCCGGCGACCCAGGGCGGCTGGGTGCTGCTCGGCGAGCGCGAGCAGGACGAGATCGCGCTGGGGCTGGTGGGCAAGTTCTGGCGCCCGGTGATCGAGTTCGCGACGGTGTCGGCCGGGGGGTTCACCACGTTTGCGACCCCGGGCTTCGCCAAGACGGTGTACGCGCTGTCCGTACGTTCTCTCGATGGCCACCGGACCCTGCTGACCGGCACCATGCGCACGGCCACCACCGACGAACAGGCGCGGGTCTGGTTCCGCCGCTATTGGACCATGGGCATCGGCTCCGGCGCCCATGTGCTGGTGCACGGGCTGCTCGACGTCACGCGCGAGAACGCCGAGCGCGCCTGACGACCCGGACACGCGTGGTGCGGACAATCGTCCGCGCGCGCGGCACCGGGCGCCCTGGCCCTGCGCCGCGGGCGAGTCACGAGCCGCCCCGGCGCCGCCTGTAGAGCGCGCCCCATTCCCGCAGCGCGTCGATGCACGGCAGCGCCGTCCGTCCGAGCGCGGTCAGCTCGTAGTCGACGTGTGGCGGAACGACGGGGTGCACCGTTCGCGTGATCAGTCCGTGCTGTTCCAGTTCGCGCAGGTGCTGGGTCAGCATCTTGTGTGAGATGCCCACCAGGTCGCGCTTGAGTTCGTTGTAGCGCCACACCCGTTTGCCGAGCCGCCAGAGGATCGGCATCTTCCACTTGCCGCCCACCACGTGTAGCGCCAGTTCCACGGGGTTGTGGAACGCCTGTCCCTCGAACTCGAACGCCGGCATCACGCTCTCCTGGCGGTGAGTATGTCACCAGAACGTGCGCACTTCACCGCATGGCCTCGATTCTCTAAGGTGGGACGACTGGAGGAGCCATGAGCCTGAAGGATCCCAACATCACCCACCCGTCCCGCCGCAAGCGCGTCGCTCTCGTCATCGCCAATCCGGCGGTCTCCACCACGACCGGCTGGCCCGTGGGGTTCTGGTGGTCGGAGCTGACGCATCCGTACCACGTGTTCACCGAGAAGGGCTACGAGGTCGGCGTGTTCAGCCCGGACGGTGGACGCTGCGAGGCCGACGCGATGAGCGATCCGAGCGACCCGAGCGGGTACAGCCGGACGGATCTGATCAGCCAGGGCTTCATTCACACCCCCGACCTGCGTGCGCTCGTCGAGCAGACGCAGCCCGTGCGCGCGATCGACCCGGCACGGTTCGATGCGATCGTCGTGGCTGGTGGCCAGGCCCCGATGTTCACGTTCGAGCGGGCGGTCGACCTGCATGCGGCGTTCGTCGCCTTCCACGAGGCCGGCAAGATTGCCGCCGCGCTCTGTCACGGCAGCGCCATCCTGGCCTTCGCGAAGCGGTCGAACGGCGACTACCTGGCCACGGGCAGGACCGTCACGGGTTTCGCGAACGTCGAGGAGGACTTCGCGGACGAGGCCGTCTGGAACTACGGCATGCTGCCCCGCGGCACCCACGTCATGCCGTGGCGCATCGAAGACCGGCTGAAGGCGATCGGCGCCAACTACGTGCAGGCGGGCCGGTGGCGCGGGTTCGCGGTGCGCGACGGCAACCTGATCACCGGACAGCAGAACTTCTCGGGTGAAGAGACGGCGCGATTGGTGGTCGCCGCGCTCGGCGAGTGAGGAGGCAGGTCATGAAGATTGCGTTCATCGGATACGGCAACGTCGGGGCGCCGCTCGCCGACCGGCTGCAGCGGTTGGGACACGACGTGACCCTGGCCGCAGCCGACCCCGCGTCGGACTCCGTCGCGAAGGCGCGTACCCGGAACCCGGCGCTGCGGGTGGCCCCGCCGGCGGAGGCCGTCGGGGCCGCCGAGGTCGTCTTCCTCGCGACGCCCTTCCAGGCCAACGAGGCGGCGCTCGCTCCCGTGACCGCCGAGCTGGCCGGGAAGCTCCTCGTCGACTGCACGAACCCCGTCGGGCCGGGCCTGACGCACGGGCTCGACAGCCGGCAGTCGGGCACCGAGCGGCTGCAGGCCATGCTGCCCGACACGAGCGTGGTCAAGGCCTTCACCATCTATGGGTTCGAGAATCTCGAGAACCCGTCGTACCCCGGCTACGGCGTGAAGCCCGTGATGATGTTCTGCGGCGACGACGCCGGAGCGAAGGCGACCGTGGCGGGGCTCGTCGCACAGCTCGGGTGGGAGCCGCTCGACGTCGGCGGCGCCGTGCAGGCGCTGTCCCTCGAGCACATGACGCTGTTGTGGGTGCGCATGGTCCGGATGGGTGGCGCGTCCCCGCACACGGTCTGGGCGGTGCTGCGCCGCTGAGGGCCCTGAAGACCGTGGTACCGGGCTCTGGCAGGGTCCGCTCCCGACGGGACCCGCCCGGGCTAACCCGATTCGGGTCGGTGCCGGGCAGGACTCGCGCGCTATACTCCCCACCGTCCGTACCCCCGCAGGGGGGCGGCGAAGCGAGTTGCCATGACACGATTGATTGCTCGAATGGCGGCGGCGGCTGTCGGCCTGGCGCTGTGCGCCGCCCTCGGCGGGCCGCTCGCCGCGCAGGAAGGCAGCGGCCTCGACGTCGTCCAGGTCCGCAAGAACTTCTACATGATCGCGGGGGCCGGCGGGAACATCGGCGTCCAGATCGGATCCGACGGGGTCGTGCTCGTCAACGCCGGCACCGCGCAGGCCAGCGACCGGGTGCTGGCCGAGTTGAAGAAGCTGACGCCGCTCCCGATCCGCTACATCATCGACGCCGACGCGGGCCCCGAGTTCGTCGGGGGCAACGAGAAGCTGTCGAAGGCCGGCTTCACGATCTTCACCAACGCGCTCGGCAACACCGGGTTCGTCGGGGCGATGACCGGCGGCGGCGCCGCCGCGATCCTCGCGCACGAGAGCGTGCTCGCCCGGATGGCCAAGGACAACTATCCGGCGGCGGCGACGCCCACCGAGGCGTACTTCGTCAACCGCAAGACGCTGCGGATGAACGACGAGGGAATCGAGATCTACCACCAGCCGAACGCGCACAGCAACGCCGACAGCTTCGTGCTGTTCCGCGGCTCGGACGTCGTCGTGACCGGCGACGTGATGGACAGCGAGCGCTTCCCGGTCATCGACCTCGCCAACGGCGGCACCATCCAGGGCGAGATCGACGCGCTCAACCGCCTGATCGACCTGACGATCGCGCCGACGCCGTTCATCTACAAGGACGTGGGCACCTACGTGATCCCCGGGCACGGCCGCGTCGGCGAGCAGATGGAGGTCGTGGACTACCGCGACATGGTCGTCACGGTGCGCGACCGCGTGGCGGATCTCGTGGCGCAGAAGAAGACGCTCGACGAGATCAAGGCGGCCCGTCCCGCGCTGCCCTATGAGTCGCGTTACGGCTCGAAGACGGGTCCGTGGACGACGGACATGTTCGTCGAGGCCATCGTCAGGACGTTGAGCACCAAGTAGAGGACACGGCGGTCATGACCACGCGAACGTTCATCACACGGATGGCCACCGTGTCGCTGTGCCTGGCCGGCGCGCTGCTGGCGTCGGCTCCCGCGCTGGCGCAGGGCCGCGGGGGACGCGGCGGCGCGCCGCAGGCCCCCCAGACGCCGCGCGGTGCGGCGCCCGTCGACCTCACCGGCTACTGGGTGTCGGTCGTCACCGAGGACTGGCGTTACCGGATGGTGCTGCCGATGAAGGGCGACTACCAGGGCGTGCCGCTCACGCCGGCCGCGCGGAAGATCGCCGACGCCTGGGACCCGGCCGTCGAGGCGAAGGCCGCGGACCAGTGCAAGGCCTACGGCGCGCCGTCGATCCTGCGAGTGCCGGGCCGGCTCCGGATCACCTGGCAGGACGACACGACCCTGAAGCTGGAGACCGATGCCGGCCAGCAGACCCGGTTGTTCCACTTCGGCGCGTGGACGGCGCCGGCCGGCCCGCGCACGCTGCAGGGCAATTCGGTCGCCGAGTGGGAAGGCGGCGGGCGCGGCGCGACCGACGGCGCCCTGAAGGTCACGACGACCAACCTGAAAGGCGGCTACCTGCGGAAGAACGGGGTGCCGTACAGCCAGAACGCGACGCTGCAGGAGTACTACGAGGTGATCACGCAGCCGGACGGCTCGCCGCTGCTCGTCGTGACGATCTCGACCACGGACCCGGAGTACCTACGGCAGACGTTCGTGATCAGCTCGCACTTCAAGAAGGAGCCCGACGGCGCGAAGTGGAAGCCCGCGCCGTGCTCGGCCACCTGGTAGGGGAGCAGACAAGATGAGCCGCACGAGCACGATCCTCGCATTGGTGTTGCTGCTGGGCGTCAGCCTGCCGGCGCGGGCCGAGATCGACCTGTCGGGTTCCTGGGCGTCCATCAATCACGAGGACGCCATGGAGCGCGGTGCCGGGCCGAACCCCGCGGACTGGGCCGGGCTGCCGTTCAACGAGTACGGGCGCGCGAAGGCCCTCAGCTTCTCGCAGTCGATCATCTCGATGCCCGAGCGCACCTGCTGGTTCCAGACGCAGTGGCACATCGCCGCCGGGCCGTTCAGTCTCCGCATGTGGGCCGTGCCGGATCCGGTCACGGGCCGTGTCCAGGCCTGGGTGGTTGGCGCCTGGGAGACCCGCGCGCCGATGATCATCTGGATGGACGGCCGGCCGCGCCCGTCGAAGAACGCACCACACGACCAGACCGGGTTCACCACGGGCCGCTGGAACGGCAACGAACTCGTGGCGACCACCACGCACCTCAAGACCGGCTACATGCGCCGCAACGGCGCCGCCAGCAGCGACCAGGCGACGATCACCACGCACTTCCGCCGGCACGGCAACGTGCTCACCGTCACCATGTTCATGGTGGACCCGGTGTACCTGACCGAGCCCTACATCATCACGCGGTCCTACAACCTGAGCACCAACCCGGTGTCGATCGGCGGCCCGCCGTGCATCGTCGGCGACGAGGGTGTCGAATCGGGCCGCGTGCCGCACCACCTGCCGGGCAAGAATCCGTACGTGGGCGAGATGACGAAGCGCTACGGCATTCCGCTCGACGCGGTGATGGGCGGTGCCGAGACGATGTATCCGGAGTACCGCGACCGGCTCAAGGACCAGTTCAAGCACCCGTCGTCCAAGTGCGCCTTGAACTGCGGGGGATGAGCACGCGCCACCGCTGAGCGGCCGGCCGTGCATTACCGATCCGACACCAGCGCCGTCCGCTGGCCGGCGTGGTAGGTCTTGCCCCGTCCGCGCGATTGGATACAGTCCGGAGGTGGCCGCCAGGGGCCCAGGAGTCGTGACGGCGCGCTGGGCGCGCGCCAGAACGGGAGGGGCGGCACATGCACCAACGAGGCAGCCGAACCATTCGCCTCCTCGGCGCGGCCATCGCGGCGGTCGCGGGCCTGCTGGCCGTCCCCGCGCGCGTCGCAACGCAGGTGCCGGCGTGCGGGCCGTCGCCGAACGTTCCCCTGACCGACCTCACCCGGTCGTACCGGGGCCTCGACATCGGGCTCTACCCGGGCCGCCGCACCACGGTACCGCCGGAGCACCTGGCGATCGGCCTCGAGCAGGCCGCGCGGATACGGCCGCTCGACGTGCGGGGTGATCCGTCGCCGACGGGCCGGGTGATCCTGCTCTCGGTGGGCATGTCGAACACCTCGATGGAGTTCGGGCGGTTCGTCAAGGACGCCGCCCGCAATCCCGCCGTCAGCCGGCGCCTGACGATTCTGAACGGGGCCCTGTCCGGAATGGACGCCGCGGCCTGGACCGATCGCAACGGCCCGGCCTGGCAGTTCGCGCTGCGCACCGTCGGCCGCGGGGATCTCTCGCCCACTCAGGTGCAGGTGGTGTGGCTGAAGCAGACGCACATCCGGACGACGCCGTTTCCGCAGGAGGTCGATGCGCTGGCCGCCGACATCCAGCAGATTCTGCGGATCGCCAAGGCCGTCTTCCCGAACCTGCGAATGGTGCTGCTGTCGAGCCGTACCCGCGCGGGCGTGCCGGGGGGGCAGGGGCCGGCCGAGCCACAGGCGTACGAAACGGCGTTCGCGGTGCGGCGCGTCATCGAGGCGCAGATGGCGAACGCGGGGCCGGTCGGCGCCCGCGACGTCTGGCTGCGCTGGGGGCCGTACCTGTGGGCGAACGAGGCGCCCCGGTCGGACGGGTTCGCCTGGACCTGTGACGATCTGGTGCCCCGGGATCTCATCCATCCCTCCGAGTCCGGCAGTGCGAAGGTGTCGGACGAGCTGATGGCGTTCTTCATGACCGACGCGACGACCGCGCCCTGGTTCCTGGAGCCGTCGCAGGGAACGGGCGGTCCGTCGATCGCGCGTGTGGCGGCGTCCGCGTCGGCGGGCGCGGCGCCGCTGTCCGTCACGTTCGACGCGGCCGTCACCGGCGCGAGCCGCTACTTCTGGTCGTTCGACGACGGCACGTCGTCGCTGGCGCCGGCCCCGCGCAAGACGTTCGCGGTGAACGGGCGGTACACGGTGCAGCTCACCGTCACGGACGCACAGGGGCGGTGGGCGCGGTCGACGGCGACGATCCAGGTGGGACCGGGCGGGTAGGCCGCGCTATGCCGCGTCCGGACGCGGCCGCCACAGCACGACGATCTTCCCCACGCTCTGCACGAACGCGGCGTCGGTCCGCGCGGCCAGCGCCTCGGCCAGCGCGGCGCGCGTGCCCCGGTCGCTGCTGTCGATCCTCACCTTGATCAGCTCGTGGGCCGTCAGCGCCCGCTCGGCCTCTGCGACGACGTTGTCGGAGACGCCGTGCTGGCCGACGAACAGCACGGGTTCGAGCGCGTGCGCACGGGCCTTGAGGTGCGCGCGTTCGCGGGCGGTGAGGGTGACGGGCATCCCGTGATTGTACCGCCGGATCGGAATGCTCCCGGTCCGCTGCGGGCGCGCCCAGGCCAGCCGCAGGGTCTACGACGCCGGCTTCGGGCGTCTCGGCTGCACGGCCGTGCCCGGGTGCAACTCGTCGGTGCCTCGAACGGCGACCTGATCGCCCGGTTTCAGATCGCCGAACACCTCGACGAGCGGGCCCGACGTCAGGCCCGCCTTCACGTCGACCCACTCGGTCTTGCCGTCCCGCACCCGGATCACGAAGGTGCGATCGGTCGTCGTGGCCACGCTGGCGCTCGGGACGAACAACGACGGCGCGGCACGGTGCACCGGCCACCGCACCTGGCAGAACGCGCCCGGCGCGAGGCGCCCGGCGGCGTTGTCGACGTCGAGCTCGACGGCCATGGTGCGCGTGGTGACGTCCACCGCGTGCGCGATCCGCGCGACCGTGCCCGTCCACGTCTGCCCGGGATAGGCGGCCACTGCGAACGGCATCGCCTGCCCCACTTTCACCTGCGCGCTGTAGGCCTCGGGCACCGGTACGACGAGCCGAAGCCGGCGCTGATCGACCAGCCTCAGCATTGGCGGTGCGGCAGCCGCGCCGGCAGGGCCCACCAGCGCGCCGGGGTGGACGTTGCGCTCGACGATCACGCCCGAGAACGGCGCCGTCACCCGTAGATAGCCCTCCATCTCCCGCAATGCGGCCGCCGCCTGCCGCGCTGCCTCCACCTGCTGCTGTGCGGCCGCCACCTGGCTGCGGCTCGCGTCGGCGGCCTTTTCCGCGACGACGACGTCGTTGCCGGCGACGACGCCGGGCGTGGCCGAGGCGGCCTTCAGCCGGTCGTAGGTCGCCCGGTCCGCATCGGCTCTGGCCTGGACGCCCGCGAGCTGGGCCTCGGCGGCCAGGAGCTTCGACTGCGCCTCGGCGCGCTGTGCCACGAGCTCTGGCGCGTCGAGCGTCGCGAGCAGGTCGCCCGCGCGCACCACCGACCCGCGGTCCACGGCCACGGCCTTGACGAAGCCGGTCACGCGCGGGTGGACGGCCACGGCCTGGTACGGCGCCAGCTCGCCCGGCAACGACAGGGGCACGTCGAGCGGTTGTTCGACGACGGCGGCCACGTCGACGGTCACGGGGCCAGCCGGTGTCGCCGCTGCCGGGGATCCAGCCGGCGTCGCCGGCGCGCGATCGCCGCCGCAGGCGGCCACCAGGGGCAGCAGCAGGGCGACGGCCGAGAGCCGGCGCACGATGCGCGTGCGGGTCGTGGCGCGCATGGCCGTCCGGGTCGCGTGTGCGTCGAACCTCGTCATCGTCATCCCACCTGTGCGCGGTACGCGCTGTCCGGATCGTCGGGGTCGAGCGACGGCGACGCCGCCCGTGCCGTGCGTCGCAGCAGCGCGTACACGGACGGCAGCACCAGCAGCGTCGCGACCGTGGCCGCGGCCAGCCCACCGATCACGGCGCGCCCGAGGGGGGCCGTCGCCTCCGCCCCCTCGCCGAGGGCCAGGGCCATCGGGACCATGCCCGCGATCATCGCGGCGCTCGTCATCAGCACCGGCCGCATCCGCGAGCGGGCCGCATCGACGGCCGCGTCGGCCGGCGCGGTTCCGCCGGTGCGGAGCTGTTCGGCCACGGTGACGAGCAGGATCGCGTTGGCCACCGCGACGCCGATCGCCATGACGGCCCCCATGAACGACTGCACGTTGAGCGTCGTGCCCGTGCCCAACAGCGTCACGACGACGCCCGCCAGCACCGCCGGCACCGTCGACAGCACCACCGCGGCCAGCCCAAGCGACTGGAAGTTGGCGGCGAGCAGCAGCACGATCACGAGGATCGCCACGGCGAGCCCGGTGGCGATGTTGGTGAACGTCTCTCCCATCGCCGCGATCTGGCCGCGCACCGTGACCGTGGTGCCGCGTGGCGGATCGCCCGCGCGGGCGATGGCCTGCTGCACACGGGTCAGCACGCGGCCGAAGTCCTCGCCGGCGGTGTTGGCCGTCAGCGTCACCATCCGCTGGCCGTTGACGCGGTCGTACTCGCCGACGATGGTGGCGTTGTCGATGCGGGCCACATCCCCGAGGAGCGGCGCGGCATCGCGGCTGCCGGTGACCGGGACGACGCGCAAGTCCTCGAGCGTCGTCATCCTCGGTTGCGGCACCTGGACCTGCACCTGGAAGGCGATGCCGGTTCGCGGGTCGGCCCAGTAGCTGGGCGCGACGAAGCGGCTCGACGAGGTGGCCGCCGCGAACGAGCGGCCGACCTGTTCCACGGTCACGCCCAGCTGGCCGGCCCGCTGCCGGTCCACATTGACCTGAATGGCGGGATAGTCGAGCGCCTGGCCGTACTGCCTGTCTCTTATACACATCTGACGCTGCCGAC
>CAWULT010000149.1:0-9917 GCA_963923455.1 uncultured bacterium
GTGCCCGACGTTCCGGCGGCTGCTGCGGGCGGCGGCGGCTGGGGCGCTCGCGCAGTCGGCTCAGGCCGCCGCCGTCGGGCCGCCCGGCCGGGCGTCGCGGCCCGTCCGCGGCGCGCCGCTGGCCCGGCGGGCTGGTCGAACCCGCTGAGTGGAGCATGGCCCATTGCCTGCGGTGTGCCGGCGCAGTAGACTGACTTGTTGCCGGGTGCGTCGAACCCGGCAGTGGGTGCGCCGCACCGCGGCCCGGCCCCTGGGCAACTCCAGTCTGCGAACCGCGTCAGGGCCGGAAGGCAGCAGCGCTAAGCAGATCCTGGCGTGTGTGCAGGTGTGCCGGGCTGCGGTGGGGCGCACCCCGCATCGGCACCGTCACCCAGTCCACCCCGATGTCCTATCAGGTCCTCGCCCGCAAATGGCGTCCCCAGCGGTTCGACGACGTCGTCGGGCAGCAGGCGGTCACGCGGACGCTGCGCAACGCCATCGCCAGCGGGCGCATCGCGCACTCGTTCGTCTTCGCCGGGTCGCGCGGCTGCGGCAAGACGACCACCGCGCGCATCCTGGCCCGGGCGCTCAACTGCGAGAAGGGGCCGACGCCCGACCCGTGCGGCGAGTGCGACGCCTGCGTCGAGACGGCGCAGGGGCGGGACATCGACGTGCTGGAAATCGACGCGGCCAGCCACACCGGCATCGACAACATCCGCGAGGTGGTGATCGCGGGCCTGTCGATCGCGCCGGTGCGCAACCGCTACAAGGTGTTCATCATCGACGAGGTGCACCAGCTCTCCACCGCGTCGTTCAACGCGCTGCTGAAGTCCATCGAGGAGCCGCCGGCTCACGTCGTCTTCATGATGGCCACGACCGAGCTGCACAAGATCCCGGACACCATCCTGTCGCGCTCGCAGGTGTTCGAGTTCAAGAACATCCCGACCAAGGCCATCACCGACCAGCTCCGCAAGATTGCCGACGCCGAAGGCATCACGGTGCCCGCGTCGGCACTGGCGCTGGTGGCGCGCTCGGCCGAGGGCAGCATGCGCGACGCCCAGAGCGCGCTCGACCAGGTGCTGTCGTTCGCGGGCAGCACGATCACCGTGGACGACGTGCAGACGGTGCTCGGCCTGGTGGGGCGCGACCTGCTGTTCGACCTGATCGAGGGCGTGCTCGACGAGGACGGCGCGCGCGTGTTCGCGCTGGCCGACCGCGCCGTCGAATCGGGGCAGGACCTGAAGCTCGTGTGCCGCGAACTGACCCGCGTCGTCCGCGACGTGATGGTGCTGTCGGTGGACCCGTCGCGGGCGGGCGACGGCGAGCTGGCCGAAGGCGAGCTCGAACGCCTGAAGGCCCTGTCGGGGCGGTGTTCGCGCGAAGACCTGATGCGCGCGTTCGACCTGCTAGCGAAGGCCGAGTTCGACATCCGCAACGCGTCCAACCCGCGGCATCACTTCGAGATGGCGATGCTGAAGTGGATGCACGTGCGGAAGATGGTGCCGCTGGTCGACCTGCTGGAGCAGCTGGGCGGCGGTGGTGGGACGCGCCTGTCGGCGCCGGCCGCGCGCCCCGCGGTCGCCGCGCCGCGCGCGCCCGAGCGCGCCACGCGTCCCGTCGTGAGCGCGCCGGCCCGGCCCGCGACGACGCCCGCGGCCAGCCCCGGGCGCCCCGCGACACCAGTGCGCCCGGTTCAGCCGGCAACGCCTGCTGCGTCGTCCGCTCCCGGCACGCCCGCGGCCTCATCCGCGGGGGCCGCGCCCGGTGCGCCTGCCGCGGCGGCGTCGGGGGGCCGCGTGCCGGACGCCGCGCTCAAGGACGCGCTGCTCGGTGAGATCCGCGCCGGCAAGTCGTTCTTCTACAACACCGTCGTGGCGCAGGCGCAGTCGATTGAGGTGGCCGACGGCAAGGTGACGTTCAGCTTCCTGGCCACCCACAAGGCGCTACGCGACCAGTTCGAGACCACGCGTCCGTGGCTCGAGGCCGCCGCCGAGCGCCTGGCCGGGCGCAAGGTGCCCGTCCTGGCGGTGCAGTCGGCGGCCACCGCCGCGGCTGCCCCCGCGGCCGCGGCAGAGGTTCCAGCGCCTGGCGACAAGCGTGACCTGAAGGCCGAGGCGATGGCGCAGCCCGCCGTCCAGGCCGTGCTCGACGTGTTCCCCGGCGAGATCCGGAACGTCGAGGAGCTGTGACCCGAGGGAGCCGTCGATGAACGTGCAGGCGATGATGCAGCAGGCCATGCAGATGCAGGAGCGCCTGCAGAAGCAGATGGCCGAGATGCGGGTCGAGGGGCAGGCCGGCGGCGGCATGGTGAAGGTGGTGGTCAACGGCTCGAAGCAGGTGATCGCCGTCCGCCTCGAGCCCGACGCCGTCTCGAAGGACGACGTCGAGATGCTGCAGGACCTGATCGTGGCCGCCGCCAACGACGCCAGCCGCAAGGTCGACGAGCAGCTCAAGCAGTCGATGTCGGGCATGATGGGCGGCCTGAAGATTCCCGGTCTGTTCTGAGCCGCGTTCCTCCGCCTCTTCCATGCTTCCCGAACCCCTGACCCGGCTCGTCGAGCGGCTGCAGAAGCTGCCCGGCATCGGTGCCAAGAGCGCCCAGCGGCTGGCCTTCCACATCCTGCGCACGCCGCGCGAGGACGCGGACCGCCTGTGCGAGGCCATCCGCGACGTCAAGGAACTGGTGACCTACTGCTCGGTGTGCAACAACATCACCGACACCGACCCGTGCCCGCTCTGCAGCGGCCCCGGGCGCGACCAGCGCGTGATCTGCGTGGTGGAGGAGCCCCAGAACGTCGCCGTCGTCGAGAAGACGCGCGAGTTCAAGGGCACCTACCACGTGTTGATGGGGACCCTGTCGCCGCTGCACGGCGTGGGCCCGGACGACCTGAAGATCAAGGGCCTGCTGGCGCGTGTGGGTGCGGGCGCGGTGGAGGAGGTCATCCTGGCCACCAATCCCACGGTGGAAGGGGAGGCCACCGCGCTCTACTTGGCGCGCCTGCTCAAGCCGCTCGGCGTCCGCGTGAGCCGGATCGCGATGGGCATTCCCGTGGGCTCGGACCTCGAGTACGCGGACGAGGTGACGATGACGCGGGCCATGGAGAACCGCCGGGACATCTGAGCGCATGCTGCCCGCCACCTACCAGCTGCCGGCCGCGATCGTCCTCGTCCTGAGCGGGGTGGTGGCGTGCTTCTTCGGCTATCGCCTGTTCCGGATCGTCCTGGCCCTGTTCGGCTTCTTCCTCGGCGCCTTCGCCGCCAGCTCCGTCATGGGGCCGAGCAGTACCACGCCGATGTTGATTGCGGCCGCCGTCGGCGGCCTCGTCGGCGCCGGGCTGCTCATCGCGGCCTACTTCGTCGGCGTGGCCCTGGTGGGCGCCGGGTTGGGCGCCGTGGCCGCGAGCCTGGCGTTCTCCCTGTCGGGCAAGGAGCCGACCGTGCTGGCCGTGGTGCTGTGCGCCATCGCCGGCGCCGTCGGGTCCACGTACCTGGAGCGCTACTTCCTGATCGTCGGCACCGCCTTCGGTGGGGCCTGGACGGTCATCGTCGGAACCATGGCGGCCATCGGCAACCGCGCGGCGATGGCTGCCACCGCCAGTGGACAGGTCTGGGTGATGTATCCGCTGGATCCGGCCCCGGATCAGAAGTGGGTGCCCGTGGCCTGGGTCGTGCTATCTCTCGTAGGAGCCGGCGTCCAGCTGGGATGGACGGGCGGCGAGAAGGGCCGAGTCGGTCGGCGCAAGAAGTAACCTGAAGCGTGAGAAAATCGGAACCATGAAGAAGATGACATTCGTGCTGTGTGCCGGCGCGCTGTTCGCGGTCACCGCGATCGTGGGCGCTCAGGCGACCAAGTCGACCAACGACGCGGTGTTCTCTGAGGAGCAGGCCAAGCGCGGCGATGCGCTCTACAAGGAGCAGTGCGCCGCCTGCCATGGCGACAACCTGGAAGGCACCGGCCCGATGCCGGCGCTGGCCGGCAAGGACTTCCTGGCCAACTGGCAGGGCAAGACCGTCGGCGACCTGTTCGAGAAGACGCAGACGTCGATGCCCGCCACGGCCCCCGGGAGCCTGTCGCCCGAGCAGGCGGCCGACATCGTGGCTTACATGCTGAGCGTCGGCAAATCGCCCGCCGGCAGCGCCGCCCTCGAGGGCAAGATGGAAGTGCTCTCTCAGATCAAGCTCGAGGCTCCCAAGTAAGCCTCGAATCTGCTAGGATCTTCAGGTTGCCTGGCCGCCGGCGGACCCCGCCAGCGGCCGCAACCGCACGCCTCGTTCCTCGGTAGCTCAACGGCAGAGCATCCGGCTGTTAACCGGAGGGTTGCTGGTTCGAATCCAGCCCGAGGAGCCAAATCCACTCGGTTCCCTCCGGATTTGGCTCATATTCTCCTGGTCCTCACTCCGCTCGGACGGCGCCTTCGGCGCGGTGTCGGTCGTCGTGTAGCGGCTTCCGCTTCACCTCGATGATCTGCGCCCAGGAGGGTGAGCCCGGTCCGGGACAGTTGCTGCCACCGCGGTGCGCACGACGGCCCTGGCGTGCTTCCGGTGGTCGAGGACGGTGTCGAACGAGAACTGGGCGTTCTCGTTCTGCGCGACGGCGCGGCTGCGCGTCGCATCTCGTTGACCACCGAAGATCCGGTCCGCGTGCATGACCGGAAACGGCCGGTGCCGCGGGTTCACGCGCTCACGACTGCCAGGATTCGGAGAGTGCGGAGTCTCCGTCGGGGCGTTGCGAACAGTGGTCGAGCGTCGCTAATGG
The DNA here is from genome assembly GCA_963923455.1 of uncultured bacterium. Lineage (GTDB taxonomy): Bacteria > Acidobacteriota > Vicinamibacteria > Vicinamibacterales > UBA2999 > CAWULT01. The sequence goes on from CAWULT010000149.1 coordinate 4,736, forward strand.
CCAAGCGAGCTCGATTCTGCTACTTTTGCCGTCGCGTAGATGCGTTTCTGGTTTCAGGGTCGGCCTTACCGAAACACGGCGTCGCACGGCTGCGCGACGGACAGGCAGAATGGAGACGGATGATGGGTGGCATTTCGAGACGCTCCGTGGTCGCAATCCCGGCACTGGCGCTGCTGGCGCGCTTCGTCCGGCCGCTCGAGGCGAAAGCCGCGGCTCAATCCGCTGGACGCGTCCCTGTCGCGGGCGCTGTCAGTGGCGGTGGCGCTAGTCTGGAATCCCTCGAAATCGTGGACGCGCAGATTCACGAGCCGACGTTGGGCCGACGGATCGATGACAGCATCAAGGACGACATCAGCCTGTGGCAGGTTGAACTGGCCCGCGAAGCGATGGATGCGAGCGGCGTCGACATCGCGCTGTCGGTCACGAACGAGAAGTTCATCGATCTTGCGCACAAGCGTTACCCAGGGCGTTTCCCTGGCGTGAACACCTTCAACCTCGCGCACCCCGATATCGCGTCCGAAGTCCGCCGCATCCGCGCCCATCCGGCCATGGTTGCCGGCCGCGCCCTGGTGAGCAACGCCGCGACCGCGACGATTCGCCCCGACTTCGAGAAGGGCGCCTTCGACCCGCTCTATGCTGCCGCGGAGGCAGCCGGGCTGCCCATGTTCAACTCGACCCACGGCGCCGGCGCTCGAATGGCGGCTGTGGCCGAAAAATTTCCGAAACTCACCCTGATCATCGACCACCTCGGCGTCGCGCAAAGTCCTGTCTCGCCGCCCGAGGCGATGAGCTGGGGGCCCTTCGAGGATCTGCTGAAGCTGGCGAAATACCCCAACGTCTATGTGAAGCTGTGCGGTGCACCGCTGCTGTCGCAGCAGAACTATCCGTATGCGGATGTGTGGCCGAATCTGAACCGTCTGTTCGCCGCGTTCGGGTTCGAACGGGTCATGTGGGCGAGCGACTACACGCGGCTGCGCACCGCCAACTTGCCCAAAGGCGAACGGCCGCGGCGCCGCGGCATCAGCTACAGCCAGAACCTCAACTATCTGCTGTATTCCGATCGTCTGACGTTCGAACAGAAGAAGCTGGTGCTGGGGGGCAATGCGCGCCGGCTGTTCAAACTGCCTCCGATCGCTCAGGATTGGGGACCGCCGCCGATGAACTGGGCACAGGACAACGGGAGATTGCCGTAGTCACCAGGATCTGCGCCGTTGCCGTGCGAAAAAGCCGTAGACCTGGGCCTGGTGGGACTCGATCACCGTGCCGTGATCACCGCCGGGCACCTCGATGTACTGGGAGTCCTTCATCGGGATCGACTTCATCGCCTCGGCCCACGCACGTCCAACGGTCACCGGCACAACCGTGTCCATGTCGCCATGCACCAGCATGATCGGCATTTTCGGGATCTTGCCCAGGCCTTCCCGATCGACCGCGAAGGCGGCGGGGGCGAGCGCGGCGACGGCAGCCCACCTCTGCGGGTACTTGATCGCCAGGTACAAGGTGCCCGCTCCACCCATCGAGTGACCCATCAAGTAGGTCCGATCGTCGTCGATCTTGTATTCCTTGCGAATCAGGTCGACGACTTCGAGCGTTTCCCGCTCGCTGAGCTCGCGCAGGTTCGGCGGATCGTTCGGGTCGCTCAAGAGCCCCGGAGGCAACCCGCGGCGTCCTCCAGGCGGTGCTGCGGCAGCGGCCTCTGACCGTCCTTCGCCGATGGCGCCACGACCTGAGTCCGCGGGCGGAGCCGGCGGCGCACCGCGGCGCCCTGCCGGCGGAGGCGCGCCATACCACCCGCGCGGGTTGTACCCCATCGGCGCGAGCAGGATGTACCCGCCCGCCTCTGCGAGATCGATCGCGTTCGGCCGCATCATCGTCGTGTGCGTACCACCGATCCCGTGCAGCGTGACGATCAGCGGCGCCTTCTTGTTCTTCTTCACCTTGGACGAGACGAACAGCGAGTACGGGATGTCCTGATTGGTCTCGGCGAAGCGGTGCATGCGAATCTGCACCCGCGGGTCGACCGGCTGCGGCCCCCGCCCTCGGCCTGGCCCCGGTGCGGCGGCGCCCGGCGCGGCAGGAGGCGCTTGTGCGGCAACTGCGTGCGGAGCAATGGCGGCCATCTGCGCGCATGCCGCCACGGCGAGCACGCGGCACACGCTCTTCAGTCTCAGAGCTCTCATATCACCCCTTTCGGCGAGGTCGCCACGACGACTGCGCATTATGCAACGAGTCGCGGATGCGCCGCTCGCGTCCGCCGCGACAGGCCGACTAGGATATCGGCACCGGTTGTTCGAGAATCTGGTCTCCTGGAGTCATCCACGCATGCGATCTTTCGCAACTGCCCTCTGCCTCTTGACGGCCGCCATGGCCAACGGGCTATTCGCGCAGTCTCAGGGCCTCGTGGCGCAACCTGGCGCCGTTGCGGTCGAGCCGCCGACGACGGGCGCCCTCGGCGTCGAGTGGCGCCTTGAAGGCGACGAGAACCGCAACGCGTCGGTGGCGCTGGCCTGGCGCCGGAGCGGCGAGACGGCGTGGCGCGACGGCCTCCCGCTGCTCCGGCTGCAGGGCGAAGCCGTGCAGCAGGGCGCCTCCTTTCACTACGTCGCGCCAAACATGTTCGCCGGCAGCGTGTTCGGCCTCGACCCGGGCACGTCGTATGACATCCGGCTGCGGCTGACCGACCCGGACGCGCCGGCGGGGAGCCCGGCGGTCGAGCGCACGGTCACGGCCCGGACGAGGCCGATTCCGAAACCCGCGACCGGTGGCGCGGTGTACCACGTGTATCCGCGCGAGTACACCGGCCCGAAGCTGGAGCCGAACTTCCCGTCTCTGATGGCGGCGTATCACACCGGTGCGAATGGCGCCGACTTCGTCAATTCATTTCAGCCGCGTGTGAGGCCAGGCGACGTCATCCTGGTCCATGCTGGAACCTATCGAGAGGATCGGCGCCGTTACGGAGGGCCAAACTCCACGCTGTTCGACGGCACGTTCTATCTCACCGCCGATGGCACCGTTGACAAGCCCATCGTCATCAAGAGCGCGGGAGACGGCGACGTCATCTTCGACGGCGGCGGCAACGCGGTGTTGTTCGATATGACCGCGGCGGACTACCACTACATTGAAGGAATCGTCGTGCGCAACACCGACGTGGCGTTTCTTCTCGGCCGCAAGCGCATCCTCGGGGCCGTTGGATTCACGCTGAAGAACTCCCGCATCGAGAACGTCGGACGCGGGGTGTATACGGACTGGGGCGGTGCGCGCGACTTCTACATCGCCGACAACGTGTTCATCGGGCGCAACGATGCCACGCGGCTCATGGGCTGGATTGGACGCACCTGGCAGAACCTGCCTGGGTTTCCGCAGCCGCTGCTCTCCGAGTACGGTGTCAAGGTGTTCGGGTCCGGTCACGTGATCGCCCACAACCGTGTCGAGAACTTTCACGACGGCATCGATCACGCGACATACGGCGATCCCGACGGCTGGCCCGACAAGCCGGTCATGCCGGTGTCGGTGGATGTCGTCGGCAACGATATCCGCAACGTCGACGACAACTGCATCGAAGCGGACGGCAGCGCGCACAACTTCCGCGTCATCGAGAATCGATGCTTCAACATGGCGCATCGCGCGCTCTCGTCGCAGCCCACCCTGGGCGGCCCGACCTATTTCATCCGCAACGTCGTCTACAACGCGCCGGAGGGCGGCGCCCTCAAGATCACCGCGAATGCAGCCGGCGTACTCGTCTACAACAATACGTTCCTGTCCGAAGTCCATCAGATGGGCCCGGCGTCGAATCTTCACTTCCGCAACAATCTCGTGCTGGCGCAAGGGGCGTGGCCCGAGGTCTTTTCGATTGAGACGTTCACGCCGTGGTCGACCTCTGACTACAACGGATTCTCGGCGCCGGCTGACGCGGCGTCGTCGCCGTTCGCCTGGGCGGCGCCCGCTGACGCCGTAGCCAGCTACGACGCCCGGGCGCCGCGACCGATCCAGACGTTCGCCAACTTGAAGGCCTACGCCGACCGCACCGGCCAGGATCGCCATAGCCGAATGGTCGACTGGTCGATCTTTCGCAAGGCTGGCCCGCCGGCAAAGGGCGACCCCACTCGGCTGTATCAGCCGGATGACTTCGACTTCACGCTGGCCGGCGCGGCCAGCGCCATCGATGCGGGCACGGTGCTGCCCGGCGTCACCGACGGCTTCGCGGGTGGAGCGCCGGACCTGGGCGCCCTGGAATCGGGGCGCCGCGTGCCGGCCTACGGACCGCGGCCGCTTTCGGAACAGCCGTAACCGGTTCAGATCACCTCGGCGGCGCACCGGGCGAGGGTTTGCTTCTAAGCGGACGCTGGTCTATATACTGCGAGTCGCCGGGTGTTGTGCTCGTGTCCGACTATCAGAACGCCTATATCAGCGAGGAATCTGGACGATGACCATGACTGCGATTTCGATTCGTCGGTTGGGAGCCTGGGCGGCGGCAGCGGGGCTGTGCTGCATCCTGATGACGGGTACGCCAGCGAGTGCGGAACAGACGATGACTGTGCAGTCGCTGATCGACCGGCAGTTGATCCTGGACCAGATCACCCGCTACTACTACAACTTCGGAAGGGAAACGAAGATCCCTGAATCCAGCTTCTACGCCGAAGACGGCGCGCTGATTCTCGGCCCCCGCCGTTTCGAAGGCAAGGAAGCCATCCTATCGGCGTACGGTGGCGGCGCCCGACCGGCGCCAGCGGCCGGCGCGGTACCCGCGGCGCCTCGCGAGAGAATCCCCTTCAACATGACGGTCGACAACGCGCTGATCGTCGTGCATGGCGATAGGGCGACCTCGCAGGTCATCTACACCGAATACCGGCCCGAGAAGAAGGGCGATCCGGTGAGGATGACGGTGCAGGGCAAGGAATTCGCCACATGGGTCAAGGTGAAAGGGCAGTGGCTGTACAAGGAGCGCTACGTGGGTCTCAGTGAACCACCTCCGGGATGGCAGGAGTAGTCCCGCGGGTCTTGGTGCGGCCCGCACGATTCGAACGTGCAACCGTCTGAAGCCTTCCCGATGAAACACCTGACATTCTTCCTTCCTGCCGTGGGCCGTGCCGCGGCACTGTGCAGCGCCACTGTCTACGCACACCATCTACTGGGCTTGACCCGATTTCGTGGACATCTTCCGAAAGGTGGATACGATGTCCCG
>CAWULT010000150.1:0-9881 GCA_963923455.1 uncultured bacterium
CAGTTTCCGGGCGGCGGCCGCGGCGGGCAGGTTGGCTTGCGGCGCCGGCCCTCCGGCCCGCCCGCCGCGGCCGCCGCCCGGAAACTGTCCGCCGATTTGCGCGTGCACCGTGGCGGCTGCGAGCATCAGCGTCGCCGTGGCCAGCGCGAACCGCGTGGTTCTCTTGGTCATGCAGGCTCCCTGGGATTGGACGTGTGGCGGAACATGATACGCCGCCGGGCGCGGCCACGTTTCCCTGGGCCCGCACCCGCGCCGCGAGGCCGGCCACTGACGACAGGACGGCGACCGGGTACGCAGGACCGTCACGGGACCGTCCGCCGCCGGCGCGCGGACACGTGCAGCGGCAGGCCATGCCGTGCGGGCACGCCCTTTGAACCAGTCACGGCGTCATGGGTAACGCCACTGCCACGCTTCCGCCCCACGACGAGGGCTCCGGCCCCCGGTGCAGCATCGCCCACACCGAGCGCGGATGGCTGCTGGTCATCCGTGACGACGAGTCGTCGGTGATGCAGGTGTTCAGTTCGCTCGACGCAGCCAGGCGCGCGACCGACCGCATGTACGAGCTGTTCGAGGACCTGCACGACGACGCGGCGCCGCCGCTGCCACCCGCCGCGTAGCCACGCGCGCGGCCGGCGACCCAACACCGTTCCGGTGGGGAGATCGCGTAGCCGTCAGCGGGCGCGCGTCACCTCGCCCATCTGGCCCTGGCGCAGTTCGCCGGGCATGTTCGCGCCGACGTGCGCCACCTCGTCCGTCCACACGCCCGTCACGCCCGCGCTCGACACGCTCAGCTGTGATGCCCCGTGGTGAGGCTCGTGCCCTCGTCGACGCGAAACGACGAGGTCTCGTGCCTGGTCGCATACCCGTCCGCCCGCCAGGTCAGGTCGAAGGTCACGGGATTCGGGGCAGGCCCGCAGGTGACGCTGCCCGGGGTCCCCACCGTGCCGGTAATCACGCAGCGCAACACGGGCACCGACGGCCCGGTCGACAACACCAGCCGGGCCGAGGCCGCCGACAGAGAGAAGGCGCCGTCCGGAATGCGGCCCTGGCCCAGATACACGACGACGGCCGACGGGTCCGCCGGATCCGGGTACGCATAGCCGAACGTCAGCAGCGGCGCGCGCTCGTCCTGCACGACCGACACGTATCCTTGCAGCGAGTCGCCCACCAGGTTCACGAAGACGTCGCGGGTCGTGTCGTGCGCGCCCTGGGCAAACGCGCGTGCCGCGGTCCAGCCCGTGCCCGACGGCGCGCGCAGGCCGGGCAGCGCCGCCATCATGCTCGCCAGCGACGGCGCGGTCCGGAACAGCAGGGCGCTGTCGTAGGTCGACAGCCAGCCGGCCGCGTCCGACACGGTCCGGCCGTCCCAGGCGCCAGACACCACGGCGCTGTCGAAACCATACTGCGAGCGGACCCGGGTCAGCAGCGTGTCGACCGTGTCGACGCCGGATGCCCGCCCGCGCTCGGTCCGGTATCCGTCCGTCCGCCACGTCAGGTCGAAGTGGACCGGGCCGCCCGTCTCGCACGCCACGTCCCCGGTGGTGTCGTCGGCCACGCAGGAGGACACCGGCAGCGTATCGGGGGTCGTCAGCGACAGCAGGGCAGTCGCCCCGTCCATGCGGAACGACGCGGCGGGAATCTCGCCGTCTCCCGCCGTGTAGATCGACAGGTTCGGATCCACCGGGTGCGGCTCCCGCGAGCTGAACGACAGCCACACGGTGCCCTCCGGTTCGTACTGGGTGACGGAGAGGGACGCCTGCCGGGCCCCGTCGTCGATGAGGAGCGTGGCGCCCTGCCCGCTCGACCGGATGGTCGAGGCAGCCGCGGGACCGCCCTGCGCGAACGCGTCCGGCACCCGCGCGACGGCGAGCACCGCCATCAGCGCCATCCCTACCCGACGTCCCGCCGCCAGCGTGGTTGTCTGCATGGAACCGGACTCTACTGGAACGGCCACCGGGCGGCAATCAGGGGGCTCCAGGATGCAGGGCCCGTCCTTCGCACAGCCTGCCGCATTCGGCGCGATATAGTGTCGCCGTCCGCGCGTCCTCCGGCCGCGGTCAACGCGTCGCCATGTCCGAGACCGCCGCGCGGCCTGCCGCGCCCGTCGCACCCGTTTCGCCCGAGTCCCCGCACGCCTCGCGCATGCAGTGCATGCAGGTGTGGGGCGGCACCAGCGCGGCCAACGAGGCGCTGTCGACGGCGGGGCTCGACGTCTGGCTGTACAGCAAGCCGTACCGGGACCACGCGTCCGGGGGCGACCTCTATTACCTGTCGTCGTGCTCGTCCGGGCGCATCACCCGCCTCGTACTCGCCGACGTTCGCGGCCACGGCGAGGGCGTGGCGGGCCTCGCCCGGACGCTGCGCACGCTGCTCCAGGCCCACATCAACCACGTCAGCCAACAGACGCTCGTGCGCGAAATCAATCGCGAGTTCGCCGCCGCCGGTGATCCCACGACGTTCGCCACAGGCCTCATCGGCACCTACTTTCGGCCGACCGGGCGCCTGTCGCTGACCAACGCCGGACACCCGCCGCCGCTGTTCTTCAGCGCGCGCGACCGTCAGTGGCGCCCGGTCGACGGACCAGCCTCGGACGCCGCGCCGACCAACGTGCCGCTGGGCATGTTCGCGCACGCCGACTACACCGAGCAGGCCATCCGGATGCAGCCGGGCGACCTGCTGTTCTGCTTCACGGACGGCCTCGACGAGTGCCTCGGCCCCGACGGCGAGCCCCTGGGGCGCGAGGGCATCTACCGAATGGTGTCGGCCCTGGAGGGCCTGGCGCCGGACCAGATGATCCCCGCGCTCGTGGCGCAGCTCCTGGCGCTCGCGCCCACGAACCTCTTCGACGACGACGCCACGATCCTGCTGCTGCGGGCGAACCAGGCGTCGGTGTCGGTAGCCGACAACCTGCTGGCGCCGTTCCGCTACGTGCGCTGGCTGCTGGGTCTCTGGAACTTCGACCAGCGCTGACCGCGCGGTCCGGTGCTACCGCCGCGTGGCGTCCTCGAACACCAGCAGCACCCGCGACTCGGGCGCACCGCTCACGACCGCGGTCACGCGGTTCTGCGTCTCGAGGTTGGGCAGCGTCACCGTGGCGAACTCGGTACCCGCGGTCAGGTCCCGCGGTTCGAGGACGACCACGTCGTTGACCGTGACGGTGGCGCCGGTCACGCGGTTGCGTCCGCCACGCTCGCCGTTGACGACCCGGAGACGATAGGGGCCGGTCGAGTCGACCATCAGCCGGAACGCGCGGACGTTGCTGCGCGGGTCGACGTCGGCGCGGAAACCCATCACGGCCAGGATGGCACGGTCCGCGCGCAGCCCTGCGGCGTCGACGCGGTACACGTACGCGGGATTGGCGGACCGCGCGCCCGGCGGCAGGTTCTCGACGCGGCGCGCGGCAATGACCTGGAGCGGACCCGCGTGCGTGAGGTCGTAGACCGTAGGATCGAGCAGGCGTGAGGTCACGCGGTCACCGGACGCGTCTGCAGGCGTGATCGACGTGAGGGCCGCCCCATCCCACCGGAAGACCCAGCCGGTGTTGGCCCGCACCGCGGCGACGTACACGAACACCTCGGGCCGGCCGTCGAAATCGAGGTCCTGCAGACGGACGCGGCAGCTCGTGCCTGGCATCTGCCACGCCGTCGGACTGTCGAACACCACACTCCAGGTGCCGTCGGCCACGCGCCGCAGCACGCGCACCGCGCCTGCCGCGCGCGAGGTGTAGGCGGCCAGCACGACCGCCGGTTCGCCAGCCGCCTCCTCGAGCACGGCGCTGCAGGACTGACGGCTCTCTCCGGCGGCCACCGGCACACGCTCTGCCGGAAGGAAACGGTCCGCCACGGCCGCGGCGTCGACGCCCTGGGCCCGCACCACACCGGCCGACCCCCACGCCGCACCGGCCGCGCCCATCAGCCCCAGACCGGCCACGACAAGCGCCCTCATCGCATTCCCTTCCAGCCCCGGAGACGGCCCGGATTCTACCCTTTGGCGCGGCCCGGGCGGCCGCCGTATGATCGGGGCTCAGGGAGGCACTCATGGCCCGACACTGGATCCTCGCGGCCGGCCTGACCGCACTCACCGCCTCGGCCCTGGCCGCGCAGATTCCGGCGCCGTCAGATGCTCCCGCCGCGTCCGCGCCCGTCTGCATCGCCGTCGTCATGCCGGCCGTCCAGGGGATCCAGGGGGATCCGGTGCGGGTCGCACAGACCGTGCAGGGCCTGTTCGCCAGCTACCTGACCGGTCCGTCGATCCGGCCGCTCGCGATCGAGGCGCGCCTGCCCGCGCTGGCGCTGCAGGAAGCGCGCGACAAGCGCTGCGACCGCATTCTCATGGCGGAGGTGTCACGCAAGCGGACGCAGGGCAACCGCCTGCTGGGCCGCATCGTGGGCCAGGCGGCGGGCAGCGCCGCGTGGGCGCTGCCGGGCGGCAACGTCGGCGCGGCGATGGCGCGCGGCGCCACGGCAGCCGCCGCACAGGGCGCCGCCGACGTCGCGTTCTCGACGCGGGCCAAGGACGAGATGACCCTCAGCTACCGGCTGGCCCCGGTCGCCAGCGCGGGCGCCGTCGTCGGGCCGCGCGTCGAGAAGCGCAAGGCCAGGGCCGACGGCGAGGACCTGCTGACGCCGCTCGTCGAGGCCGCCGCGCAGGGCGTGGTCACGGCCGTCGGCGTGAAGTAGCTCGCAGGGCGCGCGACGACACGCCGGACGACGGCGCGTCGTCGTCGAGGCCCGCGGGCCCCGCACGGAGTTCGCGCCGCGCGAACCACAGGCCAGGCAGCATCGGGAGCCACATCGTCAGGCCGCGCAGCAACAGCGTGGCCGCGAGGCCCGCCTCGAGAGGCACGCCGACCGCCCGCAGCATCCCGACCATCGCCGCCTCGAAGGAGCCGAGCCCAAGTGGCACCGGCACGACCCGCGCGACCGCCGACGCCATCACGTAGCTCGCGAAAGTGGCCGTGAGCGGCACCCGCACGCCCAGGGCCAGCAGCATCACGTGCAGCGTCGCAGCGTCCAGGCCGATTTCGACGACCTGCACGGTCACGGCCCGGAACCACAGCCGCGTGTCGCGCAGCAGGTCGGTCGGGGTCGACGCCATCAGACCCTGCAGGGACGCGAATCGCCCGGCGCGGACCGCCCAGGGCAGCAGCGTCGTGGCCCGGGTTCGCCAGAGCCACAACACGAGCGCCGGCACGCCGACGGCGGCCAGCCCGGCCGTCCCGGCCGCGGCGAGGATGCGCAGGTCCACCTCGTGGCGCGCGCGCAGGACGGGCAGCGCGACGGCGACCCCACCAGGGAGGCGTGGTACTGCGTCGTCAGCCCGACGAGCAACGCCCCCATCGCGATCGGCCCTGGCACGCGGCGCCGGCCGAGCGCCCGCACGACGACCACGCTGCCGGCGAGCCCGGCACTGGGAAACGCCTGATTCGTGAAGAGCATGGCCAGCGCCACCGGCACGAGTGCCCGGACCGGGAAGCGCTGCCCCTGCGCGGCGAGCGCCAGCTGCCAGACGCCCGCGGCGCAGACGTAGGTACCGGCCTGCAGCGCCATGCCCGCGAGCAGCCATTCGGCCCGCAGCCCGCGCAGCAGGCGCACCAGCTCCTCCAGTTCGCCGAGCCGCAGGATGACCCCGACGACGACCGCCAGCAGCAGGACGGCGAGGGCCCACGCCACGAAGGTGGCGCGTCGGGTGGGTGGAGGCGTGCTGTCCATGGCTGACGGCGATCGTAGCGTGAGCGTCCGCCGGCCGGCCGAGTAACATAGACGGCGTCCGTGTCCGCTTACGCCGCGTTCGAATCCCGCAACTACCGCTACCTCCTGGCCGGCACCACGCTCTCGATGGTGGCCACGCAGATGCTCGGCGTCGTCGTCGGCTGGGACCTGTACCTGACGACGAAGTCGCCGGTGGTCCTCGGCAACGTCGGGCTCGCGCAGATCATCCCAGTCTTCCTGTTCACGTTCTCGGCGGGCACGGTGGCCGACCGGCACGATCGGCGCCTGACGACCGTCGCCATGCAGGCCCTCGTGGCGCTCGTGGGCTTCGGGCTGGCCGCGGCGGGCGCGTACCGCGGTGTGTGGACGATTTACGGCGCGCTGTTCCTCACCGCCACGGCGCGCGCGTTCCAGTGGCCCGCCAATCAGGCACTGCTGCCGCAGACAGTGCCGGCCAAGGCGCTCACCAACGCCGTCTCGTGGTCGGGCACCGGGCGCGAATTCGCCACCGTCGGCGGCCCGGCGATCGCCGGCGGCCTGCTCGCGGCCTTCGGCAGCGAGAGCGTCTACCTGGCGCAGGCGCTCTGTTCGGTGGTGGCCGTCGCCTGCTTCGCCGCGCTGCGCGTGCCGCCGCCGGAGCCGCACCCGGCGTCGGCCGCCACGGGCTGGCGCGGCGCGCTCGAAGGGCTGCGCTTCGTCTGGCGCGAGAAGATCATCCTGAGCGCGATGACGCTCGACCTGCTCGCCGTGTTCTTCGGCGGCGCGGTGGCGCTGCTGCCCATCTTCGCCGAGGACATCCTGCAGGTCGGCGCCAACGGCCTCGGGTGGCTGCGCGCGGCGCCGGCAATCGGCGCCGGCCTGATGTCGCTGTTCCTGGCGCACCAGGCCCGCATTCCGCGCGGCGGCCTCACCGTGCTCGCCTCGGTGGGGATGTTCGGCGTCGCGACAATCGGGTTCGGCCTGTCGACCACGATGTGGCTGTCGTTCGTGATGCTGTTCCTCACGGGCGTCTTCGACGCCGTCAGCGTCGTGCTGCGCATCTCGATGGTGCAGATGCGGACGCCCGACGCGCTGCGCGGCCGCGTGTCGGCCGTCAACGGCCTCTTCATCGCCTCGTCGAACCAGTGGGGCGCCGTCGAGTCGGGGCTGGCGGCGCAGTGGCTGGGCACCGTGCCGTCGGTCGTCTTCGGCGGCGCGGCTACGATCGTCGTCGTCCTGGCGATCGGCGCGCTGTCGAAGAGCCTGCGCGAGTGGGAGCACGGCTGACCTCACTGTACGGCTCGCGCTGGTGAGTCGTCCGCACCGAAGGGAAGAATCACTCGCTCCGCGCCGAGACGCAGCCCCCGATTCGACCGAATCAGCCCGCGGCTCGCGTATCCGACGCCACACGTCTGGGGTACCTGTCTTGCAGACCCGATGGACGGGAGGCCCATATGCGTGCTGCTTCGAAAGCTATTGTCGTCGTCACTTTCGCGTTTCTGGCCCTGGCTGTAGGACGTACCCCGGCGTCAGCTCAAGGAATTGAAATCGGCACGTCACTGTTCAACGGCACCTTCGAAGCAGAGGACGACGGCATATCCGCGATAGGCATCCCCTCCGGCGGGTTCGGCATCCGGAACCCAGGCCTCTACGCATCGTTCTTCGCAGGTCAGTACGTCGCGATCGAACCGCAGTTAGGGTTCGTCTGGTTCTCCCTCGATGGCGAATCCGGCCACTTGCTGAACTTCGCCGGGCAGTTCGACTGGTTCCCGCAGGGCGCGAAGCGATCGAGTCCGTACGTGTTCGCCTCGGCCGGGGTGCTCGACGCTGGGGACGACTACTCGCCAAAATCGTTCGGGGGCGGCGCGGGATATCGGATGCTTTCGGGTGAACGGTTGGCTCTGCGCTTCGACGTGAGGTACACGCACTACACGGGCGAGTTCGCGGACGAGGACACCAACGCGGTTTCGTTCACGGTGTCGATCGGCGGGGTGTTCGGCCAGCGGTAGCCTCCCGGCGCCCTAGCATGGCGGCCGGCAGGGCGGCCGCCGTGCCACAATCCAGTCATGCCCTCTTTCCGAGCCTGGGTCGTCGCCGCGCTCGTGCTCGTCGCCCACGGCGTGCCGGCCCTCGCCCAGAGCCCGAACGACCTCGCCGGGTCGTGGACGCTCAATCGCCAGTTGAGCCAGTTTCCGCAGGAGGTCGGCTTCAGCGCGAACTTCCTCCCGCCGGCGGGACCTGGCGGCGGAGGCCGCGGTGGACGCCGCGACGCCGCCGACGCACCGCTGTCACTGCCCCGCGTCACGCAGACGGAGGAAGATGCGCGCCGGGTGCGCTTCCTCACCGACGAGGTCCGCATCGGCCATGACCGGCTGACCATCGAGGTGACGCCGGCAGCCGTGACGTTGACGCCGGATCGCGGCGTGCCGCGGACGCTGCGCCCGGGCCGGCGCGACGACGCGGTCGCGATCGGGCCGGTGACGGCCGTGACCAACGCCGCCTGGGAGGGCAGCCGCCTCGTGGTGGCCTACCGGGCCGAGACGGGACGCGTGGTGCGTTACACCTACACCGTGACGCCGGGCCCGCGGCAGCTCGTCGTCGACATCGAGTTCGTCGAGCCACGCGGCGGCGACAAGGTGCGCCGCGTCTACGACCCGACGAGGCCCGAGGACCTGGCCGCCCCGGCTGCACCCGCGCCAGGTGGCGGCCCGTTGAGCCGCGCCACCGCCCCGCCTGCCGGCGGAAGCCCGTTCGAGGGTGGCGCGCCGGGCGTGCCGCCCTCACCAGGGTCGAGCGCACCGGCCTCGCCGGGACCGGCCGGCGGCGCGATCGACCAGCGCCCCGACGCGGCCCTCAAGGGCCTGTCCCGGCTGGGCGTGATCGTCGAAGGCCTGGGCGCCGAGGCGCTGAAGTGTGGCCTGAAGCCGGACGCCCTCGAAGCCGCCGTCGCGAAGCGGCTGACCGACGCCGGCTTCCGCGTCGTGCGCAACACGGATGACGAGACGTACCTCTACGTCAACGTGAACACCGTCACGGCGTCGGGCTCGCTGTGCGTGTCGCGGTACGACGTGACGCTCTATTCGCACACGGCGGCGGCGCTGCCCCACACGCCGGCGCCGGTGCTGCTCCAGGTGGAACTGCTGCGCAAGGGCGGCATCGCCGGCGGCGCCCCGGCGGGACACGGCGACGGCGTCACGAAGAGCGTGCTCGACTACGTGGACCAGTTCACCACACGCGTGAAGGGCGCCAACCCGTAGCGGCGCCACACCCCGACCGGCATCCTTCCATTCCGGATGGCGCCGCGGGCGCGGCCCCGCGGCCGCCGCACCGTTCACGACGATCGACTCACGACCGTGCCCGCAAGTACCGCGGGCGGCTCCTGCAGCACCATCGCGCCCGCGCTGCGTGAGGCCGCCATCCGCGCGATCGGCGGCAGCACGCGGTCGCGCACCCACCGGGCGGCCGGGTGCGTGATCTCGGCGAGCGCGCCGAGCCGGCCGGACAAGTCGGCCACCGCGCGCACCTTCGGCTGACGCCGCCCCTGCCACGCCTGCAGGGCCGAGGGCAGGTCCGGGCCGCGCCGGAGTTCGTCCACCAGCACCGCGGCGTCCACCAGCGCGCTGTTGCCGCCCTGTCCGAGATTGGGCGCCATGGCATGGGCCGCGTCGCCGAGCAGCACCAGGCGCCCGTCGACCCACCGGTCGCAGTCCACGCGCACGACCCGCGTGACGATCAGGTCGTGCCACGACGACAGGCTGGTGAACATCGCCCCGGCGGGCGCGTAGGCCCGCGCCCAGATGGCGCGGAAGGCCTCGAGGTCCGCGGCCTCGGCGGCCGCGGCGCACGCGGCGGTGCCCGCCGACGCATAGAGGTACGTGCCGCCCGGCACCGGAAAGCTGCCGAAGAGCCCCGCGGCGGTCCACGCCTCCTCGCCGCGCGCGAGGCCCTCGGGCACGATGGCCCGCACGTAGGGGATGCCGGGCGCGCCAACCCGTGCCCCGAACGCCCCGCCCTGGCGCACGCGCGAGTGGACGCCGTCGGCACCGATCACCAGGTCGGCGCGAACCGTGTCGACGCCCTCGGGCGCCGCCGCGTCCAGCGTGCCGTCGGGCCGGGCGGCCAGCACCTCGGCGCCGCGGCGCATCGCGATCCGTGGCTCGCCCGCCACGGCGTCGAGCAGCACCTGCTGCA
>CAWULT010000151.1:0-9860 GCA_963923455.1 uncultured bacterium
GGCGACGTCGCGGGGCCGGCTCCGCGACCGCGGCCGGCGCGGCCACCTGGCGGGGCCCCCTCGGGAGTCGGGGCACCGGCCGTCGTCCCCTGGCCGTTGGCCGCCCGGACCGCCGCCCCGCCGGCTGGGCCAGGCGGGGCCGTGGCGGCCGCGGGCCGGGCGGAGCGCGGCTGCAGCGTCAGCGCCGCGTCGACCGTGAGGTCGCAGGCGGGCAGCTCCAGGCTCACGTCGCGGCTGAGACGCTCGAAGCCGGTCAACTCCGCGACGAGGGCGTAGGCCCCCGGGGCGGTGTCGAGCCGGTAGGTGCCGTCGACGCCGGTGGACGTCACGGCCTGGACCGTCGTGTCCGAACGCAGGGTGACCGAGACGCCGGGCAGGGGCATGCCGGGTCCGGTCAGACGGCCGGAGACGTGGCAGCGGCGGGTATCAGTCGAGGCGCGCGCCGGGCGCTGCGCCTGCACGCCCGCCAAGGCCACGGACCACAGGCTCGCGCCGATCGCCAGCTGGGTCCACCGGGTCATGCCCCATGTATACGCCCGGTTGGCCGCGGGTGTCTCACGAGGAATTGTAAAAAGCCCGTCGTGCCAGGCTCGTCCGTACAGACGAACGCGCGCCGACGGCGACGGCCACGTGGCGCCGGGCGGCGCGCCCGGCTGCCGGGCGGATGGCTGGGGACGGGAGGCGGCGTGGACGCCGCTCCCTGGCGGACGGTGGCTAGTTGGACGGTCCGACGTTCTCGGCGCGCGGACCCTTCGGGCCCTGCGTCGGTGTGAACGTCACGCGGTCACCCTCGCGCAGGTCGTCGAACCGGACGCCCTGGCAGGACGACCGGTGGAAGAAATACTCGGAACCGTCGCCCGCCGCGATGAATCCGAAGCCCTTGTCCGTGATGCGCTTGACCGTGCCGGGTGTGCTGCTCGCCATCTGGGTCCCTTCCGAAAGCGTCGTGAGGCCCACTACTCTACACCGATTCTGGTTCGCCCGTTCGGGTCAGGCCTCGGCGGCGTGCGTGAAGTGCTCGATGGTCGGCGGCTGCTCGTAGAAGTGGTAGACGAGCTCCTTCCACCGGGGAAACAGGGGCGACTGCCGGAAGCCCACCGTGTGGTCCTCGATCGTCTGCCATTCGACGAGCAGCAGATAGCGCGAGGAGTGTTCCACCCCCCTCTTCAGCTGCAGCGACACGAAGCCCTTCATGCTGCGAAAGATGTCCTTGGCCTCGGCGAACGCCGCCTCGAACGCGGCCTCCTGTCCGGGCTTCACGCTGAGCGTTGCGACTTCCAGAACCACGCTGACCTCCTGGGGCCGTCATTGTACCGCCCGCTGCGGGCGGCCCGGCGTCGCGGCCCGCCGCGGCGTCCCTGGCCCGTACCGGACGTCAGGGAAGGTGGCGACCGTGCCAGAATACGCGCCCGAGGAGGATCACACGTGCTGCAGGGGGTCGAGACGCCGGAGACGATCACGGGTCGGCGCATCAGGGTGTCGCCGTTTGCGCCGGCGCTGGGGGGCGAGGTCAGGGGCGTCGATCTGGCCCAGGGGCTGGACGAGGAGACGTACCGGGAGATCCGGGCGGCGTTCCTGCGGTTCGGGGTCCTGTTCTTCAAGGAACAGTCCGAGATTCCGCCGGCCGTGCAGGTCGCGATCGGGCGCCTGTTCGGCGAGTTGCACGTGCATCCGGCCGCCCCGCAGATGCCCGGCTATCCCGAGCTCTTCGTGATCCACGCGACGCGCGAGTCGAAGGTGGCCAACGGCGAGTTCTGGCACTCGGACGTCTCGTGTGACGAGGAGCCGCCGCTCGGCACGATGCTGCAGATCCACGTCCTCCCCGAGATCGGCGGGGACACGATGTTCGCGAACATGTACGCGGCCTACGAGGCGCTGTCGGCCCCGATGAAGCGGATGCTCGACGGGCTGACCGCGCTGCACGAGTCCGAGCACATCTACCGCGGCCGCTACGCCGACCGCGGGGTCGACGATCGGGGCCGTGTCTATCCGCAGGCGATCCATCCCGTCGTGCGCACGCACCCCGAAACCGGCCGCAAGGCGCTGTTCGTCAACCGGACGTTCACGACGCGCATCAACGAGCTGACGCAGGCCGAGAGCGACAAGGTGCTCGCGCTCCTCTTCGAGCACGGCGAGCACGTCGACTTCCAGATTCGTTTCCGCTGGCAGCAGCACGACGTCGCCTTCTGGGACAACCGGTGCGTGATGCACCGTGCCATCTGGGACTACTGGCCGAACGAACGTAAGGGACGCCGCGTCACGATCAAGGGCGAGCGCCCGCGCTGATGGCCGGCCACGGCCGCAGCGGGCCGGCCGGCCTGGCGGCCAACCCGGCCATCCGGATGCTGGCGTGCCTTGCGGCCGGGCTGTTCCTCGGGGCGCGCTTTCCCGGGCATCCGGTGCTGATGGCCGTGGCCCGGAGCGGCACGTGGTTCCCGAAGACAGTCGTCACCTTCGCGACCGCGATCGTCTTCGTGCTCATGTCGGCGGCGCTCGCGCGGACGCTGCTGACCCACCGGCGATCCGGCCGGTTCCTGCTCCTCGTCGTCGGCCTCTACGTGTCGATGGGATTCGTGTCGCTGCTCTACGTGTCGGCATGGATCCCCGGCCTGACCGGCCTGCCGCTGAGCCGTCCGGACGAGCCGCTGCCAGGGCTGGCGGCGTGGCTCGGCGGCATCGCGGCCGCCTCGCGGACCGTGTTCACCGAGCAGCCGCTGCTGCAGGTCCTGGTCGCCGCCTTTGCCGTGGGCGCGCTCGTCGGGCTCGTCCGCGCGCTGCATCCCGTGGCGCACGGGCTGATGCGGTGCGCCGAGTGGACGCTGCGGGGCTTCTCGGCGCTGCTCTGGTACTACCCAATCATGATCGGGTGCCTGGCCATCGTGATCCCGGCGCGGTTCGGGCTGGAGGGGCTCGCGATCTACGGGCGCACGACGGCCAACCTGGCGATCGTCGCGCTCGTCTGGGCCGCCGCGATGATCGGGCTGGTTCGGGGCGTCACGCGGCGCACCTGGCGGCAGATCTGGAAGTACTTCACGACGGTCTACACGGCCGGATTCGGTACGGGCGGCTCCTACGAGACGCTGCCGGTGAACCTGCTGTCGGCCGAACGCGACCTCGGGCTCAGGCCGGACGTGGCCCGCGCGTCGATCGTGCTCGGCACCGTGTTGAACAAGAACGTGTCGACGATGGCGGTGCTGCTCGTCACGGTGTCGACCTGCGCGCTGCTCGGCGTCCCGATCAGCATGGTCGAGATCGGCGTGCTGATCACGCCGGTGATGCTGCTGGGCCTGGAATCGCCCGGCGTGCCCGGGGGCGCGGGCGTGTTCATGTCGCCGGTGATCGCCTCGCTGCTGGCGGTGCCCGATCAGGGCCTCTTCGTGACGACGTTCGTGACGCTCTATTCGGGCGTGATTCCGATGCTGGCGGCGGCCGGCAACACGACGGACGACGGCGTGGTTGCGGCCATCGTCAACGACCGGCTGACGCGGTGGGAGGCCGGGGCGCCCGGGCTGCCGATGGAGGCCGTCACGGCTGCGACCCCCTTTGCGCGCCCGGTCCGGGTGCTGGGCGCCCTGCTGCTCCTGCCAGGCCTGGTGATGCTCGTCGCGCCGCAGGCGCGCAACGGGCTGCCGGCGCTGCAGTGGCTGTCGCGCACGACGTTCCACGGCGAGGCCCTCGCGGGGGCCGCGGTGCTCCTCGTGGGGCTGACGTGTCTGTTCGGAGCGCGCCGCCGCTGACGGGTGGCGTGGCGGAGACGAAGACGCCGCCGCCCGAGGGCTCGGGCGGCGGCGGGTGCGCGCGGGCGCGCTAGTCGATCTTGATGCGCTGCCGGAACTGCTGGTTCTCGTTGCAGATGAACTCGATCGGCTCCTCGTCGACCGTGATCCGCTGGTCGACGCGGACAGTCCACGGCTTCGTGTAGCCCTTCGGGTCGTTGACCGTCAGGTCGATCTGCAGGTGGCCGAACGTGGGCCGCCGGATACGCTCCGTGAACGTCGCCTGGTTGCTGTACGGGCTGCCGTTGACGTCGAGCCACCCGTCGTACGGGCCGTCCTCGGCGCCGCGCAGGTTGTTGGTCTCGACGACCAGCGTGTCGCCCTCCCAGCGGCCGACGGAGTAGCCGTACCACCACGGCTGCGGGTCGCCCTGCTTCGGCAGCGGACGGCCGTCGATGTAGATCTTCCGGAGGCCGTAGTTGGCCTCGTACTCGATCAGCACGAGCTGCTTCGTCTGGATGATCTTGCGCGGCTGCGGCTGCTGGTGGAACTGCAGGAAGCCCATCGGCATGCACATCGCGTCGGGGTTGTCCTTCGCCTTGTTGACCTCGAACCGCTGGCGGCGCACCTCGCGTGCCCACGGCGTGTAGGGCAGGCCGCCCTCCATGTTGCCGCCGGCCTCGAAGAAGGTGGCGACCGGCGGGCCGCTCGGGTCGTACGGGAAGCGCTCGGTGGCCGGCTCGAGCGACACGCCGCCGCGTCCGCCCGCGAAGGCCGCACCCGTGTCACCTCCGGGCACGCCGCCCGGTCCCGCCTGGCGTCCGGCCGGGGCCGCCGGTGCCGGTGCCGCCGGTGCCGCGGCACCCGCACCACCGCCCTGCCGGCCGCCACGCCCCTGGCGCGGAGGCCCGCTCTCGGCGCGCATCCAGATGCCCGTGAAGTCGATCTTGCCGTCGGCCGTGCGCGGCGGCGGTGCATCCATCAGCACCTTGCCCTGCGCGTCGCGCGGCACGGAGGCGTCCCTGAACTTGGGCCACTGGGCCGCGATCGATACCGACCCGATCACGACCAGGCCGATTGCTACGGTAATCGCTCGTCTCATTGATGGTTCTCGCGCTCCGGGCCAGTCCTGTCGTCACCGGACTCCACCGTGGAGCCGGGCCGGATGCGGGCACATGTTAATACGACGGCCGGCGAATTCCATTGACCCGGCCGTCGACGGGAGGCGGGGCCGGACGCGGCCAGCCCGGCCGTGGGCCGCCCCTCACCAGGGCGGCAGGGTCATGAACAGGAATTCCTTGAGGTACGGGTCGGTCGAGGCCATCATGTCGGCCCCGCTGCCCTCGTAGTAGATGCGGCCCTCGTGCAGCACCATGAAGGTCGCCTGCTCCTCGGCGATCTCGTCGATGCGCAGTCCGCCGTCGGCCCGGACGGCCCGGTGGTTGGCCACGTAGAACGCGTCGCGGATCTGGTGGGTCACCAGGATCGACGTCACGCGCTCGAGATCGCGCAGCTTGACGATCTCGTCGTCCACGTTGCTGGCGATGATCGGGTCCAGGCCGGTCGTCGGGTCGTCGAAGAGGAGCAGGCTCGGCTTCGAGGCCATGGCCCGTGCGATCGCCACGCGACGCCGCTGGCCGCCCGAGAGTTCCGAGGGCTTCCGGTCCGGGAACTCGCCGAGGCCGACGAACCCCAGCACCTCCGTCACCCGGCGCTGCACCTCGTCCTCGGGCATGTCGGTCTCCTCCGACAGCCGGTAGCCGACGTTCTCGGCCACCGTCAGCGAGTCGAAGAGGGCCGTCTCCTGGAACAGCATGCCGATGTCGCCGCGCAGCCGGAGCAGGTCGTGCTCGGGCATGTCGTCGATGCGCTGCCCGTTGACGTGGATCGTCCCCGAGTCGGGCCGGAAGAGGCCCAGGATCAGCTTCAGGACGATCGACTTGCCGGCGCCGCTCGCCCCGAGCAGCATGGCCATGCTGCCCTTCCGGATGCGGAAGCTGATGTCCCGGAGGACGACGTGGTCGTCGAAGGCGAACGAGACGCGGTCGAAGACCACCGCGCACTCGTCGGACGGCGGGGGAGCCGCCGTCGAGGCGGCGGCGAGGGGGGTCGGCATGAAGGTCCTGCGCCGGGCGTGCGGAACGGGGCCGCCGGCGCAGGTATCAGCGTAACCGATCGGAGGCGGAACGGCCCGCTGAACGGCCCCGACGCGGCGCGTGGCGGCGCGCCGCGTCCGCGGTCGGTCAGAAGTACCCTTCGCGCTTGCGGTCCTCCATCGCGGCCTGCGAGCGCTGGTCGTCGGCGCGCGTGCCGCGCTCGCTCGTGTCGCTGGTGAGCACTTCGTCGATGATCTCGTCCAGCGTGGACGCCCGCGACAGCACGGCGCCCGTGCAGGTCATGTCGCCGATGGTCCGGAACCGCACCGCCTGGCGTTCCGGGCGCTCACCCGGCTTGACGCCCACGCAGTCCGCGCAGGCCAGCCAGACGCCGTCGCGGAACACGCAGTCGCGTTCGTGAGTGAAGTACAGGGACGGCAGGTCGATCCCCTTGGCGCGGATGTACTGCCAGACGTCCATTTCCGTCCAGTTGCTCAGCGGGAACACCCGGAGGTGCTCCCCGACGTCCCGCCGCACGTTGTAGAGGGACCACAGTTCCGGCCGCTGGCGCTTGGGCTCCCACTGGCCGTACTTGTCGCGCACCGAGAAGACGCGCTCCTTGGCGCGGGCCTTCTCCTCGTCTCGGCGCGCGCCGCCCAGCGCCGCGTCGAACCCGAACTCCCGGACGGCATCCTTCAGCGTGACGCTCTGCAGCGCGTTGCGGCTCGCGCCGATGCCCGTCTCCTCGCGGACGCGGCCCCGCTGGATGGACTCCTCCACGGTCCGGACGATCAGCGTGGCGGCGAGCCGCTCGATCCAGGCATCGCGGAACGCGATGGTCTCGGGGAAGTTGTGGCCGGTGTCGATGTGGAGCAGCGGGAACGGGATCGGCCCCGGGTGGAACGCCGCCCGTGCCAGGTGGCTGAGGACGATCGAGTCCTTGCCTCCCGAGAAGAGCAGCACCGGCCGCTCGCACTCGGCGGCGACCTCCCGGATGATGAAGATCGCCTCGGCCTCGAGGACGGCGAGGTGGCTGAGGTCGTGCCGGCTGGTGGCGTCGTACTCAGGGCGCGTGGTGATCCGGGGCGCGGTGAGCGGGGTGTCGATGGTTTCGGTGTTCATGCTGGTTGTCGGCGCGGGGCGCACTGGCTCTCAGCATGGGCGCGCGAGGGGTCCACGGTCAATATTTCGTTAATCATGTGGTGATCGCTTCGATGTTCTCTATGTGTCTGACCGCGCGTCGCGGCGCCCGGGCCGGCGCTCCAGCTCCTCGATCGTGCGCGGCCAGTCGTCCCGGAGCAGGCGCGACAGCGCACGGTCGGCCAGCAGGCGGCCACCCGTCTGGCACGGGGCGCAGTAGTTGGCCTCGTTGGCCGCGTAGACGATCCGCTGGACGGGCGCGCCGCAGACCGGGCATGGCCGGCCGTGGCGGCCGTGAACGGCCATGCCCTCGCGGAAAGCGGTGACCTTGTCGGGGAACGCGCCGCCGGATTCCCGCTGGAGCCGGTCGATCCACTGCGTCAGCGTCGCACGCGCGGCGTCGTAGAGGCGGACCGTCTCGTCGGGGGTCAGCGCGGTGGTCAGCTTGAACGGCGACAGCCGCGCCGCGTGCAGGATCTCGTCCGAGTAGGCGTTGCCGATGCCGCTGAAGAGGTGCGGATCGGTCAGCGCCCGCTTCAGCGTGTGGGGCTCGGACGCCAGGGTCGTGGCGAAGCCCTCGGGGCTCGCGTCGAGGACGTCGAGCCCGCCCGGGTCGTGCAGCGCGAGGGCGTCGGGCCCACGCGCGGCGTGGAGCGAGGCCCGCCGCGTGGAGCCGGCCTCGGTCAGCAGCAGGGTGCCCGCGTCGACGTCGATGGCGAGCAGGCCGACCTTCGCCGGGACGGCGGCGCCGGGCGGCTTCCATCGCAGCCGGCCCGCGATCATCAGGTGCAGGATCAGGAAGTGCTCGTCCTCGCAGGCGAACACGATCCGCTTGCCCACCCGGCGCAGGCCGGTGACGAACCGTCCCTCGAAAGCCTGGAGCGGCGGGTCGATCGACCGCAGCAGGAACGGCGACGCCAGGCGGATCCGCTCGATCCGCCGTCCCACGATGCGCGGCTCCAGCGCGTGCAGGTAGAGCAGGATGTCGGGCAGCTCCGGCACCGCCGTCCTCCGCGCCGACGTGGCGTCACTTCAGCCCGAACACCTGGATGCGGCTCTGGTCCGCGGCGCCGGGCCAGATCAGCGACTTCATGCCCGAGGTCACGGCCACCAGCTGGCGCCCGCCCGCCTGGTAGGTCACCAGGCCGCCGCCGATCGACTGGCCCGTGTCGTGCTGCCAGAGCACCGTGCCGCTCTCGGCGTCGAATGCCCGGATGATGCCGCCGAGGTCGGCGCTGAAGACCAGGCCGCCCGCCGTCGGCGTGACCCCGGCCAGCACCGGCTTCGGCGCGGCGAACTTCCACTTCACGGCGCCCGTGTCGGCGTCGAACGCGGTCAGCCAGCCCTTGGCGCCCGCGGGCGGATCCTGCGCCGGTCGGCCCGCCGAGCCGAACCAGATCTGTCCGGCCGGCGGCGGCGTGGGGGTCTTCTCGAGCTGCACCGTGGCGCACCAGTCCACCGCGCCGACATAGAGCGCGTTGAGCGTGGGGTGGAAGGCCGCGCCGTTCCACTCGTTGCCGCCCGTGATGCCCGGGCAGAAGCGCACGGCCTTGTCGCGCGAGAGGGGCACGTCGACGTTCTCCCTCGTCGTCGTCGGGACCTGGTAGAGGAGTGGCAGGGCGGCGGACAGGTCGGCGTCGACCGCGGGCGCCGCGCCGGCCTTCGGGCGCGACCGGTCGAGTACCGACAGCAGGCCGTCCTTGTTGGCCGAGGCGACGATCATCCTGCCGCCACGGGTCGTCGCCAGCGCGGGCGGGCTGTTGACGTCCCAGTCGTGGTTGTCGCCCTTGACGACCTGGTTGTAGCCCAGCATGCGGCCCGTGGCCGCGTCGAGCGCGATGACCGCGTTCGTGTAGAGGTTGTCGCCCCCGCGGGCCTCGAGGTCGAAATCCGGTGCGGGGTTGCCTGCCGGCACGTAGAGGACGCCAGGCTCGGCATCGAGCGTGAACGAGGTCCAGAACGCGCCGCCGGTGACGGGATACCTGTCGGCGTTGGGCCACGTGGCCCGGGCCGGGCCGGTCGCTGGCACGACGTCGAACCGCCAGGCCACTTTGCCGTCCTTCGCGTCGAGCGCGTAGACGTGCCCGGTGACGCCGGTCTGGTCGCCGCCGGCGTTGCCGATGAACACGAGCCCGTTGGCCGCGATGGGCGCCATCGGCATCGTCATGCCCGGCGCCTTGACGTCGAGCTCGTAGTCCCACAGCGTGCGGCCGGATGCGGCGTCGAGCGCCAGTACGTGGGCGTCGGACGTCCCCCGGAACAGGCGCCCGTCCAGGTAGGCGAACCCTCGATGGACCGCGAGCACGGACGGTTTCTCGAGCGGACGCTCGACACGCCACTTCTCGGCGCACGTCGCCGCGTCGATCGCGTAGGAGCGCGTCTCGGTCGTGAAGTACATCGTGCCGGAGACGACGATCGGGCCGGTCTGCAGCGACGACACCTCCGGCAGCGTGTAGCTGCAGATGGCCTTCAACTGCGCCGCGTTGGTGCGGTCGATCTCGGCGAGCGGCGAGAACCGGTCGCCGGCCAGCGTCCGGTTGTACGCCGGCCAGTCGGCGGCCGGCGGGGCGGCGGGGCTCACGACAGCCTGCGGCGTCGTGGTCTGAGCGGGGGTGGTCGAACCGCCGCAGTCGGTCAACAGGGTGCCGCAGGCCAGCAGCAGGGCCGCGCGCAGGACTCGGTGTCGCATGTACCTCTCCCTCCGCCGGTGACGGCGGCCTGCGGATTCTCCCGCGAAACCCGTGCGAGGCGGAAGACCCGGCCGTAGAATGGCGCCAGCCGGACGGGAGGGACGCCGGCAGCCACGGCATGGGCGCGGTCGAACAGCAGGGTCGGGTTCCATCCGGCGCCATCGCCGTCGACGGGGATCTGCGCGTGCCGGCGTCCCTCCCGTCCGGCTGGCGCCATT
>CAWULT010000152.1:0-9833 GCA_963923455.1 uncultured bacterium
CGCCGCATCCGCGCGCCGCGCACGCCGGGGATACCGTAGTGCCTGGCGAGGCGCTCGTCGACGAACGTGAAATCGGCGTCGAGGAATTCAGTGACGCTGCGGTCCTCACGTAGGATCGTGCGGAACAGCAGCTCGGTCTCGCGCTGCATCGACGCCCGCAGGTTGCCGTCGAAGTCGGGCGAATCGGGCCGGACGTTCTTCAGCTCGCGGAGGAACAGCCACTGCCCGGCGAAGTTGGCGACGAGGGCGTCCGCGCGCGGGTCCGCCAGCAGGCGCGTGACCTCCCGATCGAGGGCGGCGGGATCGCTCAGACCGCGCCGGGCGGCCGTGTCGACGAGGGCGTCGTCGGGGATGCTGCTCCACAGGAAGAACGAGAGCCGTGAGGCCAGATCCAGGTCGGCGACGCGATAGGCGGCACCGGGCGCGACACCGGCCGGCTCGCGCTCGAACCGGAACAGGAACTGCGGGTCGACGAGGACGCGCGCCAGCGCGCGCTGGATCCCCCGGTCGAAGCCGCTCTCTCCCCGCCCGGCCTCGTAGAACTCCAGGAGCGGCGCCAGGTCGGGCGCCGACGGGGAGAGCGGACGCCGGTAGGCACGCGCGGCCAGCGTCGACAGAATGCGGCGCGCGCAGGGCTCCTCGTCGGCCGGCGACGCCGGCGTGCAGACCAGGACGCGCCTGCGGGTCGGTGAGTCACCGGGCCCCGTGGCCGCGAACGGGCCCGCAATCGCAATCTGTGTGATGCCAGGCGTCCTGGCCTGGACGTTGAACACGCCGTCCGCCGCACCGGTCCGCGTGCGGACGATGGTTGCCGCCGCGACGGTGTGCGGCCCCGCGGTGACACGTACCCGCGTGGCCCCGCGCCCCTGCAGCGCGATGCGCACGCCGTCGATCGCCGCGTAGACGTCGTCGGGACGCGGGCCTGCCGCGGGGGCGCCACCGAGGCGGCCGCCGCCCGCCTGCCCGATCTGCAGGTCGTACTCGGCATCGAGGGGGAAGGTGTGCCGCACGACCAGGCCCCCGCGAGTGCCGAGCGGCAGCCCCTCGAGCTGTTCGTCCTGCGACAGATCGCCCGGCACGCGGTAGACGGCGCGGTCGAGGCCGATCGTCGGGTCCCCCATCGCGACCCGGCTGATCTTGGTGGCTGCGGCGACGTAGCCCTCGATGAGCGCCGGCGACACACCCAGCACGTCGGCGATGTTGTCGAAGCCGGCGGTGGAGTCGTCCGGCGGCAGCAGCGCGCTGACGTCCACGTCGAGGCCCAGCAGATCGCGGACGGCGTTCGTGTACTCGGCGCGATTCAGGCGGTGCAGCGCCGGCGCGCCGGGATCGACACGGCGGGCGGCCGCCGCGTCGAGGGTGGCCTCGAGCCCGGCCGTGAACGACTCGCGGGCCTCGGCCCCGGGCTTGGGAGCCCCGTCGGGCGGCATCATGCCCGTTCGCAGCTTGCGAACGACCTTCTCCCACTCAGCTGCGTGGCCCTCGACCGCGGAGGGATCGAGCGCGTCGAGGGCGAGGCCCCCGAGGCGCGTGCGCCCGTTGTGGCACGAGACGCAGTACTGCTGGAGGAACGCGCGGCCCGGCGTCGCCCCCGCCGTCGCCCGGGACACGGCCGGCGTCGCCGGACGGGCCTGCGGCGCGCCCACGAGCGCCGGCACCGTCGTCGCCACGAACAGGAACACCGCGAACGACAGGACCCGTGTCATCGGCCGCCTCCGGCTGCCGACGGCGCCTGTGCCGTCTGGCCGAGGAGCTTCGTGATGATCGCCATCGTCGACGGCTTCGCCACCGGCGAATTGGTGGCCAGGAACACGCCTTCCGCCCACGTCAGCGGCGTGCGTCCTTCCTTGTCCTTGACGTCGAGCCGCGCGCCCCGGCTCGCGAGCAGCGTGATGATGTCGTCGGAGCCACGGTTGGCCGCGCCGTGCACGGCGCCGAGCCCCATCTGATTCGTCGCGTTCGGGTCGAGCCCGATCTCGAGGCACAGCTGCACGGCCTCGAGCCATCGCGCCGGCGACTCGCTGTAGGTCTGCGCCGGCACCCAGTTCATGCCCGCCGCCGCCATCAGCGCCGTGGTGCCGTTGAACGTCGTGATCGTCGGATCGGCCCCGCGTGACAGCAGGAGCTTCATCACGGGCACGTCGGCGGACTGGGCCGCGCGGATGAACGCGGTCTGCCCGGTGAAATCGACCCACTCGAGCGAGCCGAGCGGCAGCATGTGCCGGCGCGCCGGTGGGAACTCCTTCACGCGCGCGTTGACGTCGACTCGCTTGTCGAGAATGGCGGTGATGAGCGCCAGAGCGGCCTCGCGATCCACGCCGTTGTCGGCCGCGTTGGTCGGGATGTCGAGGTTGCGAATCTCCACCGCCGCCCAGAGCGGCGTGCGGCCGTACCAGTCGGCCGCCCGCACGTCGGCGCCGCGCTCCACGAGCAGCTGGGCCACGCCGAGCTGATTGTTCGTGATGGCCATCATCAGGGGCGTGATGCCGTTGGGGTCGGCGGTGTTCGGGTTGGCCCCCGCGTCGAGCAGGACGCGCGCGGCCTGGAGCCGACCGTCCCGCGCGGCAAACAGCAGCGGCGTCATGCCGCCCGGCGTCGGCAGCTGCTCTCCCTGCGGCGGCACGCCGCTCCGCACGATCCCCACCCCATGCGAGCCACCGCCCGCCCCTGGCGGGCGCACGGCGGGCTTCGCCCCCACGCGCGTCCGCGCCTCGACCGACGCGCCGTGGCGAATCAGCAGGGTCGTCGCCGCCGCACTGTCCGTGCGGACGGCCCACATCAGCGCGGTGTGCCCGAGCTGCGGCTCGGGGGCATCCACCCGGGCGCCGCGCTCGATCAGGAGCGTGGCCGTCTCGGTGCTGCCGCTCCGGACAGCCGCCATCAGCAGGGTATCTCCGGTGCCATCGGCCGCGTTGGCGTCGGCGCCCGCATCGAGCAGCCGCCGCACGAGCGCCGCCTGGCCGTGCTCGGCGGCCAGGTGGATCGGCGGCACACCGAGCGCGTTCGGCACGGCCACCTTCGCGCCGGCGCGAATCAGGGCATCGGCCATCGCGGCGTCGTCGGCCCAGACCGCCCAGTGCAGGGCCGTGGCGCCATCGGCGTCGGTGGCGTTGACGTCGACGCCTTCGCGCAGCAAGGTCCTGACGGCGGCCGCATCGCCACGCGCCGCGGCCTGGACGAGGCGCTGGTCGCCGGCAGCCTGCGCGGCGACGGTGGCGCCGGCCAGCGCCAGCAACAACAGCAGTCCTCTACTGGTCACGCGAACCCTCCCCTGTCGGCGGGTCAACTATAGGGGGCGCGGCGCCCGATCACGAAAAAGAATTCGTCAAATGTCGCGGCGGCCGGCGCCTGGCCCCGGCGCCCCCTTCAGACTCCGGCGGCGCCGATCCGACGCGCGAATCCCGGCTGCACTCGCAGCCGGTCGAACATCGGGTCGACGTCGAGCGCATGGAAGAATGCCGAGTTCTCCTCCCGCGCCCGTTCCAGCTCGGCCAGGGCGTCTGCCTCGTCGCCGAGGGCCGCGCGAAACGCGGCCATGTAGTAGGCGTCGACGTATTCCGTGCGACGCAGCGCTTCGAGGCCCTCGAGCATCGCGCGGGCATCGCCGCGACGGCCGAGAATCGCCTGGCACGCCCCCTCGAGCGCTCGCAGCCACGGCACGTCCGGCGACACGATCGACGCGATCTGGTACTGCGCGAGCGCCTCGTCGGGACGCCCGGCGAACTGGAGCGCCTGCCCGTAGTTGACGCGCATCACCTGCAGGTACGGGTGCAGCTCGACGCCCTGCCGTCCGAGCGCGGCCGCCCCGTCGAAGTCCCGCTGCCAGCAACGCACCAGCTCCTCGGACGCAGCGAGCGTCGGCAGCAGCGGGTCGAGCTGCCTGCCCCGCCCCAGAATCCCGAGTGCCTCGTCGAAACGGCCGAGCGACCCGAAGAGCATGCCGAGCCGCACGTAGGTGGACGCGAGCGACGGCTTCTCCTCGAGCGTCTGACGCAGCTCCGCCTCGGCCTCCGTGGTCCGGTGCTCGAACAGGTACAGCCCGAACGCGTGGTTGCAGCGCAGCTCGGGCCGCGGGCCGCTCAGCGCCACGGCCTGGGCGTGCGCTTCGAGGAACCGCGGGTACATCTCGAGCGGACACCGCATGCCGAACACGGCCAGCGCGAGATACGACGCGGACAGGCCTTCGAACGCGCGGAAGTCGGACGGGCTCTCGCCGATGGCGCGCTTGAAGCAGTCGATCGCCCGCTCGCACCCGGTCCGCGTGCGCTGGTTCCAGAAGTGCCAGCCCTGCCGCACCAGTTCGTCGGATCCGGGCACCTCGAGCGCGTAGCCGAACTTGGGCCGGTGCACGATCCACCGGCCGTACTCGCCGAGATGCCGGCGCACCTCGCCGACGGTGACGTCGATCGTGTGACGGGACACGTGCGTGCCCTCCCACGCCTCGGCGATCATCGCGTCGTAGTCCACGAACGCCCCGGATCGCTGCAGCAGGACGCGGAGCGTATGGAACGCCCGTGGCCGCAGCCGGACGTCGACGCCGTCGCGGGTC
Source organism: uncultured bacterium (assembly GCA_963923455.1). Lineage (GTDB taxonomy): Bacteria > Acidobacteriota > Vicinamibacteria > Vicinamibacterales > UBA2999 > CAWULT01. The sequence goes on from CAWULT010000152.1 coordinate 4,550, forward strand.
AACCGCGCGGCGTCGGTGCTGAGCCAGCAGGGGCCGAACGTGAACTCCGCCATGGTCGTCCGCCATTGTGCACGAACCGGGGCCTGGCCCGGCGGGGCGGCTTGCCGGGGCGCGGACGAGGACGCAGCCCCCCGCACCCGCCGGACGGAGACTGTGGCAGAATGCCGCCCGGCACCCCTTTCGAACGAGGTTCTCCATGACTCCAATGTTCCGGTCCGGTCTCGCCGTGGCGCTCCTGTCGCTCACCTCGACCGCGGCGTGGGCGCACCACTCGTTCGCCGCGGCGTTCGACATGACCAAGCCGGTGACCGTGCAGGGCACGATCGTCCAGGTCCGCCTCGAGAACCCCCACTCCTGGTTCTTCCTCGACGTCAAGGACGAGAGCGGCAAGGTGCAGCGGTGGGCCTTCGAAGCCGGCACGCCCAGCGGCATGATCCGCAACGGCTTCAAGCCGGGCGTCATCAAGGCCGGCGTGCAGGTGACCATCAAGGGCTTCCACGCCAGGGACGCGACCCAGAACGTGGGCATGCTGCGAGAACTGGTGCTGGCCGACGGAACCACCTACGGGATGTTCGGGTCGCAACAGGGCCCTGGGGCCCAGTAGGCACACGGACAGGAGGATGCCGACGATGCTTCGCGCTCGAGTGCTCACGACGACGGCGGCGCTCGCGCTGGCCTGCCTCGGACTCGGCGGTGTCGGGCTGACCGCCGGACAAGGCGGCACGGGAAAGGGCCCCGTCCCTCGGATGGCCGACGGGCACCCGGACCTCACCGGCGTCTGGTGGGGCGGCGGCGACGTGGGCGGGCGCGGCTTCCGGCCCGGAGGCGGAGCTGGGCGCGGCGCCGGCGCGCCTCCGACCTTCCAGAGCCTCTACAAGCCGGAAATGGCCGCGAAGGCCAAGGCACTGAGCGACAAGGACGACCCGACACTGCGCTGCATCCCGACGGCGTTCGGCACGCTCAACGTCAGCATGTGGGACGTGGGCGCGGTGGGCCAGATCGTCGCCACGCCGAAGATGGTGGTGCTGCTCACGGAGACCTATCACGGCTTCCGGCTCATTCCCACCGACGGGCGCCCGCACGGCGACGAGGTGCCCCCGTCGTATCGCGGCGACTCGGTGGGCCGCTGGGACGGCGACACGTTCGTCGTCGACACGACGAACTTCACGGACAACACGTGGATGTCGGCCGAGGGGCGCGTCTCGCCGCACTCGGACGCGCTGCACATCGTCGAGCGGTATCGGCGCCTGGACGCGAACACGCTGCAGATCGACGCCACCGTCGAGGACCCGAAGGTGCTGACGGGACCATGGAAGGTGCCGACGCAGACGCTCGTGCTGGCGCCCTTCGATCGGATCATGCCCCTCAACTGCACGGGGACCGAGACACAGTCGCTGATGAACGCGGCGTCCGCGCCGGGCGCCGGACGATAGGCGGATCCACATGCGCCCCCTCGTGCTGGTGGCCTCCTGCCGGATCCGAGCCGAGCGCCTCGTCTGAAGGAGTGCCGATGCGACTGGGCTCCCGTGCCGTCCTGACCGCGGTCGTGGTGGCGACCACGATCGGCGCCGCCTCCGCGCACGCCCAGGATGCCCGCGGCACGGCGGCGTGCAACCTGCCCCACGCCTCGGGCGTCTCGTCGCAGCGGCTGACGTCGGGCCAGCGTCCGCGCACGTACCGGCTGTTCGTGCCGCCTGGCTACGATGGACGCCGGCGCCTGCCACTCGTGCTCGACCTGCACGGCAGCGGCGGCGACGCGGCCGGTCAGGCCAGGACCAGCGGGTTCGAGGCGGTCGGTGCCAGCGAGACGTTTCTGGTCGCCACGCTCGAGGCCGACGGCGGCCGGTGGAACGTGCCCGTACAGGACGGCCGGGCCAGCGACGTCGGGTACGTCAGCGACGTGATCGACCACGTGGCCGGACGGGCATGCCTGGACGCGACGCGCGTCTATGCCACCGGCTTCTCCGGCGGCGGGCGCATGACGTCGCTCCTCGGCTGTTCGCTGGCGTCACGCATCGCCGCGATCGCGCCGGTGTCGGGCCTCCGCTTCCCCGCACCCTGCTCAGGCACGCCGGTTCCGGTGCTGACCTTCCACGGCCTGGCCGACCCGCAGAATCCCTACGGCGGCCACGCGCCGGGCCGCGGTGCGGAATGGTCCGAGAGCATCCCCGACGCGCTGGCCGGCTGGGCGGCCCGCAACGGCTGCACAGGCACCGCCGTCCTCGACGACCCGCCGGGGCCACTCTCGACGATGCACTACGACGGGTGCGCCGGCGGCACCGAGGTGCGACTGATCCGCATCGACGGGCTCGGGCACACCTGGACACGCGACGAAGTCGACACGACGGTCGTCATGTGGCAGTTCTTCACGCGGCACCAGCTGCGGCGGTGACGCCGTCATGACGACGCCTGGTTCGCCCCGGCCCACCGTGGGCCCTGCCGGTCGCACCACCACGTGGTACTTCGTCCTGGCCTATGCGATCTCGTGGGTCCTCTGGGCGCCGATTGTCGCCGAGGCTCGGGGCTGGGTGCACTGGCGGGTCCCGTTCGCGCTCTACTACCTGGGCTCCTTCGGGCCGGGCGCTTCAGCCGTGATCGTCACAGCGCTCACGGAAGGCCGTGCCGGGCTTCGCGCGCTGCTCGGCCGCATCCTGCACTGGCGCTTCGGCGTTCGCTACTACGCGTTCGCCGTGCTGGCGCCGGTCGGATTGTTCGGTCTGGCGTGTGGGATCGAGCGGGCCCTGACAGGCGCGTGGCCCGACTGGCGGTTGCTGGGCCAGGCCGACTACCTCCCGGACCTGGGCCCTTTCGGCGTGCTCGCGCTGTGGTGCGCCACCTTTGGCCTTGGTGAGGAGACGGGCTGGCGGGGGTTCGCGTTGCCCCGTCTGCAACGCACGCGCACCGCCGCGTCCGCCACACTGGCCCTCGCCCTGCTGTGGGCCGGCTGGCACCTGCCGGCCTTCTTCTTCCGCGACACCTACGTCGAGCTCGGCGTGATGGCCTTCCCGCTCTTCGCTGGCATGCTGATCTTCTCGACGATGGTGTTCACCTGGCTCTACAACAGCACGGGCGGCAGCGTGCTCGCCGCGATCCTCTTCCACGCGGTCTTCAACTGGCTGTCGGTGTCGGAGGCAGGCGGGCGGTTCGCACCCGTCATCATGAGCGCGCCCATGGTGCTGTGGGCCCTCTACGTCGTACGCCGCTACGGACAGGAGAACGTGGCCCCGGTGACCAAGCAGGTTGCCTGACACCAGGTAGCACTGGTCGACACCCACATGACGCATCGTCACTGGCCCCTCGCATTCGTCGTCGCCGCCGTCACCTCCATGGGGCAGGCGCACGGCCAGGTCAGCGCATTCCGGCCCGTCACGGACGCGATGCTCGAGCGCCCGGACGCCGGCGACTGGCTGCACTGGCGGCGGACGCTCGACGGGCAGGCCCACAGCCCGCTGACGCAGGTCAACCGGACGAACGCGCGGCGGCTGCAGCTCGCGTGGGGCTGGAGCCTCGCGCCCGGCACGAGCGAGCCGGGCCCGGTCGTGCACGACGGCATCATGTACGTGGGACAGGCCCTTGGCGTCGTGCACGCCCTGGACGCCGCCACCGGCGATCTCCTGTGGGAATACGCGCACAGGTTCGACCGGTCGCCCGACGTGAGCCTCCCGAGCCGGCTGCGCTCCATCGCCGTTGCCGGCGACGTGGTGCTGCTGGCCACGCCGAACGCCCATCTCGTCGCGCTCGACGCCCGGACCGGCAAGGTGGTCTGGGACCACACCGTGGCCGACGAGCGGCTGGGCTACCGCTATACGAGCGGCCCGATCGTCGTGCGAGGGAAGGTCATCGCCGGCATGACGGGGTGCGAGCGCTACAAGGACGACGTGTGCTTCATCTCCGCCCACGACCTGCGCAGCGGGCGTGAATTGTGGCGCGTGTCGACCGTCGCGCGCCCTGGCGAACCCGGTGGCGACTCGTGGGGCGACCTGCCGCTGAAGCGGCGCGCCGGCGCCGACGCGTGGATTCCCGGCAGCTACGACCCGGTGGCGAACCTCGTGTACTGGTCCGTGGCGCAGGCGAAGCCATGGGCCCGAATCTCACGCGGCACCGACGGCGATGCGCTCTACACCAACAGTACCCTTGCGATCGACCCCGACACCGGCACGGTCACGTGGTACCGCCAGTTCGTCCCTGGCGAGACCCACGACATGGACGAAGTGTTCGAGAGCGTCCTGATCGACCGCGCAGGCCGCCGGTCGCTGTTCAAGATGGGCAAGCTCGGCATCCTGTGGCAGGTCGACCGGACGAACGGGCGGTTCATCGCCGCCCACGACCTCGGATATCAGACACTGGTGGACGTCGACCCCGCGAACGGCCAGGTCACCTACCGGCCGGGCATGCTGCCCAGGCCCGGCGTGGAGCTCGAGTTCTGCCCAGACATCCAGGGTGTGCGCGGCTGGCATGCGATGGCGTACGACCCAGCCACACGCGCGCTCATCATCCCGGTTCACCCGGCGTGCCAGAAGGCCACCTACTCCGATGCGGTCGAGCGTGAGAACCTGGCGCAGCCCACCGTCTACGGCAACAACCCGCGCTACAACGGCTACCAGGGCGGCCCTTCCTCGGCGCATCCGCTGATGAAGGGTCAGGCAGGGGCGCTCGTCGCCATGGACGTCGACACCGGACACGTGCGCTGGCAGGTGCCGATGCGCAGCGCGCCGTCGATCTCCACGCTGACGACCGCCGGCGGCCTCACGGTGAACGGCGACGGCGACCGGCATCTGTACGTGTACGACACGTCGACCGGCAAGGTGCTGTTCCAGACGCGTCTGCCGGCCCCGCTCGACGGGTCGGCGATCACCTACACGGCGCGTGGCCGTCAGTACATCGCCGTGGGCACGCGGTCGGCAGGCCGGCGGCCGGGCAACGCCATCTACGCGTTCGCGCTGCCGGACGGCGCCAGGTAGACCGAGAACCCGGCAAAGAACACCGCGTCGGGACAGAGGTCCGTCGTCTGGAGCGCCGTCGCGGAGTTCCACGCCCTCGCCACGGCGTCGCCGGCCTGAAGGACGGCGGGGCCGGGCCACGCGGGCCCGACCCCGTGAGAACGCTACCGCGACGCGGTGGTCGGCAGCGGCAGCCCCAGAATCTTCGCGGGGTTGACCTTCAGCATCAGGTCGATCTCGCGCTCGGTGAAGCCGTTCGCCCGAAGGAGTTTCGCGCAGTTGGCCAGCGCGTCCGGCTGCCAGTTCGAATTGAGCTGCCCGGTGTCGCTCCTGTCTCTTATACA
>CAWULT010000153.1:0-9704 GCA_963923455.1 uncultured bacterium
CAGGATACCTCTCAAGTGGCTGTAAATGATGAGCTTAGTCCGAATTCGCCTGACGGTCTCCTCCCACTTCTCGTTGAAGACGACCCACTGGATCTGACCCGTCATGGGCACCTCGCCAAGGCCGCGGGCTAGCGGGGCACGGCCGTCCGACCGCCGCCCTCACTGCCCCCGCCGCCACTCGACCCGCTGCTCGACCCCGACCCGCTCGTCGATCCACCTGAACTGCTGCCGCTCGACGACGACCCGCCGTCGCTCGTGTAACCGCGCCTCGTGACGGTGCCCCCAGACCCGCGCACCGTGGACCCCCCGCCGGTCGAGCCACCTTCTTGCGGGACGGCCTCGCGCGGGCGCACCCGGGTGTAGCCCTGGCCGTCGACCACGCGCCCCAGACCGGATTCGCGCGGCCGCGGCGCGTCGCCCCCGCCGCCGCCGACGGCCACACCCGAGCCGAACGCCTGCGGGTACAGCCCAAGGAATGAGTAGCCGAACGGTGAGTAGTAGTAGGGCGACAGGAAGTACGAATCGTCGAAGGTGTTCCAGAACATCGTGGGACCGTAGCTCCACCCGCCGCTGTACGGGTATGGATCGAAGGACGCCAGGCGATCGTCGCGGCCCGTGCGCTCCACGATGAAGGCCCTCGGATACGACACGGCGACCATGAGATCGGTCACGCTGTCCGGGACGCCGGCGTCGGCCATCGCGACCAGCATCCGGCTGGAGAGCGCGAAGCGGGCGCGCGACTCGATCAGGGCCGCCTCGAGCGCGCCCGGCGTCACCATGCGGCTGGCTTCGATGACGTCGTCGACCGACAGCGGCCGCGTCCCGGCGGTCGGCGCCGGCCCACCAGCCGCGCGCTGGAAGTGCCGCACGCGCACGTTCTGGCGCGATCCCACGCGGACGTCCTGGATGTCGATCCAGGTGCCCGCGGGGCCCAGCAGCGTGAAGCCACTCACCGATCGCTCGGGCTGCCCCGGACAGGCGAGGGTCGCGCGCGAGAAGAGGCGCCGGCCGTCCCGTGACCACGTCGCGCGCTCGGTGCCGCGGCATCCCGCATCGTTCATCGGGCGATCCTCGCCGCTGGCGACGATCGCCTGCTCGAGTGCGGGCCGGTCGCCGGCGAGCGTGCGCAGCACGACGCCCTCATCGCGGGGCTCCACACAGACCTGGACCCTTGTGACGGACTCGGGCGCACGCCGGCGGCCCGGGCCGGCGTCGCGCTCGCGGAGGGCGTTCGGCGTCGGGGGCGGCGGCGTATCCGCCACCAGGTTCCAGCAGCCGAGCCACGGCGCCCAGCGGGCATCAGCCGTCTGGGCCGGCGCCGGCGCGGCCAGGAGCAGCGACAGGGTCACGAGACGGGCAGCGACGGAGATGCGCATGGACGTCCTCATTCAGGCGTGGTGACGGGGCGCACGGCGTCAGAAGACGACGCTCATGCCTCCCGAGAGCGAGAAGCCCGACAGATCGATCGGGTCGAAGTCGACCCACGTGCTCGACAGGTCGCCCGCCGCCCAGCGGTAGCGGCCGTCGACGGTGAGGCGCAGGCGGCGGCCCACGCCGACGTCGACGCCGCCGAGCACGTGGGCCGTCGGCGTCCAGGCTTGCGAGGTGAACGCGTCGTCGAAGACGGAGAGGTCGACGAAGTCGACGAAGTCGCCGGACTGTTCGAGGCGGTACCAGAGGGCCCCGCCGCCCGCGCCAACGAAGGGCACGACGCGCCGCGGCACGAACGCCAGCCGGCCGATCGCCCGCCCTCGGTCGCGCAGGGCGTACCGGAGGCTCCCGGTCAGTCCGACCGTCCTCAAGCGCGTGGACTGCTGGATTGGCAGCCGATCGCTGTCGACGAACCGCCGGTATTCCGAGTCTGCCGCGGCACGCGTGATCGACACGCCCACGACGACGTCGGCGCGGGCCGACAACGAGGCGCCGCCCTCGATCGTGACGTCGGGGGCGCGGAAGTCGCGCCGCGCGAGCGTCAACCGATCGGTGACGAAGTCGTACCAGTCGCTGCCCGCCCGCGGCATCAGCACGCCCACGCGCGCGCCGATCCACCCGTCGGGCCGCCCGAAGAGGAAGTCGGGCGACCGTCCGGGCGCAGGCGGCGCACCGTCCTGTTCCTGCGGCGCGGGGCCGGCTCCCGCAACGCCGGCCACGGACAGTGTCCAGGTCACCACCACTGCGGCCACGAGTCTCATGTCGTCGTTTCCCTGCTGGCGTGCTCGAATCCGGCTCGGTGTCCCCGCGCCGGGACAGCCCTCTGCTGGTGTCAGCAAGGGCCGCACCAGACGGACGCCGCACGATGTTAGCCGGTCCAGCGTTGTCACCCGCAATCGGGGTATTCTCAGGACAGTGCACGCGCTCCTGGTGTTCCTGTCGGCCTGGGGGGCCGGGATGATCAATTCCGTCGCCGGTGGCGGCACGCTGCTGTCGTTCCCGACTTTGATCTGGCTGGGCGTTCCCTCGATTGCCGCCAATGCGACGAGTACAGTGGCGCTGTGGCCTGGCTCGCTCGGGAGCGTCTGGGGCTACCGTCGCGAACTGCGCGATGCGGACCGTCGTCTGGTGCCACTGGCCGTGCCCAGCTTCGTCGGCGGCCTGGCGGGCGCGGTGCTCCTGTACCGCACGCCGACCGAGGTGTTCGATCGCCTGGTGCCCGTGCTGATTCTGTTCGCCACCTGCCTGTTCATGCTCCAGGAGCCGATTCAACGCCGCTTCGGGCTGGCGACGCCCCGCGGCGGGTCCCCGTGGCTGTCGTGGACGATGGCCTTCCAGCTGCTCGTCGGCCTCTACGGTGGGTACTTCGGCGCCGGCATCGGGATCCTGATGCTGGCAGCCCTGAGCCTGATGGGCCAGACGGACATCCACCGGATGAACGCCGTGAAGAGCCTTCTGGCCGTGTGCATCAACGGCATCGCCGCGGCGTATTTCGCGGCGAGCGGGCTGGTCCTGTGGGGGGACGCTGGCATCATGGCCGCCGGTTCGATCGTCGGCGGCGTGACCGGGGCGGGGCTCGCGCGCCGGCTCGGCCGGCCGGCCGTGCGCCGGATCGTGATCGGCATCGGCTTCGGCATGGCGGTCTCCCTGATGCTCCGGCTGTGAGCCCGCCGGTCCGCCCTCGGCTTACAATGCGCCCGTGACCTCCGGAACCGGGGCCCGCGCGGCCGTCTCGCGCTACGTCGAGTTCACCCGCGCCGAGTGGGCCCGCCTGCGGGCGGCGACGCCGCTGCCGCTGACCGAGTCGCAGCTCAAGGGGCTGGTCGGTCTCAACGAGCGCCTGTCGCTCGACGAGGTGGCCGACGTCTACCTGCCCCTCTCCCGGCTGCTGAATCTCTACGTGGACGCCACACGGAACCTGCACCGCGCCACGGCGTTGTTCCTCGGGTCTGAGAGTCCGCGGGTGCCGTACGTCATCGGCGTGGCCGGCAGCGTCGCGGTGGGGAAGAGCACCGCGTCGCGCCTGCTGCAGGCACTGCTCTCACGCTGGCCGAGCCATCCGCGCGTGGACCTGGTGACGACCGACGGCTTCCTGCTGCCGCAGCGCGACCTGGAAGCCCGCGGGCTGACCCAGCGCAAGGGCTTTCCCGACAGCTACGACGTCCGACGGCTCGTGCAGTTCCTGGCGGACGTGAAGTCGGGGGCCGAGGAGGTGCGGGCACCGATGTACTCGCACCTGGCGTACGACATCGTGCCCGATCGATTCCATGTCGTCCGCCAGCCGGACATCGTGATCGTCGAAGGGCTGAACGTCCTGCAGACGGGCAGCGGCCGGGCCGGCCGGCCGATGCCGATGTTCGTCTCGGACTTCTTCGACTTCTCGATCTACGTCGACGCGCACGAGGCCGACATCGAGCAGTGGTACGTCAGCCGCTTCCTGACGCTGCGCGAGACGGTGTTCCGGAATCCGTCATCGTATTTCCACCGCTACGCCGCGCTGACGACGGAGGAAGCGGTCGATACGGCACGAGGCATCTGGCGGACCATCAACCTGGTCAACCTGCGGGAGAACGTGCTGCCGACGCGCGAGCGCGCGCACCTGGTGCTCGAGAAGGGCCGCGATCACGCCGTGCGGCGCGTGAAGCTCCGCAAGTTGTGAGCCCCGGCCGGCCGCACCTGCGGCCGGTACGCCTCGGCCAGCAGCGCCTCGGCGCCCTCGCGGGTCAGCGGCTCGGAAAAGAGGTTGCCCTGCGCATGCGGACAGTCGAGCGCCTTGAGCTGCTCGGCGTGCGCCAGGGTTTCGACACCCTCCGCGATGAGGCCCATGCCCAGCTCGCGCGCGAGCGTGACGATGGCGTTGCCGATCGCGCAGTGGCCGTCGGTGCCCATGCGGGCGACGAAGGATCGATCCAGCTTCAGCGCGTCCACCGGGTAGCGCTGCAGGTAGCTCAGTGAGGAGTAGCCGGTGCCGAAGTCGTCGAGGTACATCGCGACCGACATCCGGCGCAAGCGCTCGAAGTTGCGGTACACCACGTCCGAGTGGTTCAGCAGGGCGCTCTCCGTCACTTCGAGCCGGAGCGTGCCGGGCCGGATCGGGCAGGCCGCCAGCGCCTGCTGCACCTGATCGACGAAGTCTTCCCGCGCGAACAGCTTCGACGAGATGTTGACGGACATGCCGATCGGGCGGTCGAAGCGCGCCTGCCACGACGCGGCCTGCCGGCACGCCTCACGGAGCACGAAGTAGGTGAGCGGCACGACGAGGCCCGTCTCCTCGGCCACGGGGATGAACTCGGCCGGCTTGGCCATGCGCCCGTCGGGCCGCACCCAGCGGACCAGCGCCTCGAGCCCGCAGATGTCCGAGGTCGCCAGCTCGACGATCGGCTGGTAGAACACCTCGAAGTCCCTGCGCTCCACTGCCTGCCGAAGCTCCGTTTCGAGGGTGAGACGCTGGATGGCCGAGGCGCGCATCGCCGGATCGAACAGCTGGTACCCGCCTCGTCCGGCGGCCTTCGCGCGGTACATCGCGATGTCGGCGTCGCGGAGCAGCTCGTCGACCGTGCCGTACTGCGGTCCCCCGAGCACCACCCCGATGCTGGCCGACGCGTACAGCTCCCGTCCCTCGAGCCGGAGCGGCTCGGCGAGCGAGTGCTGCAGCCGCTCGGTGATCAGCGACACGTCGTCCGGCGTCGCGAAGTCCTCGACGAGGACCGCGAACTCGTCGCCGCCGAGTCGGGCGAGCACGTCGCCTGGGCGCAGCTGCGCCTGGAGCCGCGTCGCGATTGCGACGAGGAACTGGTCGCCGACCAGGTGGCCCAGGGAGTCGTTGACCAGCTTGAAGCCGTCGAGATCGATGAACAGCACGGCGTACCGGGCCTCGGGGGTCCGCACGTTCCGGGCGATGGACCGCTGCAGCAGCTCCCCGAACAGGCGCCGGTTCGGCAGGCCCGTCAGGTGGTCGTGCCGGGCCGCGCGGGCGAGCGTGTCCTGCGAGCGGCGCGACTCGGTGACGTCGGTCTGCGAGCCGGCCATCCGAACGGGCTGCCCGTGGTCGTCCCGCACCGCGATCCCGCGGCACAGCACCCAGCGCAGGCCCCCACCGGCGTGGTGGATGCGGTACTCGTGTTCGAAGTGGGCGCTGTAGCCGGCGAGGTGCGCCTCGATCGCCGCGCGCAGGCCGGCGCGGTCCTCGTCGCAGGCGTACTGCAGCCAGTCGCCCAGCGTCGCGACCGTGGTCGTGGGCGACAGGCCCAGCATCAGCTTCCAGCGTTCGGAGCAGTAGAGCGTGTCCCCCGGAATCTCCCAGTCCCACAGGCCGTCGTTCGACCCGGCGGCGGCCAGCGCGTAGCGCTGCTCCGAGCGCCGGGCGGCCTCGAGTGCGGCCATCGCCTCCTTGTGCAGCTGCAGCACCTTTTCGTTGTGCCGCTTCTCGGCCGCGATGCGCTCCACGTAGATGCTGTAGGAACGGAACGTCAGGTAGACCGGGGCCGCGGCAAGCGGCACCAGCCAGCCGTGGTCGGTGTTCCAGAGTGCGACCGCGCCGGCCGCGGCGCCGGCGCCGACGAAATAGCTCGGCGCGGTCCAGACGAAGTTGGCGTCCCAGACCTTCAGCGGAGGCTGTCCGGTGCTCAGGCCAATGGCCGTGGCGACGAGGGCCGTGTTGACCAGGTAGTAGACGAGCGCGCTCGTGACGAGCGGCTTGGCGATCGCCCCGACGGAGAGCCCTCCCGTGACGCCGCCCCCGAAATACTGGAACGCGCTGCCCGCGGCGAACACCGTGACGATGAGCGCCGCCACGTTGAACAGGATTCGCACCGGCGGGTTGCGCCGGTCGACGCCGACGGTCGACTGCGTGAAGGCGCTCGCCGCCGCGACCACGGTCGTGAGGTCGCGGCCGATCAGCAGCAGCGCGGCGAAGTCCACGGTGTAGGACACCGACAGGCTCGACGCGCTCGCGCCGAGGGGCAGGCGCAACCGCAGGCCCGAGGCGAGGCATGACGCCGCCGTCAGCGCCAGGAAGAGCCAGACGTTGGGCACGACCTTCGGGAACGACAGCAGCAGCACGGCCAGACCGGCGCCGATCACCAGGGCGACGAAGACGTCGCCGGCTGGCGTCGCGGGCGGGCGGCTCTCGCCGCCGCCCGGGGCGGGGCCGGACACGGCCTCCCGGCCGTCCGCGTGCGGCACGCGGAGCGGCGACAGGAGATCGTGGACGTAGCGCGTGTGCGACATCGCGTCCGCCGGGCGTCAGTACTCCCAGATCACCTTGCGACGTGCCGGAGCCGGCGGCGGGTCCTGGGTGGAGGTGCGGGTCCGAACGAATACGAATTTCGCCATGCCCCGGACAGAGCAATGACAAAGCCAACCGGTCGGATTACAGCCCTGATCGGGCCGTGCAGGGAACTGCGCGCCGCGGCATTCGAAACGGCCGGGCCGCGCAGCCCGCGCCGCGGCGGTCTTCCAGCGATTGTCAGACAGTCTGATCAGCCGCGAAAGTCGCGCGCGCGCAGCCACTCCACGAAGGCGGCGAACGCCCGCGTTCGATGCGACACGCGCCGCTTGGCCTCGGCGCTGACCTCGCCGAACGTCGCGCCGTACGGAGGGTAGTAGAAGATCGGGTCGTAGCCGAAGCCGCCAGAGCCCGCCGCGCGGGACGCGATCGTACCCTCGACGCGGCCTTCCGCGTCGAAGACCGGCCGGCCGTCCAGGACGGCCGAGAGCGCGCACACGTAGCGAGCGGTCCTCGGCGCATCGGGGCGCGCATCGAGCCGTCGGAAGATCTCGGCGAAGCGTTCCTCGTAGGGCGCGCCGGACCGCACGAAGCGCGCCGACCGTATGCCGGGATCGCCGCCGAGCGCGTCGACCTCGAGGCCAGAGTCCTCGGCGACGGTGATCACCGTCGCCGGCAGGGTTCCGGTGCCGGCGACGCGCGTGGCGGCAGGCGCGCGGAGGTGCCCGTCGTAGTACTCGGCCTTCAGCCGTGCGTTCGCCGCGAACGTCGTCCCTGTCTCCTCCGGTTCCGGGACCGGCGGCAGGTCGGCGAGACTCAGCATCGTGATCGGCGCGTCCGCGAGCAGATCGCGAATCTCACGCAGCTTGTCGCGGCTCGTCGTCGCCAGCAGGACGACGATGGGACGGGACGGGGTGTCCACCTACTTCGCGTTCAGGTACTGACCGACGAGCCCGCGCTGCAGGGCGAAGAGCTGCCGGACGCCCGTGTCGGCCAGGTCGAGCAGCCGGTTGAGCGCCTCACGCCCGAACGGCAGGGCCTCGGCCGTGCCCTGGACCTCGATGTAGAGGCCCGCGCCTGTCTTGACGATGTTCATGTCGACGTCGGCGCGCGAGTCCTCCGAGTAGGCCAGGTCCAGCATCGGCTCCCCCCCGACGATACCGACGCTCGTCGCGGCGACGAAGTCGGTGACGGGCATCGTGCGGATCTGGTCCCGTTCGCGCATCGCCTGCAGCGCCAGCACGAGCGCGACGAAGGCGCCCGTGATCGAGGCGGTCCGCGTCCCGCCGTCGGCCTGGATTACGTCGCAGTCGAGGGTGATCGTCCGCTCGCCGAGCTCCTCGAGGCGCGTGACGGCGCGCAGCGATCGGCCGATGAGGCGCTGGATCTCCTGCGTGCGGCCGCCGACCTTGCCGGCCGCGGCCTCGCGCTGTGTCCGGGTGGTCGTGGCGCGAGGCAGCATCCCGTACTCGGCCGTGACCCAGCCCTTGCCCGAGTTGCGCCGGAACGGCGGCACGCGGTCCTCGACGCTGGCCGTGCAGATCACCTTGGTCCGGCCGGCCTCGACGAGGACGGAACCCTCGGCGTGCACCAGGTAGTTCGGGGTGATACGGGTGGGACGGAGCTGCTCTGAAAGACGATTGTCGGCACGCATGACAGGACACTGTACTTCAGACGCGCCGCTGCGCGCAGACACCGGGCGCCGTTCAGCGGGCGCGGGCCGAGGCCAGCACCGCCGGGTCCGGCACGAGCGGGCGCCGGAGGTCGACGTGGCCGGCGAGCGTATCGACGGTCTGGCCCTCGACGAGCACCTGCACGCGGTGCACCGCGGTCAGGTTGCTCGTCACCGCCTGCACGACCGCCTGCACGGTCAGCAGTTCGGCGAGCGTGCCACCGGCGTGGGCGGCCGAGGCTTCGCGGCTCAGGTCCACGAACGCGTCGCCGCGTTCCGCGACGAAGAAGCTGCGCAGCCGCGTGCCCGGCGGCACGACGCCGTCGGCTGGCGACTGGAGTTGCAGCTGCTGTTCCAGGATCTGGCGGCCCTGGGCGACGACGCCGTCGGCGAACGGCACCTCGCGGCGGACGGGCTGCAGCGAGACGCCGTCCTCGGCGGCGACGAAGAGCGTGGCCGTGATGTGGGCGACCGGGGTTGCCGGCGCCGCCGCGGGGACGGGCTCGGCCGGCACCGGCGGCTCTGCGAGCAGGCGATCGAGCGCGATCGTCATGCCCCAGGCGACGGCGGCCAGGAACAGCAGTCCGCCAACGACGGCCGCGGTGCGCCGCAGCATCATCGCGGGCGGCGCTCCTCCGGGCGCTGGCGGAACCGGCCGATGCCGTCGGCCAGGGCGTCGGCCAGCGCGCCCTGATAGGCGTCGTCGGCCGCCCGCGCGGCAAAGGCCGCGTTGCCCAGCGAGCCGATTTCGAGGAGGACGGCCGGCATGGCGACGCTCGCGAGCAGGCGCAGCGGGGCCCGCCGGATGCCGCGGGCGCCCCCGATCTCGTCGCGCCGCAGGGCGTCGTCGAGGGCCGCCGCCAGCGCGGCCGACGCGTCGGCGTGCGCCGCCTGCGCGGTGCGCCACGGCACGAATTCGATCACCCGTGGGCCGGCGCCAGGCACGGGCAGGCTGGTGGAGCCGGGCGTGCCGTCCCGACGCGCCTGTGCGTCGTCGAGCGCGGCCTGGTGGTAGAAGACGTCCACGCCGTCGGGCGCGGCCCGGCGGCTGGCACCGGCGTGCAGGCTCACGAGGAGCTCACCTCGCGCGCCGTTGGCCGCGGCCGCCCGCGCGTCCAGGTCGGACGCGACGTCGTCCGTACGGGTCAGGACCACGCGGATGCCCAGGCGCTGCTCGAGTCGGGCCGCCAGGTGCCTGGCGAGCGCGAGCGTCAGCGTCTTCTCGGTGACGTCGCCGGCGCGCACGCCGACGTCGTCGCCCCCGTGGCCCGCGTCGATCACGATGGCCGGCCCGCGGGCGCGCGCCGGCGCGGGCGGGGCTGGCGACGCCTGGGGCGCCGGCGGGATGCTCGCCTGGACTGGCGGGGGCGGTGC
>CAWULT010000154.1:0-9577 GCA_963923455.1 uncultured bacterium
GCTCGCGCAGCAGCTGCCGCAGCACGCGCTGCACCTCGCCCACCGAGACGACCTTCGGCACCAGCTCGTCGACGAGGCGGGGCGCCACCTGCGCGAGCTGGTCGAGCATCTCCTTGGTCTGCTGCCGGCTGAGGAGATCGGGCAGGAACGTCCGGATGGTCTCCTGGAGGTGCGTCGCCAGCGCGGTGGTCGCGTCGACGACCGTGTAGTCGGCCGCGGCCGCGGTCGCCTCCTGCTCCTTCGCGATCCAGATGGCCGGCAGGCCGAAGGCCGGCTCGCGCGTCGGCGTACCCTCGATCGGCGTCGACGCCGTGCCCGGGTTGATGGCCAGGCACCGATCGGCGTAGATCTCGCCGCGGGCGAACTCGACGCCCTTGACCGAGATCACGTAGGTCCGGGGACCCAGCTGGAGGTTGTCGACGATGCGGACCGGCGGCACCACCACGCCGCTCTCGGCGTTGATGTCCTTGCGGATGCCGCGGATCTTGTCGAGGAGCCTCCCGCCCTTGGCCGGGTCGACCAGCCCGAGCAGCCCGAAGCCGAGTTCCAGCTTCAGCGGCTCGACCCCCACGATCGGCTCGCTCGCCTCGCTCGCGGCGGGCGCGGCGGCCGCCGGCTCGGCCTTCGGCTCCGGCGCGCGGCGCACCGCGTAGGCGGCCAGGCCGAGCAGTGCCGCGACGGCGACGAACGACGCCTTCGGCAGGCCGGGAATCGCCGCCAGGACGAGCAGCACGCCGGCGGCCACCGCCAGCGGCTTCGACCGGGCGAAGAGCTGCGTGGCCACCTCCTCGCCGAGATGCGACTCGGCGGCGGCGCGGGTGGTGATGAGCGCGCCCGACATCGACACCAGCAGCGACGGAATCGCCGTCACGAGGCCCTCGCCCACCGTCAGGATGGTGTAGGTCTGGGCCGCCGCCGCCAGGTCCATCCCGTTCTGCAGCACGCCGATCACGAGGCCGGCGCCGATGTTGACGAAGGTGATCAGCACGGCGGCCAGGGCGTCGCGCTGCGTGAACCGGATCGCACCGTCCATCGAGCCGTAGAAGTCGGCTTCCCGCCGCACGCGCTCGCGGCGCTCGCGGGCCTCCCGTTCGTCGATGGTGCCGGCGTTGAGGTCCGCGTCGATCGCCATCTGGCGCCCGGGCAGCGCGTCGAGGGTGAACCGCGCGGTCACCTCCGAGATGCGGACCGCGCCGTGGTTGATCACGATGTACTGGATCGCGATGAGCACCAGGAAGATCACGACGCCGACGACGAAGTTGCCGCCGACCACGAACTGGCCGAACGCCATGATCACGGCGCCGGCGGCCTCGACGCCATCGGACCCGTGCAGCAGGACCAGCCGGGTCGACGCGACGTTGAGCGACAGCCGGATCAGCGTCAGCAGCAGCAGGAGCGACGGGAACACCGAGAACTCGACGGGCTGCCTGACGTAGATCGCCGTCAGCAGCAGCACGACCGACAGGCCGATGTCGACCGACAGCAGCAGGTCGAGCAGCAACGGCGGCAGCGGCACGACCATCAGCAGGACGACGGCCAGCACGGCGGCCGGCACGAGCAGGTGACTCGGTTTCGAAGTCAGGTTCGGCATGTCAGAACATCAGCTGCCGGATGCGGACCAGGTAGGCCAGCACCTCGGCGACGGCCGAGAACAGCGACGCGGGAATCGTGTCGCCCACCTCGGCGGACGTGTAGAGCGTGCGGGCCAGCGGCTTGTTCTCGACGATCGGCACGCCGTGCCGGCGCGCGGCCTCGCGGATGCGCAGCGCCATGTGGTCCTGGCCCTTGGCGACGACGCGCGGGGCGACCATGGTCTGGCGGTCGTAGACCAGCGCCACCGCGAAGTGGGTCGGGTTGGTGATGACGACGGTGGCCTTCTTGACGTCGCCGAGCATGCGGCGGCGCGACATCTCGCGCTGCACCCGGCGCACGCGGCCCTTGACCTCGGCGCTGCCGTCCTGCTCCTTCGCCTCGTCCCGGATTTCCTGGCGGCTCATCTTCAGGGACTGCATGGTCCGGTACCACTGCAGGCCGTAGTCGCCGATCGCGAGCAGGCCGAGCGTGATGGCCACCCGCCAGAGCATCGTCTCGGTGTGCGACCACCCGACGAGCGCCGCGTCGAGCGGCGACAGCCACGGCAGGCGCCCGGTCTCGCGCGCCACCGCCGCGAGCGCGGTCCAGCCGAGCCAGGCCAGCGCAGCCACCGACACCATCGTCTTGAGGGTGTCCATGCCGGTGCCCATCGGCGTGAGACTCTTCACGTTGTTCGCCGGGTTCAGGCGCGACCAGTTCAGCTGCAGCGCGCCGGGATTGAAGGACCAGCCGCCCTGGAAGCCGTGCATGCCGACGCCGGCCGCCATGGTCGCCAGCGCGATCGGCCCGACGAGGGTGGCCATCAGCAGGCCGCCGCTCATCACGATGCCGGTCAACTCCTGTGCCGTGACGGTCCGGAGCGGCGCGTCGCCGACCCGGGCGAGGTCGGCCGCCAGACGCTCCGACAGGCCCGTCACCAGCCGGCCCCCCAGCCGCGCGAGCGCGAAGGTGGCGGCGACCGACGCGGCCGCGAGGGCCAGGTCCCGGCTGCGCGGGATCTGGCCCTTCTTGCGGGCGTCCTCGAGCTTCTTGCGTGTGGGTTTCTCTGTCTTCTCGGTCGCCATGGCGTTACCGGAAGGCCGACGCGGCCCTGAGCGCGGCCTCGACCGTCGACCGGACGAGGCTGCTCACCACCTCCGGCACGGCGGCGATGACCAGGCCAAGCACGAGCAGGCCCACGACGAGCCGGATCGGGTACCCGATCACCATGGAACCGAGCGACGGCGCCGTGCGGGAGATCAGCCCGACGACGACCTCGACCATCAGCAGGACGATCACCATCGGCGCGGCCAGCCGCGCGCCCACCGTGAAGACGAGCGCCAGCAGGTCGCGCACGCTCGCCAGCAGCGACGGGCCGATGCCGCCGATGCCGATGGGCAGCCCCTCGTAGGACATCGCCAGGGCCCGCAGCATCGCGTGGTGGCCGTCGACCGCGAACAGGGTCAGTACCGCCAGCATGCCGAACAGCGACGACAGCATCGAGTTGCGCACGCCGCTCGCGGGATCGACCGTCGCGGCGTAGGAGAAGCCGATCTGATGGCCGCTCAGGTGGCCGGCCATCTCCACGCCGGCGACGAGCGCCCGCAGGGTGAGGCCGAGGGCCAGGCCGATGGCCACCTCGCGCGCCACGACGGCGGCCAGCCCGGCCTCGGTGGCGGCGACCGGCACCTCGACCGCCGGCAGCAGCGTCAGCGCGAGGAACGCGGTGAGCGCCACCTTCGCCGGCGTCGGCACGACGGCGCCCCCGAAGCCGGGCATCACGGCCACGAGCATGCCGGGCCGCACGAGCAGCAGCCCCACGCGCGCGAGCACGGAGAACTCGTTCACCTGATGAAGTCCGGCAGCCGGCGGACGATGTCGGCCGAGAACGACGTGACCACCCGCAGCATCCACGGAAACGTCAGCGCGAACACCGCGAAGATGGCCGCGGCGCGGGGGATGAAGGCCAGGACGTTGTCCTGGATGGAGGTGACCGTCTGGAACAGGCTGACGAGCACGCCGGCGACGAGGCCCGCGAGCAGCATCGGCATGCTGACCATCATCGCCACCTCGATCGCCTGCCGGACGGTGCCGACCACGAGGGCGTCAGGCATGGTAGAAGCTCCGGACGATCGAGCCGACGACCAGATTCCAGCCGTCGATCATCACGAACAGCAGCACCTTGAACGGCAGCGAGATCATCGCCGGCGGCAGCTGCAGCATGCCCATGGACAGCAGCGTGGTGGACACGACGAGATCGATCACCAGGAAGGGGACGAACAGGAAGAACCCCATCTGGAAGCCGGTCTTGAGCTCCGAGATCACGAACGCCGGCACCACGGTGGTCATCGGCAGGTCGTCCCGGCTGGCCGGTGGCGGCGTGCGGCTCAGTTCCACGAAGAGCTTCAGGTCCGCGTCGCGCGTCTGCCCCAGCATGAACGCCCGCAGCGGCGGCATGGCGGCCGACACGCCCTGCGTCACCGTCATCCGGTTCGCCATCACCGGCTCCACGGCGACCTCGTTGATGCGGGCTCCCACTGGCGCCATGATGAACAGCGTCAGGAACAGCGACAGCCCGACGAGGACCTGGTTCGGCGGCATCTCCTGCGTGCCCAGGGCCTGCCGCAGGAAGTGGAAGACGATCACGATCCGCGTGAACGAGGTCATCGTCACGAGGATGGCGGGCAGGAACGAGATGAGCGTCAGCAGCAGGACGATCGGCAGCGGGGCCGACAGCCCGCCGACCCCGTCGAGCTGCAGGTCGACGGTGTTCATGGGCGCACCTCGCTCCGGACGGGCGCCGCGGCCAGCTCGGTCACGAGGGACACCTGCGTCGGCGCCACGCCGAGCAACAGGCGGCGCCCCTCGACGGCGACGACGACGAGGGAGCGGCGTTCTCCCAGTGACACCGCGGTCTCGACCACGATCGGCCCGCCACGGCCGGTGAGCGGCCCGAGCGTGCCGCGCCGGACCAGCCAGGCCAGGCCGGCCACCAGGGCCAGCACGATCCCGACGGCGAGGAAGCTGTTCACGAGATCTCCTCGGCACTCGGCGGCGGGGCGATGCCGTTCAGCCGCAAGGCGGTGCTGTCGTCGAGCACCACGACCTCGCCGTGCGCGACGGCGACGCCGTTGACGAGCAGCTGCAGGTCGGCGCCGGCGGCCTGCGCCAGCGGAATCACCGTCTGGGGCTTCAGGTACAGGCACTGCCGCACCGACATCTGGCCGGTGCCGAGCACCACGGACACCTCGCAGGTGACGTCGTGGAGCGGCGCGTAGTCGTCGAGCGAGGGCACGGGGCCCTCCGCCCTAGAACTGGACGACGAATTCGGTGAAGAGGACATCGGTCACCTTCGTTTCCTCGAGCACGGCCTGCGCCTTCTCGGTGATCTCCTCCTTGAGGGCGGCCTTGCCCTCCGGGGTGATCAGGTCGTCGGCGGTCTGCTCGGTCAGCACCTCGAGCACGGCGGACTGGACTCGCGCCTTCTCGACGGCGCTCTCCTCGATCTCCTTCGCGCGCTCCTCGTTGTCGACGAGGAGCTTCAGCGACGTTCGCAGGAACCGGCTGCCGCCCTCGTCCGCCAGGTTGGCGACGAACGGCTCGAACGAGACGATGCCGGCCGGTACCTTCTCCGCCGCCTCCTCGTGGGCGGCCTCGCCCTCGACGGGCGCCGCGCGGTGGGACCACCACCAGTACCCGCCGCCGCCACCGGCGGCCAGCAGCGCCACGACGGCGCCGATGACGATCAGCTTGGACTTGGACTTCGACTTGGGCGCCGCGGCGTCCGCGCTCTTGGGGGCGTCTGACATGCCCTCCGGTTGAGCAAGGGTGGTGCCCGCGGCCTGCAGGGGGCACCCTCACGGAATTGCACACGGCTGCCAGGGATTCGGGACGGACCTCCGACGATGGCCACGGCCGGGTGTCGGCCTGCCGTCACGGGGCGAGTGGAGAGGACGGGCCGGTGGCTGGTGGCCACCGGCCCGGACGAAGTCGGGCGAGCGGGGGGTCGGCCGAGGTCAGACGATCACTTCGAACGTGGCGTCCTCTTCGCCCTGCCGTGTCCGGCGCGCCTGCCGCCGGCGGGATTCGCCCTGGCCCTGCTGCTCCTGCGACGGGGCCTCGCCGTCCTCGTGTACCACGAACCGGCTGAGTTCCAACCCCTGCTCGGACAGCGCCTGCCGCAGTGACGACTCGTGGGACTCGAGCCAGTGCCGCACGGCCGGGACCTCGGCGTTGAAGGTGGCCGACACGCGGCCGTTCTCGACGCGGACGTCGATCGTGAGCGCGCCCAGGTGCTCGGGCCTGAGCTGTACGCGGGCCTCCCCTCCCCCTTGCAGCACCTGCATCCGCAGGGCCTGCACGATCTGTGGCGCCAGTTCCTCGCCCGCCGACACGCTGGCCCGGTGGGCGGCGGCCTGGGCCACCGTCGCGAGCTGCCGCGCGAACTCGCCGTGCAGCAGCATCGGGGCGGCCGATACCGCCACGCCCGGCGTCAGGCTGGGCCGGATTGCCCCCGGCACCCCGTCGCGTGACCCGCCGGCCTCGGCGCCGGAAGACTCACCCGCGCGGGCGCCGCCGATCTGGACCGCCGCCACGGCCGGAGACGGCCCCGAGGCCGCCGCACCGGACGCGGCCTCGGGCACGATGGCGGGGCGGACGCTGCCCGTGGCCCGGACCGGCGGGCGCTGGGCGCCCTGCGGAGCCGGAGCCACCTCCGGCTCGGGCGAATCCGCGGCTTCGGCCGTGATCCGGGCTCCCCGTGCGTCGAGCTGGCGCGCCTGCTCCGGGCGCACGTCGTGCGGCCCTTGCGCCGCGGACTGCTCGGGTGGACGCGGGTCCCGGCGCATGGGCTGAGCGTCCTCCGTCGTGGCCTCCGACTGCGCGTCTCGCAGCGCAGGCGCTGGTGCGGGGCGATCCCCCACGGGTGCAACGGGCGCCCCGTCGTCACCCGGGCGGCCCGGCGCTGCCGCGTGCTCGGTCGCCGGCCCGGGCACGACGGACGCAGCCGTCGCCTCGAGGGCCGGCGCCTCCGCCGGCGACGGCTCCGGCATCGGGACAGCCGCTGCGGCTGGTGTGGTCACGGGCGCGGCCGCCGGCGCCATCGATGGCGCGGCCTCCCCGACGCCGTCGGCATCGGCACCTTCCGCCCCGAGCGGCACTGCGACATCGGCGGCGACGCAAGGCTCGGGTACCCCGAGGCCGACAACGGCCGGCGCGGCCGTCGGCGCCTGCGGCGCCACCCACAGGGGCACTGCCACGGCAGCCTGGGGCGCGTCGTCCGCGGCGTCGTCGCCACGATCGGCGGGCGGAGCCGGGTCGTCGGCGTCGTCGCGAACGGCGCGGGACCCGGCCTTCGCCCCGGTCCGAGGCGCCTCGGGCCGGTCCGAGGCCCGCAGCGAATCGTCGACGAGCGAGGCGAACGGATCGGTGTCCGGGCCGTCGCCGGCATCGGTCCGGCGGGCGCCGCCAGGCGCCGCCCGGTCCAGCGGAAGGCCCGGAGTCGACACGTGCACGGTCTGCAGCATCGTCGCTTACCGCTTGAGGTTCAGCGTATCGAGCAGCAGCTCGTCGGAGACGGTGATCGTCTTCGAGTTCGCCTGATAGCCGCGCTGCGCGAGGATCATCTGGGTGAACTGCTGGGCCATGTCGACGTTCGACTGTTCGAGCGCCGAACCGACGAGCGTGCCGCGGCCGCCGGTGCCTGGAGAGCCGGTGTTCGGCACGCCCGACGCCTCGCTCTCGCCGTAACGGTTCGAGCCCATCTTCACGAGGCCCTTGTTGTTGTTGAAACTCGCCAGCGCCAGCTTGCCGACGGCCACCGTCTGGCCGGCGCCGAAGGTGGCCATGATCGATCCGTCGACGTTGATGCTGATCGCGTCGATCTTGCCGGCCGCGTTGCCGTTCTGGCCGAGCGACGACGTGGCCGACGGCGACGCGTAGCCAGTCAGCGACACCACGCCCTGGGCGTCGACCAGATCCCACGTGAGCGTGCCGCCGTCGGCGCCGTTCGCCCAGCTCGGCCCGCTGAAGGTGACGTCGGTGATCGGCGTGCCCGGCAGACTCCCGCCCCCGGTCGCCGGCGCCGCCGCGGCCACCACCTGCACCGCGCCGAGCGCGTCGAAGGTGACCGACCCGGTCGCCAGCGAGTACGGCGTCGCCTGCGCCGGCGTCACCTCGTCGCCGGGTACGGTGATGTCGAAGTCCCAGCCCGTGGCGGAGCGGGTGTACGACACGGTCATCACGTGCGTGGCGCCGAGGGCGTCGTAGACCTGGATCGGCGACTCGAAGGTCGCGCCGACCGGCGCGTTCACGTCGAGGTTCGACGTCGTCCGGAAGAGCGAGGTCGGCGTCGGCGCGCGCAGCACGCCGGCCGGCACGATGATGTCGCTCAGCGCGCCGTTGGCCACGATCTCGCCCGTGGCGGCATCGGTCTGCGTGTAGCCCTGCACCGTCAGGCCATCCGGGGTCACGAGCGCGCCGTCCTTGTTCAGGCTGAAATTGCCGGCCCGCGTGTAGAACACGCCGCCATCCGGGTTCTTGACGACGAAGAACCCGTTGCCCTGGATCGCCGCGTTGGTGGCCTCACCGGTCGCCTCGATCGCGCCCTGGTTGTAGACGGGCGACATCTGCCCCACCACCACGCCGAGGCCGACCTGCATCGGGTTGATGCTCGATCCGCCGGTCGACTGGCTGACCAGGTCCATGAAGCTCACCGAGCTGGCCTTGAACCCGATCGTGTTGATGTTCGACAGGTTGTTGCCGATGACGTTCAAGTACACCGAATTGGCGTTCAGGCCCGAGAGGCCCGCCGAGAAAGAACCTACTGCCATAGCGTCTCCTTCGTCTCGCGATCAGGCGCGCAGCGAGCCCGACGACGTCGAGCCGGTCTGTTCCTGGGAAGTCGTCGACGGCACACCCATCGCGGTGGCCATCCTGCCGAGCGTGCTCTGGATCTGCGTCAACTGCTCGAGCGAACTGAACTGCGCCAGCTGGGCGATGAACTCGCCGTCGGCCTGCGGCTGCAGCGGGTTCTGGTGGCCCAGCTGCGTCACCAGGAGCTGCAGGAACGCGTTGCGATCCAGTCCCTTCATGCCGGCCGGCGCGGCCGCCGACTCACTGCCGCTGCTGCCCGAAATCGGATTCGTCACAGTGCACTCCTCGCCATGAGCTCCCGCGAGGCGGCGACGAACCGCATCGTGGCGAGCGCATCGGCCTCTCGTTGTTCCTGTCCGCGGGCTGCCTCGTCCCAGGCCTCCCGCGCCTTCTCCTTGAGCCGTTCGAGCGCCTCGAGCCGCTGCCGCGCCGCGTCGCGGGCGGCCATCGCCCGTTCGACCGCGGCCCGCCGATCGGCCACGCCGGCGGCCAGCGCGTCGCGCGACCGTTCCAGCCTGGCAATCCAAACGCGGTGCCACTCGATCGTCGCGACGGTCACCGCGCGGGCCATCGCGGACTGTGCACCGAGGTGCGCGTCGGCCAGTTCGCGGAGCGACTCCTGGTATTTCTGCTGCGCCGCGTGAAATTCCATCTCCGCCGTCGCCAGTGCGCGGCGGCTCGCGTCGAACTCGCGCTGCCGCAGATCCAGTGCAGGCTGCGCGCGAAACGTGAACGTCTTGGGCATGATCAGAGCGCCTCCAGCGCTGCTGTCGCGTCCGCCATTCCGCACAGGGTGTCGGATGGCTGACACAGGAACTGCTCGATCGCCTCGCCGCGGGCGCGCGCCTCGTCAACGCGCGGGTTGGCCCCGGGCACGTAGGCGCCGACGCTGACGAGGTCGTCGGTGTCGCGGATGGCGGCCATCCACGCCCGCACCTGGCCCGCCTTGTCGCGGTGGCGCGGGTCGACGACGTCCGGCATCGTGCGGCTGACGCTGTGCAGGACGTCGATCGCGGGGTAGTGGTTCTTCGCCGCCAGGTCCCGCGACAGCACGATGTGGCCGTCGAGGATCGACCGCACGGCATCGGCGATCGGTTCGTTGTGGTCGTCGCCGTCGACGAGCACCGTGTAC
>CAWULT010000155.1:0-9569 GCA_963923455.1 uncultured bacterium
GGGCAGCCGGGGGCGCGTGGGTCGCGGCCCCGGTGGCTCAGGGAGCTACGGTCCCGGCGTGCAGGTCGGGGAGCGCCTCCAGTTCGAGGTGACCGACACGCTGCTGACGGTGCGCACCGATGACAGTGGCGGCGGCAGGACCACCCGGTATCCGCTCGACGGGAGCGAAGGCGTGACGGGCGCGCCCGATGGCGGCGTCATCAGGACGAAGACGCGCTGGGACGGCGAGGCGCTCGTGACCGAGCGCCGGGGCGACGGTGTCAAGGGCCGCGAGGTGCGGCGCCTGGATGCCGCCGGTGAGACGATGACGATCGTCACGACGCTCGACACCCCGGGCGGAGAGGCCGTCGTGACGGCGACGCTGCAGCGGGTGAGCGAGCCGTAGAGCCGCCGAAGCCCGTGGCGGTCGGCGCGCCCGTGCCCGCCTAGAGCCCGCCGGCGCGCGCCGATCCGAGCGCGGTCTCGTCGACCGGCACGACCCGTACGTCCACCTCGACGGTCTGCCGGCCTCCGCCGAGCGCGACGCCCTTGACCGGCGTTACGTCGCCGTAGTCGCGTCCCCACGCGACGGTGACGTGGCCCGTGCCCGGCGTCACGTCGTTGGTCGGATCGATGTCCATCCACCCGCTGTCGGGCACGTACACCGACACCCACGCGTGCGAGGCCTCGGCGCCCTGGTAGTTCGCGCCCGATCGCAGATAGCCGCTCACGTAGCGCGCGGCCAGCCGCATCGACCGGAGCGCGCCGATCAGGACGTGCGAGAAGTCCTGGCAGACGCCGCGGCGCTGCCGCAGCGTCTCGAGCAGGGGCGTGTCGATCGTCGTGGCCTTGGGCGCGTAGCGGAATTCGGCGTGGATGCGGTGCGACAGATCCCGGACGGCCTCGACGAGCGGGCGGCCGGGCGTGAAGCTCGGGTGGGCGTAGTCGGCCAGCTCGGCGCCGGCCGCGACGAACGGCGAGTCGAACACGAACTCGACGGCCTCGAGGTCGGCGGCCTGATGGTGGTCGGCCAGGCGCGCGCGCGCGTCCTCCCACGTGGCCGCCCGGTTCGGCGCCACCGGGTTCGCTTCCACCCGGACCAGGCTCGTCGCGACCGTCTCGAAGCGGTCGTGCGCCTCGACGATGGCGAACGCGCTGACGGCGTTGCCGAAGTAGTCGCGCCGCTCGTCGAACGACACCGGTGCCGGCGTGGTCCGAATCGTCGACTCGAACACGGTCTGCCAGGGGAGCGACCGTGGCGTCAGCCGCACTTCGCTCTGGCAGTGCGAGACGGGCGCCTCGTAGAGGTACCGGGTCGTGTGCGTGGCCTGGTAGAGCATCGGGAACTCAGAACGAGGAGGTCAGGCGCGACGGAGCCGAGTGGGTCAGGTACCGCGCCGTGAGCGCGTTCGACAGGGTGGCGACGCCCTGCCGCAGGGTGACCAAGTGCGCATCGAGCGTCACCCGGTGTCCGCCGGCTGCGGCGTGTCGCTTCTTGAGGTCGTCGATCCGGGTGCCGCGGGCCTGCGCGAGCAGCGAGGCCGCCAGATCGAGCTCGCGCGGCGTCGATTCGCCCGTGTCGTGCCGCGGCAACTGGGCCACGCGGTCGTGCAGGGCCGCGATCTGGAACGCGACGCTCCTGGGGTTGGCCTCGTCGGCGAGCAGCAACTCGAGCACGAAGCGCGTGCGGATCGCGGTCAGGTAACGCGAACGGTAGGTCGTTGCGCTGTCGGCCACCTGCAGCAGCACCTCGAGGCACGCGTCGTCGGGGAACGGCGCCAGCGCGACGCCGACGCGGAGCAGCTCGATCATCTGCATCGCGCGCTCCATCCGGCGGCCCAGGTCGAGGAACCGCCAGCCGTGCCCGCGCGTCGGGTTCTCGGCCAGCAGGCCGGCGAACGCCGACAACATGATGACGGTGCCGTCGAGCTGATTCAGGGCGGCCACGAACCGCCGGTCGGGGTTGGCCGGCGGCGTGCCGGCGTAGTCGCGTTCGAGCTGCTGCAGCACGCGCCAGGTGTCGGACGAGATGCGCTCCTTGACCTCCCAGCTGAGGCGGCGGATCTGGCGCAGGTTCCACCCGATGCCGGACGGGTGGTTCGGCTCGAAGACCATGTCGCCGAGCAGGCCCTGCAGCCGCCACCACTGCCGCGCGATGGACGCGTGGTGGAACTCCTTCGGCAGCAGCGACAGGCCCTTGAGGAAGTGAACCGTGGTGTCGACCGACACGCCGCGGCCGCGCTCCGATTCCCCGGAGAGACCCGGGAGCAGCACTCGAATCAGGCGCGCGGTGGCGTCGAGCCGCTCCGTGTAGCGACCGAGCCAGAACAGGTTGTCTGCCACGCGGCTCGACAGCTCGCTCGACATCGCGGGGCTCTCGGGGCCGACGATGGGCGTCGGCCTGGCCTCGAGCCGTTCACGCGCGCGGCCCAGCACCCAGGTGTCCTTGCTGCCGCCGCCGAGCTGCATCGAGACGACGATCGACCGCTGCCCCGTGGCCACCCGAGTGAGCCCGCCTGGCAGCACCCGGTACGTGGACCCGTCCCACGCGGCCAGCACGCGCAGCACGACGTGGCGGGGCTGCAGGCCGCGGTGGGTGTGAACCGGCGTCGTCGACAGGTCCACCTGTTCCTGCGCCACGTACTGATCGGGGTGCGCCTCGATCCGCTGCGACAGCAGGCGACGCTCCTCGCCGCTCATCGCGGCCGGGAACTCGGCCTTGGCGCCGAAGCGCGGGAAGGTGGGCTTGATCACGAGCTGCTCGAGGTGTTCGAGCACCCAGCGGCGGGGCGCGTCCTGGCCGCACCACCAGGTCGCGACCGACGGCATCCGGAGGTCCTCGCCGAGCAGCGTCCGGCACAGGCCTGGCAGGAACGCCATCAGCGACGGCGTCTCGACGAGGCCGCTGCCGAGCGCATTCGCGATGTAGACGTTGCCCGCCCGGGCGGCCTGCGCGAGTCCGGCGACGCCGAGCAGCGAGTCGCCACGCAGTTCCAGCGGATCGCAGAACGTGTCGTCCATGCGGCGCAGGATCACGTCCACGGGGTTCAGGCCGCCGAGCGTCTTCAGGTAGACGCGGCTGTCGCGCACGGTCAGGTCGGCCCCCTCGACCAGCGGGAAGCCCCAGTGCCGCGACAGGAACGAGTGCTCGAAGTAGGTTTCGTTGGCGGGCCCCGACGTCAGCAGCACGATCCGGGGGTTGCTCGACCGCGACGGCGCCAGCGACAGCAGGGCCTCGAGGGTCGCCTCGAAGAACTGGTTGAGCGACCGCACGTGGCAGCGGTCGAAGAGACCGGGCAGCGTCCGCGCGCTGACCGTCCGGTTCTCGAGTGCGTAGCCGACGCCCGAGGGCGCCTGCGCGCGATCGGCGAGCGCCCACCACGCGCCATTCGGCGCGCGGGCGACGTCCACCGCGTAGTTCTGCAGGAACACGCCGGCCGTCGGCACGATGCCGTGGCACGGCCGCAGGAAGGCGGGGTTGCCGTAGATCAGCGCCGGCGGCAGCAGCCCGTCGCGGATCAGGCGCTGCGAGCCGTACAGATCCCCCAACAGGGCATTGAGCAGCGTCGCCCGCTGGACGACCGCGCGCTCGACCTGCGCCCAGTCGTCCGCGTCGATCGCCAGCGGCACGAGGTCCATGGGCCACGGGCGCTCGACGCCCTTCGGGTCGCCGTAGACGTTGTAGGCGATGCCGTTGGCCTGAATCAGCCGCTGGCCCGCCTCCCACCGGCGGGTGAACTCGGCGTACCCCATGCGGCGCAGGGCGCCAGCCAGGCGCCGCCAATGCGGCCGGGTGCGCCCCGACGCGTCGATGGCCTCGTCCCAGTGGCCACCGGCCGGCGGCGCGTAGGAGAAGTCGGTGTGCCGGGTCTTGCCCGCGACGGAGGGTTCCTTCACGTGCGGCGGCTCAGCTCCGGTGGGCCTGGGCCGGGTGACGTCGCAGGTCGAGCGTGGCCGGGAAATCGGGATTCTCTGTCATGCGCAGCGACAGCGGCTCGCCCGGCGTGTGGCCGTACCCGAAGAACCGGGCCCGGCGCCGGGCTTCCGCCTCGTTGGAGTTTACCGGAAACGTCTCGTAGTTCCGCCCGCCCGGATGTGCCACGTGGTAGGTGCACCCTCCGATGGACCGCCGGGCCGCCGTGTCGACGAGATCGAAGACCAGCGGCGTGTGCACGGGAATCGTCGGGTGGAGGCAACGGGGCGGCTGCCAGGCCCGGTACCGGACGCCGCAGACGAACTCGCCGGCCGTGCCCGTCGACTGGAGCGGCAGGTGCAGCCCGTTGCAGCCCACCGCGAAGCGCTCCGGCACCAGTCCCGTGACGTGCACCTGCAGGCGCTCGACCGACGAGTCGACGCAGCGGGCGGTGCCTCCGGCGCCAGGCTCCTCGCCCAGCACGTACCACGGCTCGATGGCCTGGCGGAGTTCGATCGAGACGCCGTCGTAGTTCACCCGCCCGTAGACCGGGAAGCGGAACGCGGCGTGCGGGGCGAACCACGCGGGGTCGATCGGGTAGCCGGCCGCGCGCAGGTCGCGGAGCACCAGCGCCAGGTCCTGCTGGACGTAGAACGGCAGCAGATAGCGGTCGTGCAGCCGCGTACCCCATCGTGTGGGGGCGGCCGTGTACGGCGCGCGCCAGAACCACGCGAGCAGCGTGCGGACGAGGAGCTGCTGCGCGAGGCTCATCCGCGCGTGTGGCGGCATCTCGAACGCGCGCATCTCGAGGAGCCCCAGGCGCCCGGTGCTGCTGTCGGGCGAGTACAGCTTGTCGATGCAGAACTCGGCGCGATGGGTGTTGCCGGTCACGTCGACGAGCAGGTTCCGGAAGACGCGGTCGACGAGCCAGGGCGGACAGTCGCCGCGCTGGCCGTCGAGCAGGCCCATCGCGATCTCGAGCTCGTAGACGGCGTCGGGCCGCGTCTCGTCGACGCGCGGCGCCTGGCTCGTCGGGCCGACGAACACGCCCGAGAAGAGGTAGGACAGCGACGGGTGGTTCAGCCAGTACGCCACGAAGCTGCGGAGCAGATCGGGCCGCCGCAGGAACGGACTGTCCGCCGGCGTGGGACCACCCAGCACGACGTGGTTGCCGCCGCCGGTGCCGGTATGGCGGCCGTCGAGCATGAACTTCTCGGTGCCGAGCCGGCACTGCCGGGCCTGTTCGTAGAGCGTGGTGGTGTTGGCGACGAGCTCCTGCCAGGTCCGGGCGGGCTGCACGTTGACCTCGATCACGCCCGGGTCGGGCGTCACCTTGATCTGCTGGATGCGTGGGTCGTACGGCGGCGGATAGCCTTCGACGAGGACCGGAAGCGCCGTCGCGGCTGCGGTGTCCTCGATGGCGCCGAGGAGGTCGACGAAGTCGTCACCCGAGGCCACCGGCGGCAGGAAGACGAACAGACGGCCATCCCGGGCCTCGACCGTCAGGGCGGTCCGGACGAGGGCACGCGCGTCAGCGTCTGCTCCGGGGGCGGGCTGGGCGTGCTGCGTCTGTCGCGGCTGGCCCCCGTCCGCGGGCTGGAAGCCGACCGTCCGCTGGGACTCCGCCGCGGCGCGGCCCGGTACGCGCCGAACGGGCGTCGGCAACGCCGGCCAGGCGGTCATCGGGTCGACCGGCCAGACCTGGACCGCGTACGCCGCGCCGGCCGCTGGCAGTGACGCAACGGGCAGCCGCAGGCCCACTGGAGAGTCGCCCGGCACGAGGAACAGGTGGCGCGACCGCAGCATCCACAGGCCCGACTGCCACGTGGGGCCGTCCTTGCCCGGCGTGCGGGCGAGCGGCAGCACGAACCCCGTCGGCGTGCCGAGGCCGCGGCTGAAGACGCGGCGCAGCCGTTCGCGCTCCTCGGGGTCGTCGAGCGTGTTGTGCTCCGGATCCACGTCCACCGGCAAGCGGGCCTCACGGTGAACGTAGGCGAGCGGGTCCTCGTAGGCCGCAATCACGTGCTCGGGCCCGACGGCCAGCCGCTCGGCCAGGGCCTCCGCGAAGCGCCTCGCGTCGGCGCTGCCGAATCCGTAGTCGCGCTCCGCATCGGCCGCGTGGGCGGCCTCGTGCCACAGGGCCACGCCGTCGGTGCGCCAGTAGCACGTGTAGGCCCAGCGGGGCAGCGACTCACCCGGATACCACTTGCCCTGGCCGAAGTGCAGCAGCCCTCCGGGCGCGTAGGTGTCACGCAGGCGCTGGAGCAGGGCGGTGGCGAGCCGGCGCTTGTCAGGACCCAGCGCGGCCGTGTTCCATTCCTCGCCGTCCATGTCGTCGATCGACACGAAGGTGGGCTCGCCGCCCATCGTCAGGCGGACGTCGCCGTCGGCGAGCTCGCGGTCCACGTGAGCGCCGAGCGCGAGGATGTCGCGCCACTGGTCGTCGGTGTACGGCTTGGTGACGCGCGGGTCCTCGTGGACGCGCGTGACGCGCATCTCGTGGTGGAACTCGACCTCGGACGGGCTGACGAGCCCCGACACCGGTGCGGCGGTCTCGGGGAAGGGCGTTGCGGCCAGGGGAATGTGGCCCTCGCCGGCGAAGAGGCCGGACGTCGGGTCGAGGCCCACCCAGCCCGCGCCCGGCAGGTACACCTCGGCCCACGCGTGGAGGTCGGTGAAGTCGCTCGCGGGGCCCAGCGGGCCCTCGAGCGGCGCGACGTCCGGCTGGAGCTGTATCAGGTAGCCCGAGACGAATCGCGCGGCAAGGCCCAGGTGGCGCAGCACCTCGACGAGCAGCCACGACGAGTCACGGCACGACCCCGAGGCGAGCCCCAGCGTGTCCTCGCTGCTCTGCACGCCGGGTTCCATCCGGATCAGGTACCGCACCTGCCGTTGCAGCCGCTGGTTCAGCGCGACGAGGAAGGCGATCGTCGGCGCGCCCGCCGGATCGAGCGTGGCCAGCAGTGCGCGGAGGCGCGGACCGGCCTCGCCGGTCGCCAGGAACGGCGCCAGCTCGCGGCGCTGCGTCTCTTCGTAGGTGAACGGCAGGCGTTCGGCGTAGGGCTCGAGGAAGAAGTCGAACGGGTTGATGACCGTCATCTCGGCCAGCAGGTCGACCTCGAGCGCGAAGCGCTGCGTCGGCTCCGGAAAGGTCAGTCGCGCCAGGAAGTTGCCCTGCGGGTCCTGCTGCCAGTTGATGAAGTGGCCGGCCGGCTCGACGCGGAGCGAGTAGCCGGTGACCGGCGTGCGGCTGTGCGGAGCTGGCCGGAGCCGGACGGTCTGCGGCGACAGCGTCACGAGCCGGTCGTACCGGTACTCGGTGCCGTGGTGCAGCGCGACGCGGATGCTCATGCCTGCAGCCCGGCCGGGCCGGCGGCCACCGGCGCCGGCGCCTGGGCGTCCTTGACCACGAAGTCGGCGCGCAGCGTCGCGTCGATGTCGTTCATCTTGTGCTGCAACTCGTCGAGGTACTCGTGGAGTCCGGAGCCGATGATGGCGCCGACCGACGCGAACTCCAGCTCCGACCGCAGGCGCCCCATCAATTGCTCGGAGCGGTAGCGGAACGTGCCCGCCGTCGTGCCGGTGATCGCGTAGAGGGACTCGGCCGCGCTGCGGACGCAGAACGCGACCGATCGGGGGAACTCCCGATCCATGACGAGGAACTCGACCACGTCGACCGGCGTGATGCGGCCGTACTTCTTCCGGTACATCTCGAAGCCCGACACCGACTTCAGCACCGCCGCCCAGTGGATGTCGTCGAATGGCGTCCCGACGTCGGTCGTCTTCGGCAGCAGCATGAAGTACTTCACGTCGAGGATGCGCGAGGTCTTGTCCGCGCGCTCGAGCTTGCGTCCCATCCTCGCCCAGTGCCACGCCTCGCCGTGCGTCATCGTGGCGTCGGTGACACCCTGGAACAGGTGACAGCCCATCCGGATGTCGCGGAACGCGTCGAGCAGGCGCTCGGGCTCGGGCATCGACCGCTGGGTCTGGATCTGCAGGTACATGCTGTTGACCTGCGCCCACATCTCCGAGGAGATGACCTCGCGGACCGAGCGCGCGTTCTCGCGCGCGGCGCGCAGGCAGGAGGTGATCGAGTTCGGGTTCTCGGGGTCGTAGGCCAGGAACTCGATCACGCGGGCCTGGGTGGCCTCGCCGTAGCGCTTGGCGAATCGCTCGGTGTCGCCCGTCGTGTCGATGAGCGGCTGCCACTGGTTCGCCGGGTTCAGGGGCAGGTCGAGTTGCAGGTTCAGGTTCACGCCGATGTAGCGGGCGACGTTCTCGGCCCGCTCGATGTAGCGCGCCATCCAGTAGACGGCGTCGGCGACGCGGCTCAGCAGGGGCGCCGATTCGTGCGTCACGCCGCACCGCCTTCCGGGGCCAGCACCCACGTGTCCTTGCTGCCGCCGCCCTGGGACGAGTTCACCACGAGCGAGCCCTTGCGCAGCGCCACACGGGTCAGCCCGCCCGGCAGCACGCGGACGTCGTCGCCGTAGAGGATGTACGGGCGCAGGTCGACGTGCCGCCCCTCGAGGTGATCGGTCACGAGCGTGGGCACGCGCGACAGCGCCAGCGTCGGCTGGGCGATGTAGTTGCGGGGCGCCGCCTCGATGCGGGCGGCGAACTCGGCGCGCTGCGCCGCGGTCGAGTGCGGCCCGACCAGCATGCCGTAGCCGCCGGCCTCATTGGCCGACTTGACGACCAGCGACTCCAGGTTCTGCAGCACGTGCTGCCAGTCCGTGTCGCGCCAGCACAGGTAGGTGGGCACGTTCGGGATGATCGGGTCCTCGCCGAGGTATTACTTGATCATGTCCGGCACATAGGCATAGACGACCTTGTCGTCGGCCACGCCGTTGCCCGGGGCGTTGGCGAGCGCCACCCGGCCCGCCCGGTAGACGTCGAGGATGCCGGGCACCCCGAGCATCGAATCGGGCCGGAAGGCGGCCGGGTCGAGGAAGTCGTCGTCGATCCGGCGGTAGATCACGTCCACGCGGCGGAGGCCCTTCGTGGTCCGCATCCAGACGTAGCCGCCCTCGACGACGAGGTCTCGGCCCTCGACGAGCGGGATGCCCATCTTCTGCGCCAGGAAGCTGTGCTCGAAGTAGGCCGAGTTGTGCATCCCCGGCGTGAGCAGCACGACGACCGGCTTGCCGGTGCCACCGGCCGGAGCGATCGCCTCGAGCGTGGCGAGCAGGTTGCTCGGATAGTCGTCCACCGGGCGGATGCGCAGGCCTTCGAACACCTGAGGGAACGTGCGCTTCATCAGGTCGCGGTTCTCGAGCACGTAGGACACGCCGGAGGGCACCCGAAGGTTGTCATCGAGCACGTAGATCTGTCCGTCGGCGTGGCGCACGAGGTCCGTGCCGGTGATGTGGCACCAGACGCCTCGGGGCGGGTTGATGCCCTCGCACTGGGGTCGGTAGAACGTCGCGGAGCGGATCACCTCTTCAGGGATGACGTGATCCCTGAGGATGCGCTGGCCGTGGTAGATGTCGTCGATGAACGTGTTGAGCGCCCGAATCCGCTGCTTCAGGCCGCGCTCGATCCACGCCCATTCCTCGGCGCGGACGATTCGCGGGATCAGGTCGAACGGGAACGTGCGCTCCGTGCCGGCCGAGTCGCCGTTGAAGCGTACCGGGTTCCTGCGAGCCTTGATTTGTTGAATCAGGCCACCGCGGTC
>CAWULT010000156.1:0-9373 GCA_963923455.1 uncultured bacterium
GGCGCGCCCGGGCCTCGGCGGTCATGGCCGGCACCCGTCCGTTGGCCGGTTCGATCACCATCGACGTCCGCCGCGAGGGCTGCCCGCGCTCGAGCCAGTGGGGCGGGGGCGAGGTGGCCGACCCGACCGCGCCGGCATTGGCGGTCTCGGCCGTCTCGAGGTCGAACTCGGCGTTGTCGGCGGCGAGCTGCTTCTGGGCGTCGGCCTGCCGCTTGTGGAACTCCTCTTCCGTCAGGGTCTGTCGCGTGCCCAGATCGGGCGCGCGTTCGAACGGCACGCCGAGCTCGGGTTCGCTGGTCCAGACCCCCTGGAGATCCGGGTCACCCCATGGCGTCTTCGAGGCCGACCCGCCGCCCGTCTGCGCGCCCGACACCCCCTGCAGTCCGACGGCCACTGCGAGCGCCCCGCACCACATCACCCACTGACGCTTCATCACGCGCCTCCCAGCCTGCTCAGGTCCGGCGGATCCGTTGAGGACACGCGCCGCGAGGAGATTACCGCCAATGCCCCTCGGGCGTCGACCTCCCCAATTCTGGTAGGGAGCGATGCACGCCAGGCATCCGACGGCCGCGTGTGGCCGCGACGGAGCACCGTCAGTCGGCGATCGCCTGCACGACCAGGTTCTTGACGAGTTCGCGGTAATGCCGGCGCACGGGCCCAGGGGTGTTGGCCAGGAAGACGACGACCAGGTCCTCGCGGGGGTCCACCCAGAACATCGTGCCCTGCGCGCCGCTCCACAGGAATTCCCCTGGCGTACCCGGCACGCCGGCCACGCCCGCCCGGGTGCGCACGGCCACGCCGAGGCCGAAGCCGAAACCGTCGATGTGCTCCACCGCGAACTCGTGCAGCCGCGACACGTCCACGCCGGAGCCGAGCTGGTCGGCCGTCATGTACTCCACGGACTTCCGGCTCAACAGCCGGGCGCCGTCGAGCTGTCCCTTGTTGAGCAGCATCTGCGCGAAGCGCACGTAGTCGACGGCCGTGCCCGACGCGCAGCCGCCGCCGCAGTCGTACTTCCACGGCGTCACCGGCAGGCGGAACGAGGGCGGCCGCCCCGTGTCGGGATCGACGGGCAGCGGCCTGGCGATCCGGTCGGCCTTCGCCGGCGGCACGACGAAGCCCGTGTCGACCATGCCGAGCGGACCGAAGACGCGCGCCTGCAGGAACTCGCCGAGCCGCTGGCGGCTGACGGCCTCGACGGCGAGGCCCGCCACGTCGAGCCCGTGGCTGTACTCCCAGGCGGTGCCCGGCTGGAAGTGCAGCGGCAGCCGGCCGAGTTCCGCCAGGAACTCGTCGCCCGTCTGGTCGGCGGCACTCTTCAACCTCTCGGAGTAGAGCCGGTGCAGCGGCGTGTCCCCGCGGTTGCCGTAGCTGACCCCCGCGGTGTGGCGCAGCATGTCCTGCAGCGTGGGCTGGCGGCGCGCGGGCACCGTCCCGGAGCCCACAGCTGCCACCGTCATGTCCTTGAGCGCCGGCAGATAGTTGCCGACCGGGTCGTTGAGCAGGAGCCGGCCTTCCTCGGCGAGCATCAGCGCGGCGACCGCCACCATCGGCTTCGTCATCGACGCCAGCGCGAAGATGGCGTCCTTCGGCATCGGGCGCCTGGCCGCCGGGTCCACGTAGCCGAACGCCTCGTGATAGACGAGCCTGCCCTTCCGGGCGACGGCGACGACGGCGCCCGGCATCCGGCCGGCGTCGACATCCGCCCGGATCGCTCGCGCGAGGCGCTCGAGCCGGGCGCTCGACAGGCCCACCGTCTCCGGCTTCCCCGTCGGGAGAGGTCCTGCGGCCACCGGCATCCACAGCAGGGCCACGCCGACGCCCACCATCAGTCCCGTCACACCACGCATGACACGGCTCCTCTCCGCTCGCCCAGCGCTCGCGGTGCGCATAGCCTATATCCAGCGCGGCCGGTGCGACCGCGTGACCTCCGGCGGTGCGTCGCCGGCGGTGCCGCCTCGCGAGCTCGTTTACGATCACCGCGGGTGGCTCCGGGGCCGGAGTTCACCAGGGAGGCGGCCGTGACACATCGATCGATTCCGGTCTCGCACGTCGGCACCCTGCCACGACCCGAGGCGCTCGAGACGCTCTGCACGCGCTACGAACAGCCCCGGGACGAGGCCGCCTTCCGCGCAACCGTGCCGGGTCTGGTGGCCGAGGTCGTCCGGCGGCAGGCCGGCCTCGGGCTCTCGATCGTCAACGACGGCGAGTTCACCAAGCGGGGCGGCTTCTCCTACTACGCGCAGACGCGGCTGGCCGGCCTCGAACACCGGGCACCCGCGCGGACGCCTCCCGCCCGCGACATCACGGGCCGCGACGCGCGTGCCTTTCCCGGCTACTTCGCCGCCCGCCGCACGGGCGCCACGGTGGACACCGGCACCGGACGGCCGCACGCCCTGAACCGGCCCCTCTTCTGCACCGGACCGATCCGGTACGTCGGCCAGGCCGACGTCAGCTTCGACGTCGACACGCTGCGCCAGGCGACCAGCGGGCTCGACGTCCGGCCCTTCCTGACGGCCGTGGCGCCGGGCACGATCGAGCACTGGCTCTGGAACGCGCACTACAAGACCGACGAAGAGTTCCTGTTCGCCATCGCCGACGCGATGCACGAGGAGTACACGGCGATCGCGGGCGCCGGCATCCTGCTGCAGATCGACGATCCGGACCTGCCCGACGGCTGGCAGATGTTCCCAGACATGACCGTCGCCGACTATCGTGCCTACGCGCGGCTGCGGGTGGACGCGCTCAACCACGCGCTCCGGGGCATCCCGGAGGAACTGGTACGCCTGCACGTCTGCTGGGGCAGCGGACACGGGCCGCACCGGCACGATATCCCGCTGCGCGAGATCGTGGATCTGGTGCTCGAGGTCCGGGCCGGCTGCTACCCGGTGGAAGCCGCCAATCCCCGCCACGAACACGAGTGGGAGGTGTGGCACGGGGTCGACCTGCCGGACGGCCGGACCCTGATGCCGGGCGTGGTGGGCCACGCCAGCGACGTGATCGAGCACCCCGAACTCGTGGCGCAGCGGCTCGTGCGCTTCGCAAACCTGGTCGGACGGGAGCGCGTCGTCGCCGGCACCGACTGCGGGCTCGGCTCGCGCGTCAGCCACCCGGAGATCGCCTGGGCGAAGCTCGAGGCGCTCGTCGAAGGGGCGCGCCTCGCATCGGCCGCGCTGTGGGCGTGAGCCGGGGGCGCCCCCGAGCCGCGGCAGGAGAACGGCACGCGTCCGTGCGTCGCCTCTCCGCCACGCCCCGCGGGGAACGCCGCGTCAGGCCGCGGCGTTCTCGAACAGCATCATCCCGCCGGCCGTGTTGGAGATCGGGATGTGGTACGTGCGCTCGAGCTCACGTACACGGTCGCCGAGTGCGCCGCGCGCCGTCAGCCAGTTCAGCAGCTCGATGCCCTGCGTGCCGGTCTCCTTCACCAGGTCGTTGATCGAGAACTGCGTGGCCCACGTCGGATTGGCCGCGAGGCTGTCCATGAACTGCAGGTCGAAGTGCTTGTTCAGGAAGCCGGCCCGCTCGCCTTCGAGCTGGTGCGACAACCCCCCGGTGCCGAGCACCAGCACGCGGGCATCCGACTCCCACGCCGTGATGGCGCGGCCGATCGCCTGTCCGAGCTTGTGGCAGCGCGAGGCCGACGGGAGCGGAAACAGTACGGTGTTGATGCACACCGGCACGACGGTCACCGGCCACTGCTGGTCGGGCCACAACAGCTTCATCGGCAGGGTGAAGGCGTGGTCGACGAGCATCTCCTGACAGGTCACGATGTCGAAGTCGTCTGCGACCAGCGACTCGACCAGGTGCCACGACAGGGCCTCGTTGCCCGTGAAGGGCGCCGACACCGAGAGCCCCCAGCCCTCGTCGGCGTTCCGGTAACCGGGCGCCGCGCCGATGGCAAAGGTGGGCATCTTGTCCAGGAAGAAGTTGAGGCCGTGGTCGTTGTAGCAGACCACCGCGACGTCCGGCCTGGCCCGCGCCACCCATTCGCGGACGGGCACGAACCCGTCGAAGAACGGCTTCCAGTATGGGTCGTCCTGCAGCTTCCTGGCGATGGCGCCGCCAATGGCGGGCACGTGTGAGGTGAGCACTCCGCCGACGATCGTGGCCATGGTCCGTGGTCTCCTGGCTAGTCGTTGGCGGCAGCCGCCAGCTTCGCCCTGAACTGGTCCTTCGTCACGCCGGTCTGCTGGGCCCCGATGTCCTGCATGTCGAGCCCGAAGATCCCCGCGAACTTCGCCAGATAGTAGGCGTTGCCGCCCGCGGCCAGCAGTTTCAGGACGTTGCGGCTGCGGATGGCCTCCCGCTGATCCTCGCTCAGGCCGTACTTGGCGCAGTAGCCGTCCTCGTCCGCCACGAACGCGTCCCGGTTGGCCTTCTCGTTGAACGAGAAACACATCTTGTTGAGTGCATACCCTTTCGAGGCCAGCCGGCCGTCGAAGAGGGCCGTGCCCCAGATATCGTCGTGAACCTGTCGCTGCTGAGTCATACGTCGTCCCCTGGCACCGTCCGGCGCGCGGTAATGCAAGCGAGGTACCTGCCGAATCTGGTGGAATCGTCCCAGAGACGGCGGGGAGCCACTGATAATTCGCGGCAGCGGCGAAAAAAACTCTCGCCCGGCTGAATCGCGGGCTATCGCCGCCTCAGGAGCAGCAACGCGGGACCGTCGCCCGGCAGGTCCACCCACGCCTCGCCCTCGAGGGACCGGCCTGGGCCCGTTCGCGCGGGCGGACGCACGGAGACGTCGAGCCACCACAGCGCCGACCCGGAGGGGGCCGCGATCCTCACCCGCGCGTGCCCAGCGCCCGACGGCGTCACCCACAGGAGCAGTTCGGACCCGTTCTGCAGCGCGCGGGCGCTCTCGATCCCCTCCATGTCGCGCACGAACGACGGCCCAGACCACGGCCGAACGGCGCGAAGCCCGTCCCAGTCGGCCACGACGGGCCGCCATGCGCCCTGCTCGCCGTCGGTCCAGGAGGCCGACCGATCGACGATAAAGCCGTACCCGGACTGGCGCGGGGCCCGTGCGAAGGCGTAGCCGGACGCGGTTCGGTTGGCGTAGCAGAGGGCCCCCTCGCGCTGGCACTCCTCCGGCACCGGCGCGGGACGGCACGGCAGCGGCCACCGGACGTCCGCGCGCCCCTCGCCCGCCAGCAGCACCTTCTCGCACCCGGGCGTGGACGCCGGCGGCTGGCTGACGCCGTCGTAGCCCAGGGTGCGCTCGGCGAAGACCTCAGGCAGCGGGGCATACAGGGACGGCCAGCCGGTGAGCACGCGCGACGCCAGCGCAGTGTGCTCGACCTGCCCCGCCTCCGAGTGCCTCGGATGATAGGCGTAGACCGACCAGACCACCGAGCACGCGGCCACGAGCGCGAGCCGGGCCCGCCCCCGCGGAGACCCGGAGCCGGAGGTCATCGCCCGCAGCGCTGGAATGGCCAGGGGCATCAGCCAGAGGCCGTAGCGGCTCGGCCCCGGCGTGCCGCCGTGATTGACGTTCGGCGTCTGCGCGAACGTGAGCAGGCCGACCACGAGCGCGACGCCCGTCACGGCCACCTCCGGCCAGCGTTCGCGCCAGGCTGGCCAGCGAGGCAGCCCGAAGAGGCCCAGGACGAGGGCAACCGCGAGGCCCGGGGCGTGCACCGCCAGGCCGAGGTCGAGGTCGACGAGCGGCGTCAGCAACGCCGTGATGCCGGGCCACGAGCGCAGCGAGGCCGCGCTCAGCGGAGACACGACGCCGAGATGCCAGAGGTAATAGGCCGGGTGCAGGCCGGCCACGGCAAGCGCCCCCAGCGCGCCGAGCCACACTCGGCGTTCGCGAAACCCAGTGACCCAGCACGCGTACAGCGCCGCCAGCAGGAGCAGCGGCAGCAGCGCGGGGTTCTGGGCCGCGACCAGCCCGGCCAAGGCAAGCGCCGCCGCGGGACGTGATCGCAGCAGGCAGACGGCCATGGCGCCGAGGGCCACGATGAAGACGTCGGCGTGCGCCTTGTCCAGCCACCAGACCAGTGGCCCGAGGAGCACGAGCACGCCCGCGGACACGGGAAGGACGCGAAGCACGGTTGCACCGGCCAGGGCGACCAGCGCGATGTTGACGAGCGCGAACCCGTGGTTCGGGTGGAGCCCCAGCCAGCTGGCCGCGCGCAGCCACGGGGCGGCGAGCAGGGGGTACAGCCAGAAGTGCGCCAGATCCTGGCGCCCGTCCCGGCCCACGAGATCCAGGTGTCGCAACGGGGTCGGCGGCGCGCCCGACAGCGTGCCGAGCCACGCCTCGGCCTCGGCCACTTCGCCCGGCGACATCGCCGGCGGCCGCCCGAGCGAGAGTTGGCGCGCCATGGCCAGGTACTCGCCGCCGTCGCCCACCTGACGTGGGAACGACTCCATCACGAGGGTCGCGCCCAAGGCGACCACCAGTGCCACGACCTGGCGCCGGCGGTGGTCGGTCGGCCGGAGTGACGACACGCCGTCGGCCACGAGCGCCAGCACCAGCAGGACGCAGCCTTCCATCCAGAGCCGCCACGGATCCCGGGCGGAGACACGAAGCGGCCCGAGCGTGACCACGGTTCCGCCGATGGCGAGAAGCACCAGCGCGACCGCGCACAGCACACCGCCGGCAAATGCCAGCAGGCGACTGACGCGGGCTGTCACCGGCACGCCAGGGGCCTGCACGTGATCCGGCGCCGGCATCAGCGCCTCTGGACGACGGCTGCGCCGGTCACGTTCGCGCGGTCGAGGGCGCGCTGGACCAGCCCGGACCGGACGGCGTCCGCCGCGAACCGACGAAACGCGCTGGCCGCGGCCTCGTGGCCCAGCTTGACGACGAACGACTGCTCGACGTCCACGAAGCTCCCGGGAATCGCGCGAAGCGCTCCGCCCGAGCCCGCCACGGCGTCTGCGGCCCGCTGCCCGTTCAGCCCGAAGGCGTCGAGTTCCCCCGCGACGAGCATGCGCTGGAGGTCCGCGGCGGACGGCTGCGCCTCGAAGACCCGCACCTTCGCCTGCGTCAAGTGCGCGGACAGGTGGAGCTCCTGGGTCTGCCCCCGTACCGCGCCGACCCGGACGCCTGGGCGGTCCACGTCGCCGAGCGCGTGAAGGGGCGAATCCGCGCGCACCAGGTAGGTGCTGAACATCACGGCGAAGGGGCCCGCGAACTCGACCTCCCGGGCCCGTGCGGGCTCGAACGCGAGCACGCCGGCGTCGGCCTCGCCCCGCTGCACGAGGGCGATGACGGCTGCGGCGTTGGCCCCAGGGACGAGGCGGTATGGAAGGCGCTCCCGCCGCGCGAACTCCGCGACGAGATCCGCGACCGGGCCCGCCACGGCGCCCGTCCGCGGGTCCACCCGACCGTGAACCGGGTTGGTGGCCAGGAAGGCGACGCGGAGCGTGCCGGTGGGCGCCACCGCCTCGGCCTGGCCGCGAGCCGTCGCGACGACACCCAGCACGAGCCCCAGCGCCACGATGAGCCCGGCGGCCCGCGCCCGCGGCGTCACCGTGCGCCCTCCTTCGCCAGCTGCGCACGGAACGCCCGCTCGAGCTGCTCCACCGCGGCCAGGTACCCCTTCGGGTCGACGAAGCGGTTCGGGTCGTACGGGTCTCCCGGCCTGTACTTCTCGTGCAGCCGGAACTGGGATGCGTGCGACGCGAGGAACACGTCCACCGGCAGCGCCTTCTGCGCGGCGAACGTCCGCGCGTAGTCCTGGCCGATGGTGGGGTATTTCGGCATCCCCTTCACGGTGACGCCGGGATTGATGCTCCCCATGTTGGCGATCACGACCCGGTAGTCGCGGCCGCCGTCGCGCACGGTGAGCGTGAAGGTCGTGGCGCCCTTCGTGTGTCCCGGATGGTGCAGGGCCGTCAGCGTCACGCCGCCGAGCGTGACGGTGTCTCCATCCTTCAGGCGCCGGTCGACCTTCACCGGCTCGAACCGCGTGGCCGGATCGTCGCCCCAGCGGAAGTCGCTGGCACCACCGTCCTCGAGCACCGGGGCGTCGGCCTCCGCCATCATCACCCGGGCTCTCGTCAGGCGCTTGAGTTCGGCGAGGCCGGCCACGTGATCCCAGTGTGCGTGCGTCGCCAGCAGGATCCGGACGTCGGACAGATAGAAGCCGAGCCGCTCGATGCCGGCCTTGATCTCGGGCACGGTGTCCTTGAGCCCCGTGTTGACGAGGATGTGCCCGGCCGGCGTCGTGATCAGGTAGGTCGACAGGTCGTACGTGCCAACCCAGTAGACGTTGCCGATCAGCCGCAGGGGCGGAAACGGACGGGACCAGTCGGCGTTCTGCTGCGCGGACGGCCTGGTCCCCGCCGCCAGCCAGCACGCCAGCGCGCAGAGCGCCAGGAGTCGTAGCCGCATCGCCGCGGACTATAGCACCGGACCCGCGCGACGAGGCCTCGCGGGGTCCGGGCGACGACCGGCCTGCCGTCAGCGCGGTCCGCGAACGAGGTCGGGATCGGTCGACGCCGCGGCCGCGGTCACGGCGCCGTCCTCGGAGATCTGCAGCAGCACGTACAACCCGAACGGCGTCGGTGCCACGCTGCGCCCCTCCCGGCCCGCCGACGCCTGAATCAGCGTGAATCCCTCGGGCATGATGCACGGAATGATCAGCCCCGTGTGCGTGTCGGCGTGGCGGACCGCCCCGACGGCCACGAAGCGCTCGCCGGTGCTGCTCTGGGCACTCACATCGGCCGGCAGGTTCGCGTACACGGTGAAGTAGCGCGAGCCGTCTTCGAGGGGCACCACCCGGACCACCAGGTGCACGGTGCCCTCGAGATCCACCGTCTGGTCGCTGTCGGGGATGGCCACCCGGCTCTGCACGAGCGTCGCGAACACGTTCGAAACCACCGGCGCGGCCGCGAGAGCCACCGGCGGCATGCCGGCGACCCCGAGCACGACGCCTGCCGCCACCACCAACCGAGTCATCAGTCGAGTCATCACGTCCCGTCCCTCCGGGCGTGGATGC
This sequence comes from uncultured bacterium, assembly GCA_963923455.1. Taxonomy (GTDB): domain Bacteria; phylum Acidobacteriota; class Vicinamibacteria; order Vicinamibacterales; family UBA2999; genus CAWULT01. The sequence goes on from CAWULT010000156.1 coordinate 8,958, forward strand.
ACGCCCCATAGAGACAAGCGGAAACGGCGGGATTGTTTTCAGCGACGGCCTGGCTCGAGGCGGGCCAAGGCGTGGTCGAGCCGGGCCAGGGCGGCCGTCCGCCTCGGCTCGAGCGGGCCGGCGAGCCGCGCGGCCTTCCACAGCCGCGCGCTGGCCGCGAGGTGCTCACGCGCCAGGGCAGCCGCCTCGGCCTCACCCCCCGCCCGGCCGGCGACGGTCAGATAGGCCTGCCCCAGCTGCTCGTGCACCAGCGCATCGACCAGCGGCCCGCCCAGCGTCGCCTTGGCGACTTCCGCGGCGGCGGCGTCGGCCTCGCGCCGCCCCGCCGCGACGCTGCCGGATGCGGCCCGGAGCACGGCCAGCCGCGCGGTCACCTGTGTCATCACCGCACGGACCGCGGGGCCGTTGGGCCCGCC
>CAWULT010000157.1:0-9367 GCA_963923455.1 uncultured bacterium
AGATGAACGAGTGTTCCGGGCCAACCAGGCGGATCGTCTCCAGATAGAGCTTCACCACCTCCGGCCGCGCATTCGGGTTGCCGAACTGCGACGTGAACTCCGCGTAGATCTCGGGACCCATCTCCACGGTCTCCTTGATCTCCTTCGGCTCCATCTCGACGATGTCGAGCAGGGGGTGCGTGATGATGACGTGCTTCACGCCCGCGCGGACGGCCTCCTTGACCATCAGCTTCACTTCGGGCGGCGAGTTGTGGCCCGTCGCGAGGATGAGGTCACCGTTGCTGTCGCGCGTCTTGGTCTTGGCGATCACCTGGATCGCCTGCTTGACCTCCGGCAACAGTTCGCCGCCGTCCGGGCACGGCTTCGGATAGTTGATCCAGAACGGCAGTCCGTGGCACTCGGCAACCGCCACGTAGGCCCACGGCTTGCGCGGCAGCCGGTGGATGCTGTTCTCCGAGTCCCAGCTCGGCATCCACACGATGCGGCCCCACCCGCCCTTCATCTCGGCCATGTGCGTGACCGCCCACGGGTTGACCTTCGTACCCGTCGTGAGATTCGAGCCCATCCCGCCGAAGATCTCGAAGTCGGGATGCAGCTTCCGCATGTAGTAGGCCAAGCCGGCGGTCTGGTCGAGGTGGCCCTTGATGACGAACCCTCGCATGCCGGAGGCCTTGGCGCGCGTGTAGAGGTCGAGCGCATCGATCGACCGGGCCGCCTGGCCGTAGCTCGGGCCGAAGCTGTCCGGATCCTGATGCGCGTGCATGTCGATGGCGCCCTTGAGGGCTGGGTCGTTGGGGACGGGGTCGTTGAGCGAGAAGGTCGCCCGCCCGGGTCCCGCCGGACCGGCGCCCCGCCCGCGTGCCCCCTCGCCTGGCTCCGCGCCTCGCTGCTGTGCCGCACCGCTCTGGCCCATGCCGAGCGCCACGGCCAGCCCCACCGCACAGGCGCACACGGCCAGGTGTCGTGCCCGGCCGGCTGATGTCGTGCTCTTCATACTGAGTCCTCTTCTAGAAGTCGATCTGCGCGCTGAACTTCACGAGCCGGCCGTCCAGTACCTGCGTCGGCTGCCCCCACCTTGCATTGTAGGTCCCGAACAGGGTGACCGGCGTATTGACGTTGAACAAGTTGTAGGCGTCCACGTTGGCCTGGAGACGGGTGGTGCCGAACCGGAAGATCTTGGTCGCGCGGAGGTCGACCTGGTTGATGCGCGGACCGTAGAGCGAGTACGGCTTGGCGAGGGGAATCGTGACCGACGCCGCCCCACCCGACAGCGGGCGCCCCAGCGAGGGCTGAATCACCGCCGAGGTGAACGCCAGATTGGCCGTGTAGTTCGCGCCCGGGTTGCTCTGCGCGACCGCCGCCAGCTGCACGCCGTACGGAAGCGTGTAGGAGCCATTGACCTTGATCCGGCTCTGATACGGGACGTCCACCTTGCAGTTGAACTGCTGCTGCGGGGAGTCGATGACGTAGCAGCTGTCGGTGCTGGCCGACGCGTTTCCGCCGGCCGCCGTACCCAGCTGCACGGCGTTGCCGATGTTCCAGCCGCCGCCGAGCGTCGCTTTCTCCCGGACACGCAGCTGGAAGTTCACGTCCACACCGTTGTAGATCTCACGCTGGTTGCCATAGTTCTTGGCCAGCGTGACCAGGTTGTCGATCTGGCCGACCTTGTTGGGGTTGAGGTCGTACAGGCCGCACAACTGCTGTCCACTCAGCGGCAGTTGCGCATTGGTGGGCACCGTGACGCAGTAGGGGCTGAAGTCCGCCGGCGTGACGGCCTGGTTGTCGACCACCATGAAGTTCCCATACCAGGTGCGGTAGTAGCCCGCGTTGACCACGAGGTTGGACGTGATCTCGCGATCGACGGTGACCGACGTCTGCCAGTTGTAGGGCCGCTTGCCCCAGCCGGTCACCCAGTTCGGGTCTGGGCGGTAGCTGGGCACGTTCGTGCCGAAGTTCTGGTTCAGCATGGCGCCGCACTCACCGTTCGCCGTCTTGAGCGTCAGGTCGCAGTCGGGCAGGAAGTTCCCGTTCGCGTCGGTCCAGGCACGGCCCGTGCTGCCGAGCGAGTTGCCAGGGCCGAACGGATCGAACAGGTTCGCGATGCCCGTGGTCGCCGACGACACGTACCGGTTGAGGCCGAACTTGATAGCGGTCTTCGCGTCGCCCTTCGGATCCCACACGATGCCGAAGCGCGGGTTCAGGTCCTTCCAGTTCGGCACGTTCTTGATCGCCGGAAAGGACTGCTGCGGCACGAGCGCTCCTGCCGACACCGACGAGGCGGCGACCGATTCGCGCAGCCAGTCGAAGCGCAGGCCCGCGCTGACGGTGACGCGACTCACCCGCCACTGATCCTGCACGTAGAGCCCGAGGTCGGGATTGAGCTGATCCACCTGACGGTTCGGCGACACGAACTGCGTGAGGCTGGTCGGACGCCCGTTCAGGAAGGTGTAGGTCACGGGCAGGCCATTCACCTGCTGCGGCGCCCGCACGTTGTAGGCGCGCTGCCCGCCGCCCAGACCGTACATCCAGAAGGCGCCGGTCTTGATGCTGTGGGCGCCCTTGATCAGCGACACGTTGACGCGACCGTTCGACTGGTGCGACAGGCTCAACCCGCGGCCGACGCCGACGCCGTTGTAGGTGTAGCCCAGGCCCACGTCGTTGATCGAGACGTTGGTGACCAGCTGGCCACCACACCCCTCGTAGTCGCTCAGGTCCATCTTCTCGCCGAAGCTCTGGAAGTTGAACTTGCTCACCGTCACGCCCGCGTCGAACAGCAGGTTCGACGAGTGGGGCCGGCTCCACGCGCCCTGCGTGACCTGGTGGCGCTGGCAGTAGCCCTGGTTCGCCTCGTTCTTGATCGTGCCCGTCTCGAGCTGGCCGGTGAGCTGGTCCTGGAAGTTGCGCTGCCGGTCGTACGAGAACGTGAACTTGTCCTTCGCCGAGGCCTGGAACGTGAGGCGTCCGCCAATGGCCTTGTCCGTCTCCTCGGGCTCGATGGGACGGTTCAGGTCCGGCGTGTAGACGAAGTCGTTGGTGTTCGAGTCGGCATAGAGGTTGGCGACGTGCGTCGTCGTGCCCCAACGACGGCCCGCCACGAAGAACCACACCCGGTCGGTCACGATCGGCCCGCCCACGGCGCCGTTGACGTCGTACACCTTCTTCACGCTGTTGACCGACGTGAGCCCCTGGCTCCGCAGCCCGTCGTCCAGGTTGTCGCTCTGCAGGCCATCGTTCGTGCCGGCGAGGAAGACCGAGCCGGACACGCGGTTCGCGCCGCTCTTCGGAATGCTGTTGACCTGTGCGCCACCGAGCGAATACTGCGCCGAACCCATGGTGCCCAGGTCGACGACGACTTCGTCGACGGCCAGCGGGTTGATGTAGTAGCCGCGGCCCGTCCCTTCGAGCGTGCCCTGGAAGATCGGCGCCGGGCTGGTGGGCGACGACGGCGTCGTCGCGTTCGGCGCACCGACGCCGGGCGTGAGCGCGTTGTAGCGCATGCCGTCCTGCAGCAGCCGCGAGTCGAAGGTCTTGCCGCCGTGCACCGAGATGCGGACCGAGCGCTCGCCCTTGCTGCCGCCCACGTCCTGCGCGTTCGGCGGCTCGACGACGGCCGGGATGAGAGCCGCGATGCCGAGCACGCTCTTCGCGGTGGGCACCGTGTCGAGCTGTTCACGCGACACCGTGCGCTGCTGGGTGGCCGACTGTACGTCGACGAGCGGCGCGGCGCCCGTGACCGTAATGGTCTCCTGGAGCTGGCTGACCGTCAGCTCGACGTCCACCGTCGCGGTGAAGTTCGTCCGCAGTTCCAGGCCCTCGCGCTTCAGCGTCGAGAACCCGGCCAGCGAGAACGTCACGGTGTAGGCGCCCGGCCGCAGTTCCGGCAGCCGGTACTGACCGCGCTCATCCGTGACGGTCGTCCGAACCTTCTCGATGAGGGCGGGGCTGGCCGCCTCGACGGTAACGCCGGGCAGCACGCCGCCCGAGGAGTCGCGGACCACACCGGCAATGGTCGCCGTGCTGGCGCCCTGCGCGAACACGGACGCGGGAAGCAGACTGAGAACGACGACGAGACATGCGCGACCGAAACGTGCCAGGACCACTAGTCCCTCCTTGGTGATGCCCAACGGTGCCGTGCCGTGTGCAGGAGGCGCGCGCCGAGGGTGGGGTGCCCTGCGATCGCGGCCGCGCGGGATTATGGGAAGCGCGCGGACCGCGAAGCAAAGCAGGAATTGTCATCAATTGTCAGCGCCGCCTGGGGCGGGCGGCGCCGACGGTGGGGACGGGCGCGCTACTTCTTCAACAGCGGGTGCACGTAGCCGGCAGGCAGCACGTGATCCGGGTCGGGCCGCACCGACACGTAGTCCACGTGGTCGGCGACGTCGGCAAAGCCGTGATAGACGCCGGGCGGGATGATCACGATGTCGCCGGGGCCGACGGTGCGCCTCTGCGCGGCCTGCCGGAACGTGCCCTGATTGCTGGCCCCCACCGCCACCTTCACGATCTCGCCGTCCGCCGGGAGTGGCTTCGGGTTGTCCACCGTCCCGCCCGTCAGCAGGGTTCCCGAGCCCGAGATGATGTAGTAGACCTCGGTGACGTGCTCGTGGTTGATGGCACCGACCGGCGCGCCCGGCGTCGTCTTGCCACGGTGCAGCACGCCGACGCTGACGTTGTACTTGCCCATGTCCACGACCTTCATCTGCCGGTCCCCGCCCCCGGTCGGCGCGTTCAGCACGGCCTGCACTTCGGCGGCGGTGATGTCGGTGGCGACCTTCGGCGGCTGCCCGCCCTGCGCGAAGGCGCCGGCCTGCGACAGCGTGAGCAGGGCGCCGGCGGTGACGATGACGATGCGATTCATGATGTGGCCCTCGTTGGTGGTGCGGTGATCACGGCTTCACGAACTTCTGCAGGCAGCCCCCGGACGGGCTCGCCTCGCAGCCGGCCGTCAGGCCGCCGAAGATGTTGCCCATCTCGTCCGCCGCCAGCCCCTCCGGGCGCGTGCCGGGAATGAACGCGCGCAGGGAGCCGTCCCTGGCGCTCCCGATCCGGATGCCGTTCTGCCCGCCGGGATTGCGAACCGCGTTGCCGCCACCCTCCGGGGCATCGGCCGGGCCGCCGATCGGGTAGGTCGACTCGGAGTCGGACACGACCAGCGTGTCGTCCTTGAGAATCCAGATCCCGCTGGGCCGGCCGAACTGCCGCCACTCGGCGACGAACTTCATGTCCTTGTCGAAGACCTGGATGCGGTTGTTGGAACGGTCGGCGACGAAGAGCCGCCCCCGCGAGTCGAACGCCAGCCCGTGCGGGCCCATGAACTCGCCGGGCTTCGAGCCGTGACGGCCGAACTCCTTGATGAACTTGCCGTCGCGCGTGAACCAGACGAGACGGTCGCCGTCCTGCTGCATGCCCGTCGGCCGTGGCCAGTGGCCGTCGGCGATCAGGATGTTGCCATCCGGCGTCTCGCGACAGGCGGACGGCTGGAGGAACGTATCCGTGCCGGCCTTCCCCACACCGGCCTTGCCGAGCGTCAGCAGCAGCTTCCCGTCTGGGCTGTACTTGAAGATCTGGTTGCCGCGAACACCCGCGTCGGGCGAGTTGTTGAACGGCCCGCTGTCGGCCGCCCAGAAGTTGCCGTCACGATCGCGGCAGAGGCCGTGCGCCGACGAGAACGTCACATCGAACCGCTGCGTGATGTCGCCGGACGCGTCGAGGTGCAGGAGCGCCGGCACCGACCGGTGCTGCAGCCACACGCCGCCGGTACCGTCCGGCACGATCCCGATCGCCGCGCCGGGCTTGATGGTGCCCAGGTGCGGCCAGTTCGTCAGCATGCGATAGGGGTTCGGCGGGATTGCGTTGGGCGGAAGCGTGTTCGACAACCCCTTGAACACGAACCGCTGCGCGCGCGCGCCCGGCGCGACCTCGCCCGTGTAGATGTTGCCCTTGGAGTCGATCGCCAGGTGATGCAGGCCCTGGAAGTCCCCCGGCTTCTCGCTCCGCTGCCCGAACTGGTAGAGGACCTGCAGGCTCTTTCGATCGAGTACCGCGATGTGCGAGTTGCCGTAGTCGGCAACGTAGAGGAACTGCTGCTGCGCGTCGGGCGAGAACGCCACGCCGGCCGCCGACTGCGGAGACGGCCCGGCGCGATTGATGAACACCTGGTTGACGTACTTGCCGTCCGGCGTGAACACCTGTACGCGGCGATTCGGACGGTCGGCCACGTACACGAGCCCGTCGTTGGAGACCTTGACGCCGTGGACCGGACCGCCGAACTGCGGCGAGCCCGTGCCCTCGGTGTCGAGTGCCGGTGCGGCGCCGCGGCCGCCCGCAGCCGCCCCGCCCGCGTTCGCACCGCCGCGGGCGCCGGCGCCCCCTCCCCGGGGCGCAGCGGGCACGTCGATCGGCACGTTGCCGAACGCGCCCCACTGGCGCTTGAACGCGCCCGTGTCGGCGTCGAACACGATCACGCGGCGGTTGCCGTAGCCGTCGGCGACGAAGGCCTCGTTGGTCTTCGGCCACACGAAGACGTCGGCGGACTGGTGCACGCTCTTCGTGTCGGCGTTGCCCTTGCTCACGCTCCTGCCGCCGATCTGCAGCAGGAACTTGCCCTTGTTGTCGAACTTCAGGAGCATGTCGTCGTCGAGGTCCCGGAGCGACGGCGCGACCGGCGCGCTGCCACCGATCCACACGTGATCCTTGTAGTCGACGGCGATGCCGTGCTCGCTGTCTGGCCAGTCGTACCCCGCCCCGGGCCCACCCCACGCGTTGACGAACTTCCCCGACGCGTCGAACTCGAGCACGGGCGGCGCGGCCTTGGCCCGCTGGTTCTCCGGAATCGTGTTCGGCCGGTGCAGCATGAAGACGTGATCGCGACGATCGACGGCCACCGACGCAACGTGCCCCACGACCCAGTTGTTGGGCAGCCTCGGCCAGGACGGATCCACCTCGAAGACGGGGACCCGCCTCGCGGCCTGGGGCGCCTGCGCCTGGACGCCGCCGTTCGAGAGCGCCGCCACCGCCGCCAGCACCACGATGCCGGCAGCCACGACGCCCAGACTCCTCCACGGTGATCGATTCATGGGCTCGCCTCGGCGCGGCCCACGACGGGCCGCGCGACATGCCACACACCGGCGGAAGGGCCGGTGCGCGGCTCGGACCCGGCCACTCCGCTACTTCCGGTAGTTGTCGTCCCAGCGGATGTTCAGCCAGAAGATGTCGGGCGACACCTGGCTGAAGCCATGGTAGAAGTTCGACGGGTGGAAGAACACGTCGCCGGGCTTCGTCACGACCGACTCACCCGTGTTGGGCACGCGCTCGCCGTTCGCCACCTGGTACCCCGTGTTCACGGTCGCGCCGCCGGCCAGCACGTACCACGTGTCGATGGTCTGCTCGTGCAACTCGACTGACGGTGTGCCATTCCACCGCAGGTTCACGTTGTAGCGCCCACCCTCGATGAGGCGGGTGTTGGTGGACTTCTTCAGGCGCATACCCGCCATGATCTGGTCGAGTTGCTCCTTCGGAAAGTACAGCTCCCCGCTGCCGCCGTAGCTGTACGGCAGCACCTGCTGGCTACCGGGCGGCAACGCCGGGCGTTGCGCGGCGCCGCCGGGCTGCGCCGGCGCCGCAGCAGGCGCACCGCCCGGTGCCGCACCGCGAGCCGCGCGTGCCTCGGCCGCGCCCTCCCGAGGCCCGCCTGCGCGCGCGCCGCCGGTCCGCCCAAGGATGCCGTTCAGCGTGCCCGCGCCCATCGGCGCGTCCGTCGGCCAATCGGTGTCCCACCGCACGTTGAGCCACGTGATGTTGCCGTTCACGCCGCTCACGCCGTGCGGCAGTCCCGACGGGATGTACACGACGTCGCCGACCTTGACGGGATGGCTCTGGCCGCCCAGAATCTTGCCCCCCTCGAGCACGCCGCCGGTCGTCAGCGTGCCGCCGCCCTCGAGCACCACCCAGAGATCCGCCGTGATGGGATGCACGAGCGCCGTCTCCGCCGCGGTGATCCGGCGGATGTTCACGTTGTACTTCCCGCCCTCGATCATCCGAAGCGTCTGGAGCTTCCTGGCGTCCATGTCCTTCAGGTACTGCGCCAGCTTCTCCCTCGGAATGGCGATCGAATGGTCCTTCGGCGCCTGCTCCAGCACGACCGTCTGGCCTTCCCCGCCACGTCCGCGTCCGCCGCCGGCCGGCGCCTGAGCGAAGCCGATCGTTCCGCCAACGGCGATGAGCACCGCCCAGATGGCCGTCTTCCGCATGACTGCTCCCCTTGCTGGCGGGGTGATGGCGAAGCGACCACGCAACGCGGCACCCGCAGCGGGCCGCATTATCGGCGGCGGTGCCAGGGCCTGCAGCCTACGCATTTGTCATCAATTGTCATCGGCCCGGCCAGCGGGCCGAGTTCCCGTATAATCCCGGTTCCCTCGCGGAAAGAGGCCCCGTCACCACGATGTCATCCCGTTTCCGAGGCCGCTGCCCGGGCGTGGCTGCGGCGTTGCTGGTCTCGTTGTGCGCCGGCGCCTGCTCCTCGGGAGCCGCGGCCCCGCAGGTGCAGCAGCTCACCCTGTGGTCCGGCATCGCGGCCAGCTTCACCAACGACCTGATCAAGAGCCTCAACAGGGCCCTTCCGCAGACCCGCATCGGCCTGCAGTCCACGTCCGGCGGCGTCGTCGTGGTGTCGGCCGTCGACGGCGGGCAGGGGCAGCTGGGGCTGGCGCAGTCGGACGTCGTCTACCTCGCGTACCGCCGCGGCATCGAGCGCAACCAGTACCCCCACAAGAACCTGCGCGCGATCGCGGTGCTGTGGGTCAACACCTTCTACGTGGTGGTCCGGGACGACAGCCCGTTCCGCTCGATCAAGGACCTGAAGGGCCGGCGCGTCGGCATCATCCTGCCGGGCACCTCGGGCGAGTTCTCGACACGCATCGTGCTGGGCGCCCACGGCATGAGCTACGCCGACGTGCAGACGACGTTCCAACCCACCGACCGCCTCGTGGAGAAGCTCGGTCAGGGCGAGATCGACGCGCTGTTCAGCGCCAGCCCGGTCATGCTGGCCACGGCTCGCACGCTCAGCCAGACCGTCCCGCTCCGCCTGCTGCCGATCGGCCGCGCCGAAGTCAACCAGCTCCGCGGCAGCTATCCGTTCCTCAGGCCGGTCACCGTCGCCGCCAACCAGCTTCGGGGACAGACCCAGCCAATCGAGACGCTCGGCGCGGAGTGGCTGCTCGTCTGCCGCAGCGACCTCTCCGAGGATCTCGTCTACGAGTTGACACGCGCGTTCTTCGCTCAGCTGCCGGCGCTGGCGCGCGATCACGGCGAGGCGGCCCTCATCGACCCCGAACAGGCCCCGGCCACGCCGATCCCGCTGCACGCCCTGTCT
>CAWULT010000158.1:0-9331 GCA_963923455.1 uncultured bacterium
CAGCCCCTCAAGCTGGTGCGTCTGCCAATTCCGCCACTTCCGCGTGGAGGGCAAGCAGGTCCGAAGACCCGCTCGTCTTGCTGACGACTACTTCGCCGGCGTCGTTGCGCCTGCCGGAGCCGGCGTTGGCTGCGCCGGAGTCGTGGTGGTGGCCGGAGCCGCCGGAGTTACCGGAGCCGGGTTGGCCGGAGCGGTGCTCGGCGCGCGGCCACCCACGACGGAGCCGGGGCCCCGGCGGCCGAGGATGCCGAGCGCGATCGCGCCCACCATGAACAACACCGCGCACACCGTGGTGGCGCGGGACAGGACGGTGGCGCCGCTGCGGGCCCCGAAGGCCGCCTGGCTGGCGCCGCCGCCGAAGGCGTTGGCGATGTCGCCGCCCTTGCCCTGCTGGAGGAGGACCACCAGCATCATGACGAGGCAGGTGACGATGTAGAGCGCGGCGACCAGGTAATACAGCATCTGACTCTCTCTCAGCCGGAAACCCGGATTATACCTGCCCGCGCCGGCTTCTGGAAACTATCTCGTAGAACCCCTGGACGTCCAGGCTGGCGCCGCCCACCAGGGCCCCGTCGATGTCGGCCTGGGCGACGAGGTCCGCGATGTTCTCGGGCTTCACGCTTCCGCCGTAGATCACGTGGCAGTGCTCGGCCGGGTCGGGCCCGAACCACTGGCGCAGCCGCTGGCGGATGTGGGCGTGGGCCTCGCCGGCCTGGGCCGGAGTGGCCGTCCGGCCGGTGCCGATGGCCCAGACCGGTTCGTAGGCGATGACGAGCTGGGTGAGCTGCTCGGAGGTCAGGCCGTCCAGCCCGCGCTTGATCTGGCGGTCGAGCACCTCCATCGTCTCGTTGCGCTCGCGCTGGTCGAGCGTCTCGCCAATGCAGACGATGGGGGTCAGGCCGGCGGCGAACGCGGCCAGGAGCTTGCGGTTCACCGTCTCGTCCGTTTCGCCGAAGAGCGTGCGGCGCTCGGAGTGGCCGATGATCACGTACTCGGCCCCGGCCTCGCGAATCATCGGCGCGCTGACCTCCCCGGTGAAGGCGCCCTCGCGCTCCCAGTAGAGGTCCTGCGCCGCCACGCCGACGTTGCTGTTGCGGGCGGCTTCGGCCGCGCCGTGCAGCGCGACGAAGGTGGGCGCCACGACGATCTCGACGTCCGTGATCCCCTGCACGAGGCTCCGGAACTCCTTGACGTACTTCACGGCCTCGCTGGCCGTCTTGTACATCTTCCAGTTGCCGGCGATGAAGGGGATCCGCATGATTGCCTCCGTCGGTCTGCCTCGGGCCTACTTGTCGGGCAGCGCCGCCACGCCGGGCAGCGTCCGGCCACCCAGGCATTCGAGCGACGCGCCACCGCCCGTCGAGATGTGCGTGATGCTGCCGGCGACGCCGGCCTTCTTGATGGCCGAAATCGAGTCGCCGCCGCCCACGATGGTGATGCCCTTTACGGCGGCCACCGCCCTGGCCACGCCGATCGTGCCCTGCGCGAAGGCGTCGATTTCGAAGACGCCCATCGGGCCGTTCCACACCACCGTCTTCGCGTCGGCGAGCGCCGCGGCGTAGGCCGCCACCGTCTTCGGGCCGATGTCGAGGCCCATGCGGTCGCCGATCGCGGCATCGTCGACACCCAGGGTCTCGGTGGGTGCGCCGGCGTCGAGCGCGGGCGCGACCACGTGGTCCACCGGAAGGAGGAGTTGCAGTCCGCGGGCACCGGCGCGCACCACGATGTCGCGCGCCAGCTCGAGCTTGTCATCTTCGACGAGCGACTTGCCGACGGGCTTTCCCATGGCCTTGAAGAAGGTATAGGCCATGGCGCCGCCGATGATCAGGCGGTCGATGCGGGGGATGAGGTTCTCGATCACCTCGATCTTGTCCGACACCTTCGCGCCGCCCAGCACGGCCACGAACGGCCGCTCGGGGCTGGCGAGCGCGTCGGTCAGGTAGCGCAGCTCCTGCTCCATCAGCAGGCCTGCGCCTGCCTCGCCGGCCAGGTGCACCAGCGCTTCCACCGAGGCGTGGGCGCGGTGCGCCGCGCCAAAGGCGTCGTTGACGTAGACGTCGGTGAGCGCGGCCAAGCCCTTGGCGAAGGCCGCATCGTTCTTCTCCTCCTCCGCGTGGAAGCGGAGGTTCTCGAGCAGCACGACGCTGCCGGCAGGCGCCGCGTTGACGACGGATTCGGCGGCCGGGCCCACGCAGTCAGTGGCGAACAGCACCGGGCGGCCGAGCAGTTCCCCGAGGCGAGCCGCCACGGGCTGCAGGCTCATGTCGGCGTTGGGCTTGCCCTTCGGGCGGCCGAGGTGCGAGGCCAGCACCACGCACCGGGCGCCGGCCTCGAGGGCGTAACGGATGGTCGGGAGCGACGCCTTGATGCGCGTGTCGTCGCCGATGATGCCTGCCTTGAGCGGGACGTTGAAGTCCACGCGCAGGAACACCCGGCGTCCCTGAAGGCTCAGATCGCGAATCGTCTTCTTCGGCACGGCGTCGCCCCCGGACTGGCTAGAGACCCTTGGCGACGATCTGCTTCAACAGGTCGACACAGCGGTTCGAGTAGCCCCACTCGTTGTCGTACCAGGCCAGCACCTTCAGGAAGTCGCCGTCCATCACCTTGGTGTACGGCGCATCGACGATCGACGAGTTGGGGTTGCCCTTGAAGTCGATCGACACGAGCTCGGCGTCCGACACGGCCAGGATGCCCTTGAGCGGGCCGGCCGCCGCTTCGCGCAGCTTGGCGTTGACCTCTTCACCGGAGGTCTTCCTGTCGACGATGACGTTCAGGTCCACCACCGAGACGTTCGGCGTGGGCACGCGCATCGCGAAGCCGTCGAGCTTGCCCTTGAGCTGCGGCAGCACCTCGCCGACGGCCGTGGCGGCACCCGTCGTGGTCGGAATCATCGAGAGCGCGGCGGCGCGGGCCCGGCGCAGGTCCTTGTGCGGCAGGTCCAGCAGGTTCTGGTCGTTGGTGTAGGAGTGGACGGTGGTCATCCAGCCCTTCTTGATCCCGAAGTGCTCGTCGATCACCTTGGCCAGCGGTGCGAGGCAGTTCGTCGTGCAGGAGGCGTTGGAGATGATCTGGTGCTTCGCCGGGTCGTAGGCGCCGTCGTTGACGCCGAGCACGACGGTCACATCTGGGCCCTTGGCGGGAGCGGTGATGATCACCTTCTTCGCGCCGGCGGCGATGTGCTTGGCCGCGCCGTCGCGGCTCGTGAAGATGCCGGTGGACTCGAAGACCACGTCGCAGCCCAGGTCCTTCCACGGCAGCTGGGCCGGGTCCTTCAGCGAGAGCACCTTGAACTCGTCGCCGGCCACGCTGATGCCGTCGCTCGTGGGCTTCACCTCTGCGTCCAGGTTGCCCAGGACGGAGTCGTACTTGAGCAGGTGCGCCAGGGTGGCGGCGTTGGTGAGGTCGTTCACCGCGACGATGTCGATGTTCTGGTCGCCCATCGCGGCGCGCATGATGTTGCGCCCGATGCGCCCGAAGCCGTTGATCCCCACTTTGACCGCCATCTCAGTGCCTCTCCTTCCGGAAGAATTCCCTGAAAGCCAAACAACGAATTGTAGAGACTTGCCTTGAACGGGGTCAATGCAGTCTGTATACTCTTGTGAATCTAAAGGCTGTCTTTTCTGACAGTTAGCAATATCGCGGTGCTGCGTGTACCTGCTCTATAGCCTGGCCTCGTTCTGCCTCGTGGCGGTGCTGTCACCGTACCTGCTCTATCGAGCGCTGCGGTACGGCAAGTACCTCGGCAGCCTGGGCCAACGGTTCGGCCGGCTGCCCGTGTCGTTCAACCTCGACGCGGAGGAATCGATCTGGGTGCACGCCGTGTCGGTCGGCGAGGTGCTGGCGGCGCGTCCGGTGATCGCGGACCTGCGGATGCGGTACCCGGGCCTGCGGGTGTTCCTGTCCACGACGACGATGTCGGGCCAGCGGCTGGCCAGGCACAACATCCGCGACGTCGACGGGGTCTTCTATTTCCCGTTCGACTGGACGTTCAGCGTGCGGCGCACGCTCCGGCTGGTGAAGCCGCGGCTGTTCGTGATGGTCGAGACGGAGATCTGGCCGAACCTGCTGCGCGAGTGCCGCCGCACGGGCGTCAAGACCGTCGTCGTGAACGGGCGGCTGTCGGCACGCTCCTACGCGCGCTACCGGCTCGTGCGGCCGTTCTTCGCCAGGGTGCTGGCCGACGTCGACCGGTTCTGCGTGCAGGGCGAGGAGACGGCGCGGCGGTTGATCGCGCTCGGCGCCGACCCGGCCCGCATCACCGTGACCGGCAGCCTGAAGTTCGACGCGCTGGACCTGGCCACCCTGCCGGGCCGCGGGCCGGGCCGCGTGCTGCGCTTCTTCCGCGTCTCGCCGTCGCGGCCGGTGCTGGTGGCCGGCAGCACGCTGCGGGGCGAGGAAGAGATGGTGATCCACGCGTTCAACCGCTTCCGGGCGACGCCGGGCGGGCAGGGCGCGTTGCTCGTGCTGGCCGCCCGGCACCCCGAGCGGTTCGCCGAAGTGGAGCGGTTGTGCCGGCACGAAGGGCTCACCACCGTGCGGCGAACCGAGTTGTCCGTGGATGCCGAGCCGCGGGCCGACGCCGTGATCCTCGACACGATCGGCGAGCTGGCGCAGATCTACCAGATCGCCACCGCGGTCTTCGTCGGGGGAAGCCTCGTGCCGGCGGGCGGCCACAACATCCTCGAGCCGGCCGTGCACGGCAAGGCCATCATCGTCGGGCCGCACATGCACAACTTCGCCGAGATCATGGACACCTTCCTGGCGAATGGCGCGGCCATCCAGGTGCCCAGCCAGCGGGCGTTCGAAGAGGCCGTGCTGGGGCTGATGAGCGACCCGGTGCAACGCGCCAAGTACGGGGCGGCGGCTCGCGCGCTGGTGCTGGCCAACCGCGGCGCCAAGGACAAGACGCTCGCGGTCATCGGCGAGGTGCTGCCCGTGGAACCGCGGCCGCGGACCGCCGTGATCCGCCCCTTCCGCGTCGTCCATTGAGCGTGCTGTGCGCCGTCTACGGCCGGCTGGCGGCGGCCCGGCGCCGCCGGTACGCGCGGCGTGCGGACCTGCGGCGCCGCCTGCGGCATCCCGTGATCAGCATCGGCAACCTGTCGGTGGGCGGCAGCGGCAAGACGCCGGTCGTGGCGGCCGTCGCGAGCCTGCTGCAGGCACGGGGCGAGCGGCCGGCCGTGGTCAGCCGCGGCTACGCGCGGCGCGAACACACGCCCGGCGTGGTGATCGTCAGCGACGGCGCGCGCGTGCTGGCCACGGTGGAGCAGTCGGGCGACGAGCCGCAGATGCTGGCGCGCGCGTTGCCGGGTGTGGCGGTGCTGGTGTGCCCGGACCGGTACGCCGCTGGTACGCTGGCCGAGCAGGCGTTCGGCGCCACCGTGACGATCCTCGACGACGGCTTCCAGCACGTGCAGCTCGAACGCGACGTGGACCTGCTGCTCGTGGGCGCGGGCGACTTGACCGAGCGACTGCTGCCCTGGGGCCGCCTGCGCGAGCCGCTCGAGACGGCGCGCCTGGCCCACGCAGTCGTCGCCACGGGCACGGCCGACGACGCCGCGCGGGTGGCCGCGGCGATCGACGTCCGGCCGGTGTTCACCGTGCGGACGGCGCACGGGGCGCCGCGCCTGCTGCGGCCGTTCGGGGCACCGGCGTCGCTGCCGGCGGCCGCCACGGTGGTCGCGTGCGCGGGCATCGCCCGCCCGGAGCGCTTCTTCGGCGCCCTGGGCGCGCTCGGCTTCGGCGTGGCGAGGACGTTCGCGTTCCCCGACCACCACTGGTTCCGGGCCGCGGACGTGGCGACGGTCGAGGCCAGCGCGCGCGCGTCGGGCGCGGCCGCGGTCGTGACGACCGAAAAGGACGCCGCGCGCCTGTCGGGTGGGGAGGCCCCGCGGTTCGGGGCGGACGTGCCCTGGGTGTACGTGCCGATGACGGCCACGCTCGAACCGGCGCAGGCCTTCGAGACCTGGCTGATCGAGCGGCTGCAGGCGGCGCGACAGGTGCGGCCGGCATGACGCTGCGACACAGGGCCGAGGCGTGGGGCGTGCGCGGCGTGACCGCGGTGCTGCGGGCGATGCCGGTGTCGCGCGTGCGGCAGGCCGGCGCCGGGCTGGGCCGGCTGGCGCACGCGCTCGACGCGAAGCACCGCGCCGTGGCGCTCGACAACCTGGCCCGCGCGTTTCCGTCGCGGCCGCCGGCGGAGCGCCAGGCGCTCGCCCGGCGGGTGTTCGAGCACTTCGGGTCGTTGCTGTTCGAACTGCTGAAGTTCGGGACGCTTTCGCACCAGGAGATGCTGGCCCTCTGCGACATCGAGGGCGAGGAGCGCGTGCGCCAGGCGTACGCGCAGGGGCGCGGCGTCCTGTTCTTCACCGGGCACTTCGGCTACTGGGAGATGCAGGGCCTCGTGCAGGCCCTGCGGTTCGAGCCGCTGTCGGTGCTGGCGCGGCCGCTCGACAATCCCCTCCTGCACGCGGAACTCGAGCGCATCCGCCACCGGACGGGCAACACCGTGATCTACCGCCAGGGTGCCGTGCGCCGGGTACTGCGGGAACTCTCGCACAACCACGGCGTCGGCATGCTGATCGACCAGCACCTGCAGACCGACGTGGTGCCGGTGGACTTCTTCGGGCGGCGCGCGGCCACGACGTCCGCGCTGGCGGCGCTGGCGCTGCGGACGGGCGCGCCGGTGATCCCCGCGTTCGCCGTGCCGCTGCCGGGCGGCCGGTACCGGATCATCTACGAACACCCCGTGCAGCCGCCGCCCGCCGACGCGCCCGACGCGGTGCGGGTGTTCACGCAGCGGTGCACCGACGTGCTGGAGATGTACGTGCGCCGCTACCCCGAGCTGTGGCTGTGGATGCACCGGCGCTGGCGTCAGGAGGCGCGCGTGGAGGGGGCCGATGCCTGAGACGACCCTCGTGCTCGCGCCCAACTGGCTCGGCGACGCGGTGATGGCCCTGCCGGCGATTGCGGACGTGAAGCGGCACGCGCCGGGCCGGCGGATCGTCGTGGCCGCGCGGGGGAGCGTGGCCAGCCTGTTCGAGCTGGCGCCGGACGTGGACGGGGTCGTGACGCTCGAGTGGAAGGGCGACTGGCGCGAGCGCACGGGCCTGTCGGCCGACGTCGCGCGGTTGCGCGAGGTTGGCGCCGACGCGGCCATCCTGCTGCCGAACTCGTTCGCGTCGGCGTGGCTGGCGTGGCGCGCGCGTGTGCCCCGGCGCCTCGGGTACGCCGGCGACCTGCGCTCGTGGCTGCTGTCGCGCGCGGTGCCGAAGCCGGGGGGCAGCATGCACCAGGGCGCGTACTATCAGCACCTCGTGCGGGCACTGGGCGCGCCGAGTGGTCCGCTCGAGCCCCGGCTCGAGGTGCCGATGGCCGATCTCGAGGCCGCGCGGGCGCTGATGCTGCAGCGCGGCTGGACGGGCAGCGGCTACCTGGTGGCGCTGGCGCCGGGCGCCGCCTACGGCGGGGCCAAGCGCTGGCCGCCTTCGCACTACGCGAAGCTCGCGGCGGCGCTCGTTCGGGGCTCGGCCATCTGGTGCGTGATCGTCGGCAGCGCGGCCGACAGCGCGACGGCCGGCGAGGTGCGCGAGGGGATGTCGCCCGACACACGGGTCAAGGCGCTCGACCTCACCGGGGCCACGTCGCTCCGGACGCTCGCGGCGGTGCTGGCGCTGGCCGACGTGTGCGTGTCGAACGACTCGGGGGCGATGCACGTGGCCGGGGCGGTGGGCACGGCGCTCGTGGCGGTCTTCGGGCCCACCAACGAGCGGGAGACGGCGCCGCTGACGCGGCTCGACCGGCCGCCGCGCGTCGTGATCAACCCGGTGTCGTGCCGGCCCTGTATGCTTCGGGAGTGCCCGATCGACCATCGGTGCATGAAGGGACTGGACTGGTCAGTGGTGTACGAAGCCGTGGACGACGTGTTCGCCGAGGAGCAGGCATGAGCCGCCCCGCCGTGTTCCTGGACCGCGACGGGACGATGATCGAGGAGCGCGGGTACCTCGATCGCCTGGAGCTGCTGTCGATCTTTCCGTGGACGGCCGACGCCATCCGCCTGCTGAACCGCGCCGGCTACGCCACCGTGGTCATCACGAACCAGGCCGCCGTCGGCCGCGGCCTCATCGACGAGCCGTTCGTGCACCGGGTGCACGGCGAGATCGACGCGCGCCTGGCCCTTGGCGGCGCGCGCATCGACGGGTACTACTACTGCCCGCACTTCAAGGAGTCGGCCATCGAGCAGTACCGCGTGTCCTGCAACTGCCGGAAGCCGAAGCCCGGCATGCTCGAGCAGGCCATCCGGGAGCTGGACCTCGACCCGGCCCGGTCGGTGATGGTGGGCGACCGGTCGCTCGACGTGCTGTGCGGCCGCGCGGTCGGCGCGCGCACCGTGCTCGTCCGCACGGGGCACGGGGCCTACGAGGAGGAACTCGTGCCCGAGGCCAAGGGGGCCGATGCTATCCTCAACAATTTGATGGAGGCCGTCGGGTGGATCCTGCGCAGCTCCTCTCGCTGATCGGGGCGTTGGGGGGCCGGACCGTCGCGGTCGTCGGCGACGTCGTGGCCGACGAGTTCGTGTACGGGCGCGTGGCGCGCCTCTCGCGCGAGGCGCCGGTGCTGATCCTCGAATACGACGCCACCGCGATCGTTGCCGGGGGCGGCGGCAACGCCGCCAACAACGTCGCGGCGCTCGGCGGCACCGCCGCGCTCGTGGGCGTGGTGGGCCGCGACGAGCCCGGCCGGCGCCTGATCGCCTCGCTGCACCGGCGCGTCGATGCCCGGCGCATCGTCAGGGCGGCGGGGCGCGCCACGCCGGTCAAGACGCGCATCCTGGCCGGCGGCATCCACTCGGCGAAGCAGCAGGTGGTGCGCATCGACCGTGGCGTCACCGCGCCCGTGGACGCCCGCGTGCGTGCCGCGTTCGAACAGCGCGCGCTCGATGCGTGCCTGACGGCCGACGCCGTGCTCATCTCCGACTACGGGTCGGGCTTCGTGACGCCGCGGCTGGCATCGGCCATCCGGACGGCGCTGCGCCGCGCGGGGCATCCGATCCCGGTGCTGATCGACACGCGGTACGACCTGCTGCGCTACCACGGCCTCACCGCGTGCACGCCGAACGAGTCGGAGGTGGAGCACGCGCTCGGCGTGGAGATTCGCGACGACCCGCGCGTGCTCGAGCAGGCCGGCCGCGCCGTGCTCGAGCGCACGGGCATGGGCGCCGTGCTCATCACGCGCGGCAGCCGCGGCATGGCGCTCTTCGTCGACGGCCAGCCCACCGTGCACATCCCGATCTTCGGCAGCGACGAGATTGCCGACGTGACGGGCGCCGGCG
>CAWULT010000159.1:0-9281 GCA_963923455.1 uncultured bacterium
TTCACCGGGTGATGGCGTGGATGACCTATCTCAACGACGTCGATGACGGCGGCGTCGATCCCCGCCTTTCGCGCCGCCGGCTCGTGGGCGTTCCATTCCAGGTCGTAGTTCGTCTCGCGGCACGCCACCAGGATCGCGAGCTCGCGCGCGTGCGGGTCGAGCGTGCCGGCCACCGCCGCGTTGTGCAGGTCGAAGAGTGCCTTGGCCACAGCCGGGCTATAGGCGGCGAACGCCAGCGGGCCGCTGAGCGAGCCGTCCGGTCGACGGCCGGGCAGCGTGTCGAAAACCTGCTGGGCGGCCGCGTCGAGATCCTTCCGCTGGATGTACGGCAGACGCGCTCTCGAGTCGGGGTTCAGGTCTGCTGGCAGCGGGGATGCCGACTGCGCCGCGGCGAGCGCACTCGCGGCGAGCAGCAGCGTCGCCGTGCTCCACGTCCGTGTCCGGTCCATCGTCATCGTCGGGTCTCCTCTCGTGACGGGGCACATTATGCCCTCGCTGGCTCCGGGACGCGGCGCGGCCAGGGCGGGACGGGAGCCGACGCCGTCAGGGCGTCGCGCGCGGCTGACTGAAGCGCAGCGACACCCCGCCGCTGAGCGCGAGGCGCGTGCCTCCCTGGGCGATGCTGCTCAGGCTGCGTCCGACGCTGACGTAGCCGGCCGCAGTGCTGGCGAACGGATACGAGATGGTGCCCGTCACGTCCATCCGCTGCCGGCCGACGCCAAGGCCGTCGAGCGTCAGGTCGTTCCGCATCGAGTAGGACTGCGTCAGCGCGCCCGACAGGACCAGCCGACGCGGCGACGTCCACTCGAACGCGGCCCCCGAGAAGACGGATCCCCGGGTGAAGTAGCCGGCCGAACCGTAGACGCGGTACGGCGCCCGGCGCAGTTCGACGCTGACGGGCAGCGCGAAGTGCACGCGGCCGCCCGGCGCGCCCGCGCTGAGAATCTCCATCACCGGGCTGACCGACAGCCCGACCTCGCTGACGGTCAGCGTGGGGTCCAGCAGCGTGTACTTGGCGCTGAGGTAGACGTCGTCCATGCCGCGGACGGTCGTGCCCTGGTAGTTCACGCGGTAGAAGGGCAGGCTGCCGCTGACCTGGAGGCGATCCGTCAGGCCGATGCCCGCCCCGATCATCGGCATGTTGGTCTGGCTGAGACCGTCGAGACGCCAATGCCCGACACCGAACGAGGTGTACCCCTCGCCGCGTGTCGGTGCGCTCGCGTCGTCGAGCCAGGCGCCGAACTGCCGGAACGTCGACATGGCGGAGGCCGCCGACACGCCGGCCGTGTCGACCGTCGTCGTCGACGGGGACGGCGAACTCGCCGTCGTCGTGGTGTTCGTGCTGCTGGACGCCGGCGGCGCGGGCGACGTGGTACCGCCCGTTCCGCCGGTGCTGCTCGTGCTGCCCGCACTGCCCGAACCGCCCGAACCACCCGCGTTACCCGAGTTGCCGGGCGCGGTCGTCCTGGGGCCCTTGGGCCGTCCGTTCCCTTGCGCGAACACAGAGGACGGGGCGGCCAGCGCGGACAGGGTTACGACGAGGCCCATCACGAGGGGGAGCGCGCGATGTGTCATGTCGATCGTCTCCGTTGGCGCGGGCTAGTTGGTGGCCGTCGTCGACCCCGTGGTCGAGCCCGCCGTGCTCCCGGTCGTCGATCCCGTGGTGCCGTCCGTGCTCGTCGCCGGAGGCGTCGTGGCGCCGCGCAGCTGCTTCACAGCCTGGCCGAGGCTCAGGCCGTCCACGGTCATCGCGGTCTGCAGGTCGGCGAACGAAATCCCCTGGTTCTTCGACGCGTTCAGCGCCGCGATGAACTGGCCCTGGTTGCGGAAGCCCGCCGTCGCGTCCTCGATCGTCATCCCGGCCGGCAGCATCGCTTCGATGCGCGCGAGCTGCGGCGGGTTCCGGCCGATCTTGGTCGAGAGGGCGTTGGGCAGCGCGGCCGTGGTCGCCGTGGTGCCCGTGGTTGTGGTCGTCGTGCTCGTGCCCGACGTGGACGTCGCGCTCGAGCCGGACGTGCTGGCGAGTTTCTGACCGCGGTCGGAGCCGGGGCCACCCTTGCCCGGCGTGGTGCCCGTGCGCGCGCCCGCGCCGCCGCCGGCCTGAGCCGAACCCTTGGACGGGCCGCCAGCCGACATCCCTGAGCCCTTCGCCGTGCCGCCGCCGGTCACGCCCGGTCCCTTGGCCGCGCTGGCACCCGATGGCGCCTGGCCGCCGGCCTTCGGGGCCGGGGCGGTGGCCTTCGGACCTCCCTGTGGTGCGTGGGCGCCTGACTTGCCCTGCGCTGCGGCGGGATGCACGCTGATGGCCGCCATTGCCGCGGCGGCCGCGAACAGTCGGAACTGCTTCATGGTTGCTCCTCCGGGGCGGCAAGAGGTCCAAGAAGAGTGCCGATGTCGACGGTGCCCGCAAGTGGTTGTTGCGACAGGGCTGCGCAGACCGGCGGCCGAGGCCGCCCGGGCGCGTGGCCACCGAACTGCGGCCCCCGCTGCCAACTTTGGTCGATGGCGCGGGGACTGTCTCAGCGGCTCAGACCGGCGGTTCCGGGAAGCCTCGCAGGTAGTCGCGAATCTCGTCGCGGACCCGGCGGAAGATGGCCAGCCGGGCGGGCTCGTCGCCGGCGAGGGCGGCCGGGTCGTCGAACGCACGATGGATCCGCCGGCCGCCGCCGGGGAACACGGGGCAATGGTCCCTGGCGTGATCGCAGACCGTCAGCACGTAGTCGAACTGCTCGCCGGCGAACGCGTCGACGGACTTCGACTGGTGGCTGGAGATGTCGATCCCCAGCTCCTGCATCACGGCGATCGCCTCCGGTCGGACGTGCCCTGGCCGGGTGCCCGCGCTCGCGACCTCGAACCGGTCGCCGGCATCGTGACGCAACAGGCCCTCCGCCATCTGGCTGCGCGCGGAGTTGCCGGTACAGAGCATCAGCACGCGAGACTTCATGGCTCTCTCCGAGATCGCGCTGGAGCAATCACGCGTCCGCCGTCGCGCCCGCCGCGGCCGGCGTGGCCCCGGCCGCGACCGGCTTGGTGGCCCGCACGAATGCGCTGATGAACGTGCCGTCCACGCGGGCAGCCAGGGCGTCGACGTCGACGCCGTCCCCGGCCAGGAACGCGCGCGCATCCTCGACGCCGTAGATGCGCGTGGGCTCGATCTCGATGTCGGAGAAGCCGGCCCGGACGAGCGTGTCGACGTACTCGTCGTCGCCGAGTGCACCGGCGACGCAGCCGACCCACAGATCCATGCGCCGGCGGATGTCGGCCGGCATCTGGCCACGCACCACCACGTCCGAGACGGCCAGGCGGCCGCCGGGCTTCAGCACGCGGAAGGCCTCCCGCAGCACCTGGTCCTTGTCGGCACTCAGGTTGATCACGCAGTTCGAGATGATCACGTCGACCGAGGCATCCGGCAGCGGGACGTGCTCGATTTCGCCCTTGAGGAACTCGACGTTCGACAGGCCACTCTTCCGCCTGTTGTCCTCGGCGAGGGCCAGCATCTCGTCCGTCATGTCGAGGCCGTAGGCCTTGCCCGTCGGACCGACCCGGCGCGCCGACAGCAGCACGTCGATGCCCCCACCGGACCCGAGGTCGAGCACCGTCTCGCCGGCGCGCAGCGCGGCCAATGCGGTCGGATTGCCGCAGCCGAGCGACGCCTGCATCGCCGCGTCCGGCACTTCGCCGGCCTGGGCGGCGTCGTACAGGTTCGACGTGATCGGGTCGCAGCCCGTGCCCGCCGCCGCGCCGCCGCAGCAGGCGTTGCCGGCGCCGCTGCGGACGCGCAGCGCGGCCTGCCCGTACTTCTCGCGAACGATGTCCTTGACGGGTTCGGTACTCATGGGCCCTCCTGTGGCTAACGGCAGACGGTGATGCGCCGGGGCTCGATCGCCTTGTTTCGCGTGCAGCACTCGGCGTACAGGAAGCCCAGCAGGTCCTGCAGCGCGTCGGCGTTCGCGGCATAGCGCAGGAAGGTGCCTTCCCGCGTGACGGTCACGAGACCTTCGGCCTTGAGCTTGTCGAGGTGGTGCGACAGCGTGGAGTTGGGGATCTGCAGCTCGGCGCCGATCTCGCCAACCACGAGGCCCTCGGGATGAGCCGAGAGCAGGAGCTGCATGATGCGCAGCCGGGCCTCGGTGCCGATCGCGGAGAACATGTCCGCGTAGCGGCTGACCAGCTCAGGTGCAGTCGACTTCGCCATATTCGGTATTTCCAATTGTATAGAAATACCGACCCCTGTCAAGCGCTCGGGCCCTCGGGCTCAGTCGACGCGCGGGCGGTCGAGCAGCAGCTGCATGTAGACGACGTCGAGCCAGCGCCCGAACTTGTAGCCGACCTCCGCGAGACGGCCGACCTCGCTGAACCCGTGAGCGGCGTGGACGGCCAGGCTGGCCGGCTGGTCGGCGTCGATGGCCGCGACGATCGACCGGTGGCCGACCACGCGCGCGCGTGCCACGAGATCGAGCAAGACGGCGGCGCCGATGCCGCGGCGGTGGTGCGCGTGGTCGACGTACACCGAGTTCTCGACCGTGAAGCGGTACGCGGAGCGGGCGCGGAACGGCGAGAGCGAGCCCCAGCCGACGACGGCGCCGTCGATCTCGGCCACCGTCACCGGGTGGGCCGGGCCGTGCCCCTCGAACCACGCGAGGCGCGCCTCGAGCGTGTCCGGCTCCTCCTGATACGTACACGTCGAGTGGTGCACGTAGTGGTTGTAGATCTCGTTGATGCGCGGCAGGTCGGCGTGGCGAGCCAGGCGGATCGTGACGGCCATGCCGCATGGTACGACGGCCGGCCCGGATCACGCCGGCGCGTGGCCACCCCATGCGGGGCGGCGCACCCAGCGTGCCCAGACGTTCGCGGGCATCAGCGCCGCCCGGTCGGCCCGTCGGGCCATAGGTCAGTCGCAGCCAGGGGCCACGGACTGGATCGAGCTGAGGTTGATCCCGCCGGCGCCGCCCTCCCCGACCAGCAATCCGGTGACGGCGACCCGTTGGCCGACGAACCGGTCCAGCGACTGCAGCACGAACTTGAGCGCGAACTGGCGATCGCCAGCGGGGGTGGCGGCGTCCGCGGGGGCCGCGTTCTCGGTGACGCGCACGGGCGCCGAGGCCCGCGTCACGGTGTACTCGCGACTGGCGTTGCGCGGGGCGAGGCAGCCGACGACGCGGGCGAGGGTCGAGGCCGGGAGCTCGCCCGGGCCGTCACGGCGGATGATCCGCACGCCCGTGCTCGTCTCGCGGGTCAGCTCCCGGGAGCCGGCCGGCATCCCGTTCTGCTCCAGGATGAATGCGACGACATCGGCATAGGTGCTGGCGGACAGCGAACCCGCCAGGCGGCCGTCCTCGGAGAAGGGCATGGCCGTGCTGATGCGCCCCAGCAGGTAGTCCACCGACGTCTCACGCCAGTCGCTCCAGAAGTGGTCGCCGGTGAGTGCCTTCCCCTCGCCGCCCTGCAGCGCGCCGCCGTGGCAGGACGCACAGTGCTGCGCGAAGGCCAGCCGGCCGCGGGCCGCCTGCTCCTGCGTGAACACGCCGTCCCAGACGCTCGGTCGTGCCCCGCTGGCCGGCCCCTGTGCGGCGGCCAGGGCCACCGTCAGGGCGTAGAGGCCCGCCGCCAACGCCAGCAGGGGGCGGGCGGACGGGGCGGCCGGTCGCTCGGCTCGGCGTGGGCTCCGCATGCTGGTCATCATAGGCCATGCGGGTCGTTGCCGGGTCCGCGCCCGCCAGCTTCGGCCACGCCGTGCACGCAGTTCGGGTGCTTGACAGGTTCCGGGACGTGACCGACAGTCGAGATACGAACGGACTCTGGAGAATTCGCACATGAAGACACGTTTGTTGGCAGTCGTCGGCGCGGCCGCGTGTGCGGCGCTGCTCGGCGCCCTGGAGACCACCGCCGCCGGCCAGGCGCCGGTGACCGCAGCGAAGCCGGCAGCGGCCAGGGCCGCGACGGTGGCCACCGTCCCGCGGACGCCGTGGGGCGATCCGGATCTGCAGGGCGTCTACACGAACAACGCCGAGAACGGCATTCCCCTCGAGCGGCCCGACACCCTCAAGGCCACGAGGCTCGAGGACGTCAGCGAGGCCGATCTCGCCAGACTGCGCGAGGAGCGAGAGCAACGGCGGGTCGAGGTGGCGCCGCTTCTCGGCGTGTTGCCCGGCTCGAACCCGGTGCACTGGTTCGAGCACTTCGGCGCGGAGAACAGCCGCGCGTGGCTCGTGGTGGATCCTGCCGACGGCAAGGTGCCCCCGATGACCCCGGAGGCGCAGAAGCGGCCGCGCCCGCGCGGGGGGAGCAGCTTCGGCAACGGCCCGTTCAACTCGACGCTGGACTTCAGTCACTACGACCGCTGCATCTCGCGCGGCGTGCCCGGCTCGATGATGCCGGGGATCTACGGCAACGCATACGAGATCGTCCAGGCGCCGGGCTACGTGACGATCATGTACGAGATGATCCACGAGGCCCGCGTGATTCCGCTCGACGGCCGCGCGCCGCTGACGCCGGCCATCCGCCACTACATGGGCGACGCGCGCGGCCACTTCGAGGGCAACACGCTGGTGGTCGTCACGACGAACTTCCGCCAGGGCACCGAGTATCGCGGGGCCAACCCGGAGAAGCTGCGGCTGATCGAGCGGTTCACGCCGATCGCGAAGGACAGGATGGAGTGGGCCGTCACCGTGGACGACCCGAGCACGTGGACGAAGCCGTGGACCTTCGCGATGCTGCTCACGCAGGGCGGCGACGCCGTGCGGCCGTTCGAGTACGCCTGCCACGAGGGCAACTACGGGATGGCCAACATGCTGCGGGCCGCGCGCCTGGAAGAGAAGCAGGCGGGGCAGTAGTCGCACCGGTTCGAGGCTGCCACCGGGGCCGTGTTCCGGGTGGTAGCCTTGAACGCCATGATCCATCCCACCCCGGTCACGCTCGAAGGCGGTGGCGTCCGCCTCGAGCCCCTCAGCCTCGACCACGGCGACGCGCTGGCCGCGGCCGTCGCCGACGGCCGCCTCTGGGAACTCTGGTACACGGTGGTGCCGGCGCCGGACGAGATGCGGACGTACGTGGCGGACGCCCTGCGCGGCCAGCACGACGGCCACATGCTGCCGTGGGCGGTGCGCGACCTGCTCACCGGGGACCTCGTGGGCACCACGCGGTACCACGACATCGTGGCCGGCATCGACCGCGTGGAGATCGGCTACACGTGGTACGCGCAGCGGTACCACCGCACCCACGTCAACACGGCCTGCAAGCGCCTGCTGCTGACGCACGCGTTCGACGGCCTGGGCTGCCAGGTGGTGGGCCTGCGAACCGATCGCTTGAACACCCGATCGCGGCGCGCCATCGAGGGCCTGGGCGCGCAACTCGACGGCGTGCTCCGCCACCATCAGGCACGTCGCGACGGGACCGCCCGCGACACGGTCATGTACAGCATCCTGCGCCGGGAGTGGCCCGACGTCCGTCGGCACCTCGAATTCAGGGCCTCCCGTCAGCCCGCTCCGTCTTCAGGCACGTGAGGCCGCCAGCGCGTCGCGAAGCGCCGCCAGCAGCGCCGCGCGCTCGTCGGCCGGCAGCCGCGTGTCGGGCATCGGCTCGCCGGGCGCCGCCCAGATGGGCGCGCCCCAGCGCGGGTCGTGCCGGTACCTGGGCACGATGTGCCAGTGCAGGTGGCGCACCACGTTGCCGAGCGACTCCACGTTGACGTGGTCGGGCCGCACGACGCGGACGATGGCCCGCTGCGCGGCGTAGAGGTCGGCCGCGAGCGCCGTCCACTCCGCCGGGGACAGCTGGTCGATCCGCTCGACGTGGCGTGGATCGAACACGAGCTGGCAGTGGCCGCGGTAGGTCTGGTTCGTCCGCAGGTAGAGCGACGACACGGAGAGCGGGGCGGCCAGGTCCCACTCATCGGTGGTGGGCGGGCGGGGGGCGTCGAGCGGGCACGTGGTCATGGCTTGGGGATTGTCGGCGCAGGTGGGCATTCGTGACACGTGGGGCTCGAACTGGCGGGGTCCGCCGGCCGGGACGGGCCGCCGATTCGAATGGCACGCGCCGAAGAAATCCAATCGCACGGCGCCTCGAAGTCTGCCAATCATAGGTCTTCGCCGTGCGCACCGCTGCGTTGGTCCCCGGAGAGTCACGGTTTTTCTGCAGGAATCTCGCGCTGATCGCCGCGGGACCCCAGGGCATGGACATTGCTCAGCTCAGCGGCGGCGCGTCACAGAGCAAGCGGAGAGATGCGCCAATTGCATTTTCGTAATTCCTCTCCGCGGAGGTCAGCATGTCACGTATCTTCGCCCGAGCAAGCGTGCTCGTTCTCTTGTGTGCAGTCTTCCTGGGCTGGTCCGTCCCCGACGCGTCGGCGCAGGTGTGTAGCGGCGCCATCGGCGACTTCGTCTGGTTCGATACGAATGGGAACGGTATCCAGAACCCAGGCGAGCCCGGCATCAACGGAGTCACGCTGGAGCTTCGCAACAGCTCGGGCGCGCTGGTGAGTACCGCCGTCTCGGGCGCCCGGGTCGGCAGCATTCCCGGTTCGTATCAGTTCTTTCCGCTGTGCCCGGACACCTATACGGTGACGGTCGTGGCGTCGACGGTGCCAGCCGGCTACGTCCCCACGCTGGTCGAGGCAGGCACCAATCGGGCGGTCGACAGCAATGCCAGCCCGGCCACCGCGACCATCTTCCCCGCGCCTGCGACTGGTGGTCCCATGACGAAGGATCCGACCATCGACTTCGGATTCGTCGTCGGCTGCACGGGCTCCATCGGCAATTTCGTCTGGAACGACCTGAACCAGAACGGCCTGCAGGACCCGGGCGAGCCCGGCGTCGCCGGCGTGATCCTGCACCTGTTCAGGGACGGCGTGCTCGTCGCGGACACCGACACCGATTCCAGCGGCTTCTATCTGTTCCGCGGCCTCTGCGCCGGCAACTACGCCGTGACGATCGAGCCGCCGTCGGGCACGACGTTGACGACCCCGCTCGTCGGTACCGACCGCACGATCGACTCGAACGGCAGCGGTGACACGTTCGCCCTGGCGGCGAACGAGAACAACCTGACCATCGACTTCGGCATCTACCGCCCCTGCACCGGTTCCATCGGCGACCGGGTGTGGTTCGACGCGAACCGCAACGGCATCCAGGACGACGGTGAACTCGGCATCGCGGGCGTGACCGTGCGGCTGCTTGGTGCGGGTGGGGTGGAAGTGGCGTCGACGGTGACCGGAGCCAACGGCGACTACCTCTTCTCGGGTCTCTGCGGCACCGACTACACCGTGGTGGTTGACGGCGACACGCTGC
>CAWULT010000160.1:0-9117 GCA_963923455.1 uncultured bacterium
GGATCACGTCGCCGGCCCGGCGCACCTCCACGAGGTCGCCGACCCGGATGTTCTTGCGGGCCAGCTCGCGCCAGTTGTGCAGCGTCGCGCGCGTCACGACGACGCCGCCCACCTCGACCGGGCGCAGCACGGCGACCGGCGTGAGCACGCCCGTCCGCCCCACCTGCACCTCGACGCGGGCGAGGCGCGTCGTCGCGCCTCGCGGCTCGAACTTGAAGGCGAGGGCCCAGCGCGGATGGCTGCTGGTGGATCCGGCGCGGGTGCGCAGGTCGAGCCGGTCGGCCTTGGCGACGATGCCATCGATCTCGACGTCGAGCCGGTCGCGCACGCGGGCCATCCGTGCGTGATAGCGGAGGATGTCGTCCGCGTGCCGTCCATGGCCGCGATCGGGGCTGGTCGGCAGGCCCCACGCGCGCAGCCGCGCGCCGAGTGCGCGAGCCGTGCCCTCCGCGGTGCCGCCGTCCACCGCGAGGACGTCGTAGAACACGACGTCGAGCGCGCGCGACGCCGTCACCCGCGGGTCGAGCTGCCGCACCGACCCTGCGGCCGCGTTCCGCGGGTTGGCGAAGGGCGGCTGCCCGGCCCGCTCCAGCCGGGCGTTCAGGGACGCAAAGGCCGTCCGTCGCATCAGCACCTCGCCGCGCACGGCCAGCAGGCGCGGCACGCGCCCGCCGGATTCCCGCAGCCGCGACGGCAGCCCGCGGATCGTCTGGACGTTGGCCGTGACGTCTTCACCGTGCTCCCCGTCCCCGCGCGTCGACGCGAACGCGAGCCGCCCCTGCCGGTAGACCACCTCGATGGACAGGCCGTCGAACTTCGGCTCGAGCACGTAGGCGACCGCGTCGCCCGCCAGCCGGCGCAGCCGTGCGTCGAACTGCCGGACGGCCTCGGGATCGGTGGTCGACGCGAGGCTCAACATCGGCGCCAGATGGCGCCGCGCCCGGAACCCCGTGGCCACCTCGCCGGCCACCTGCTGGGTCGGCGACCGCGGCGTCACCAGGGCCGGATACCGGGCCTCGAGCGCCTCGAGCTCGCGCCGCAGGCGGTCGTAGGTGGCGTCGCTGACGGTCGGCCGGTCGAGGACGTAGTAGGCGCGGTCGTGACGGCGGATTCGCGCGCGCAGGCCGCGCGCGCGCGCGCGGACGCGTGCCGGCACCGCAGCGGCCCGGGCCGTCATCGCCGCAGGGCCTTCCGCAGCTCCGCCAGGCTTCGCGTGTTCAGCACGTCGCGCGCCTCGCACCACGCGCGGCGGGCCTGATCCACCCCGTGGCGCATGTAGCCGAGCTCCTCGGCCCGGTGCGCGTCGGTGCTGATGACCAGGCGGACGCCGGCGTCGCGGGCGGCCCGCGCCTGCACGTCGTCGAGATCCAGGCGCTCGGGCTGCGCGTTGATCTCGAGCGCGACGCCGTGGTCGGCCGCCGCGCGGATCACCTGGGCCAGATCCACCTGGTACGGCTCGCGCGTGCCGATCAGCCGGCCCGTCGGGTGGGCCAGCACGTGGACGCGCGGGTGCCGCAGCGCGGTGACGATCCGTTTCGTCATGGCCGCGCGCGACAGCGCGAACGACGAGTGCACCGCGACCACCACCACGTCGAGCTCGGCCAGCGTCGCGTCGTCGAGGTCGAGGCTGCCGTCGGGCAGGATGTCGACCTCGGCGCCCTTGAGGATCGCGATCCGCGGCTCGCGCCGCTGCAGCCGCTCGATGGCCGCGAACTGGCGCCGGAAGTCCGCTCGCGACAGGCCGCCGGCCACGCGCACCGCCTTGGTGTGGTCGGTGATCGCGACGTACTCGTAGCCCAGGCGCCGCGCGGCCTCCACCATGGTCGCCAGGTCGTGGACGCCGTCGGTGGCGTCGGTGTGCACCTGCAGGTCGCCACGTACCTGCGTCAGCTCGACGAGCCGCGGCAGCCGGCCGTCCCGGGCAGCCTCGATCTCGCCGCGGGCCTCGCGCAGTTCGGGCGCGATCCACGGCAGGCCGACCGCTTTGTACACCTCGGCCTCGGTGCGGCCCGCCGTCCGCCGCGTGCCGCGGAAGACGCCGTACTCGTTGATCTTGAGCCCTCGTTTGACGCCGAGCGCCCGGATGGCGATGTTGTGCGGCTTCGAGCCGGTGAAGTAGTGCAGCGCCGCCCCGAACGAGATGGCCGGCACCACGCGCAAGTCCACGGCCAGACCGCAGTCGAGCACGACGGCGCTGCGCGTCGTCCCCCGTGCGGTGACACGCGCGACGCGTGGATGCGCGGCGAAGCGCCGGACCACGTCGGCCGGCCGCGACGACGACACGAGGATGTCGATGTCGCCGACGGTGTCCTTGCGGCGGCGGTAGCTGCCCGCCACCTCGATCTGCGACACGGCCGGACTGGCCCGCAGGTGGGCCACGAGCGACTCCACGTAGGCCTCGGCCTCGGCCAGGCGCCACCGGCCGGCGTGCCCGCGCAGGTCCGCGATGCCCTGCAGCACGCGGCGTTCGATCGTCGCCTTGATGCCGGGCAGTTCGCGCAGCCGGCCGGCCCTGGCGGCGCGCTCGAGGGCGGCCATCGTCCGGATGCCGAGCTGCTCGTGTATCTGCTTGACGCGCTTCGGGCCGAGGCCGGGGATGCGGAGCATCTGGACGACGCTTTCCGGGATGGCTCTGGTCAGCTCCCGCAGCAGCGGCAGCGTGCCCGTCTCGAGGATGACGGTGATCTTGCCGGCGAGATCGGCACCGATGCCCGGCAGTTCGTCGAGTTCGCCCCGGGCCGCCACGGCGCGGGCCGGCTCGGCGAGCGTCCCGATGGTGCGCGCCGCCGCGCGGTAGGCGCGGATCCGGAACGGGTTGCCGCCCTGGATCTCGAGCAGGTCCCCGATCTCGTCGAGGATGCGGGCGACGTCGACGTTCTGGACCTCGCGCGCCGGCCCACGGAGCCGCCGTGGGGCGCGCGCTGCGCTCCGAGTCACCGGCGGCTCACTTCGCGGGCGGCGCCTCGCCGGCCGGCTTGGGCGCCTCGCGCTTCGGGCGCAGCAGGCCCTTCAGCCGCTCCTGCAGCTGCTGCTCCACCGACGGCTTGCGCGTGGAGTCCGGCGCCGCCTCCGGCTTCGGCGGCGTCTCGGCGGCCTTCCCGTCCGCTGGCGGCGCCGCCGCACCCGTCTTGCCCGCCTCGGGCGGCTGCGCCGCGCGGCCGCGACCGGTGACCGCGCCGAGGATGTCGCCGAGCCGCTGCGAGCCCGTGCGCGGCTCGCCCGTCTGCCCCTGCTGGCCGCCGGCGATCGCCCCGAGGATCCCCGTGGTGAGCTGCTGCGGGTTGCGCAGGTTCGGCACCAGGTTCTTCAGCTTCATGTCCGCGATCCGCGCGGCGTCGGGTGCGAAGCGCGGCTGCGACATCGTGCCGGTCATCGTCAGCGGCACGACGAGCTGCCCCTCGGCGTTGGCCAGCGCCGTCGTCATGAAGCCGCCGACGCGCGTGCCACCCGCCTGGTCGCTGAAGGCCTTCGACAGCACGGCCGTCAGCCGCAGGTTCACTGCCTGATCCGCCAGGTTGATCGTGCCGGCCGCCCCGAGCGATCCCCCCTCGAGGGTGGCCTTGAGATCCTCGGTGCGCGCGAGCCCGTTGACGACGGTGAACGTGCCGGTCAGCGCCGCCACCATCGTGGAGCGATCGGCCGCGGCCTTGCCGCTCAGGAAGCGGCCGACGTTGGAGATCTCCTGCATCAGGTCCATGTTGGCGAGGCGGCCGTCCGGCACGTTCAGCGACAGCGTGCCGTTCATCGACCGCGCGATCTCCTGTGCCCCGTCCATCGACGCGCTCACCCGCACGTCCGAGGTCAGCGCCCCGAAGATCACGTCGTGGAGGCTCGTCGCCGCCGAGGCC
The DNA here is from genome assembly GCA_963923455.1 of uncultured bacterium. Classification (GTDB taxonomy): domain Bacteria; phylum Acidobacteriota; class Vicinamibacteria; order Vicinamibacterales; family UBA2999; genus CAWULT01. The sequence continues at coordinate 3,849 of CAWULT010000160.1, forward strand.
AGCTTGTTGGCGTCCCCCCGCTCCAGCCGGCTCGCATAGGTGAAGGTGGCCGGGCGCCGGCGCGCGTCCACCGTGATGGCGCCGACGTGCCGGCCGCCGTAGACCGCGGCGGTCAGCGGGTCGAGCCGGATCAGGCCACGATCGATCGTCGCCGTCGCCTGCACGTTCTCGAGCAGCAACTGGTTGCTGACGACCGAGCCGATGCGCACGCGGCCCGAGCCCCGCGTCGACAGCAGCAGGCTCGGCGGCGCCGACGCCCCCTTCGCGCCTGGCGCCGGCGCGGCGGCCGGCGCGGCCGTGGCCGGCGCGAGCAGCGTTTGCATCTCCGCCACGTCCAGGCGGTCGGCGGCGAGCTCGAACTGCACCTGCGGGGCCGTGAAGTTGCGCACCGTCACCGTGCCGGTGGCGGTGGTCTTGCCGAGCGACGCCGTGAGCTCGTCGAGCGACGCCGTGTTGGTGCCGAACGACATCACGGCGCCGCGCACCGTGAGGGGCTTGGCAATCGACGGCGTCTGCAGCGTCGCGTCGCTCAGGCGGCCCGATCCGCTGAGCCGCGGCTCGGACACCGGGCCCGTCGCGCGCACGTCCACGGTGAGGCGGCCGGAGCCGGTGACGCCCTCGACGGCCGACACGCCCCAGGCACGGGCGATGCTCAGCACGTCGCCGACGTCGGCGTTGGCCGCCCGGATGCTCGCATCCACCGTCGGCGCGTCGGACGTGTAGGCCCCGATCGTCGCCCGCGCGCCGACCGACGTGCCGTTGGTCGAGGCCGTGAAGTCGTTGGTCCGGATCTCGGATGGGGTGAGCGTCAGATCGACGGCCTGCGTCGTCACCGGCCGCGGGAGGTCCTTCCCCGAGATGCGGACATCGCGCAGCCGCACCTGCCCGCTCAGCGCCGGCGCATCCGACGGCCCCTTGGCCCGGACGTCCGCGTTCAGCGTGCCCCCGACCTGGACGCCCGAGCCGAACGCGACGCCGAACGCCGACGCGAGCCGGGCCGCCTCGACCAGCGACGCGTTGCCCGCGGTCACGTGCAGGTCGAGCGCGGGCGTCTCGGGCGCCAGGTTCACCGTGCCGGCGATCGAGAGCGGCGTCTGCCCGAGCGTGACGGCCGCCGAGGTGATCGTCAGCACCTCCGTCTTCGCGTCGTGCGCGGCGTCCATCGTGAGCGCCACGGGATAGCCCAGTTCGACGCCGCGCACGCGCGCACCGTTGAGCGTCATGGTGCCCTTGGCCGAGGCACGACCGGCCGCGTTCTTCGCCTGCACGTCACCGGTGATGATCGCGTCGGTGCCCTCGAGCGCTTCGGCGGCCAGGAACGACCCCAGCGCCGAGACCGTGGCGTTCTCGAACGTCACCCGGCCGTCGAACGGCGTCTGCGCCGCGTCGGCCTGGTTCACGGGTCCCGCCGTGCCCCGCAGGCTCACCTTCCCGGCGCTCGCGCCCGGCAGCGTCGCCGCCAGCGCCAGGTCGAACGCCTTCCGCGGGCCGTAGCCGTCCACGTCGACGTCGATGTTCCGGTACTCGGAACGCTCCGCCCGGCGCGCCCGCGCCGCCCGATCGCCAGGCCCCGGCCGCAGATCGGTGATGCCGACCACGCCGCCCGTGATGCCCAGGTGGTCGAGCACCAGCGTCGACTCGCTCGACTCGGCCTGCGCGCCGCCGAGCGTGCTGACGTTCCACACTCCCCTGGCGTCGCGCACCAGTTCGATCGCCGGCCGGCGCAGTTCGAGCGAGGTCAGCTCGAATGCCCCCGTCAGCAGCGGCAGCAGGCGCGGCCGGACGATCAGCTCGTCGGCGCGCGCGAAGGGGCGGGCCGACTGAAACGCCGGATCGTCACCAATCGACGCCTGCTCGACCCGCAGGCCGAGGGGCCAGAGGCTCACCTCCATCCGCCCCAGCGCAACGGTGCGCTTCAGGCGCTCGGCGAGCAGCGCCTGCACGCGCGGGCGGTACTGGTTGACGTCGACCGACAGCAGGCCCACGACCAGCAGGACCAGGAGCACCAGCACACCGGCGCCAACGGCGAGGAGCTTGCGAGACATACCGCCAAGTCTAGAGGCGATACCGGGGGTGTCAACCTGAACCTAGGACGGCGGACCGCCCTCGAGACGCGTGCGCAGCCCCCGCAGGATCTCGGCGGACTCGGACTTCAGCCGGCGCTCCATGAACGTCCGCGCCAGGCCGCCGAACACGCCGCCGAGCACGTCCACCTCGGAGCGGTTCATGTAGACGAGGTACCGGCTGCCGTCGGCGTCCCGCACCAGGGCGGTCAGGCCGAGCGACGCCGTCACGTAGTGCGTGGCGAAGACCCCCTTCCCGGCCACGAGCACCTCCGGCCTGGCCGCGTCGTCGTAGCGCGCAATCGCGGTGTGCGTGACGCTCACGATGGGCTTGCCGCTGACGCCCTCCTTCGACCAGTAGAGGAACGACTCGACGGCCGCGGGGTTCGAGGCCGGATGGCGCGCCAGGGCCTCGGCGAACGGCGCAAGCCCCTGCGTCAGGAACGCGGTGTGCTCCAGCAGCGACGCGAACCGCGCGTCGAGCGCGTACGGCTGGCGGCGGTCGGCGATCGGCTCGAGTGCCGCGTGACCGCCCGTTGCATACGCCTGCACGCGGCCGAGCACCACCTCGCGGAACGCCTGGGTCAGCGCCGGCTTCCACGCGGCACCCGCGTCGGCCGCGGCGCGCCGCAGCCGATCCATCTCCGCGGCGGAGAGCTTCACGCCGCAGGCGCCTGGCTGGCAATCCCGCATGGCCTCCAGGTCGCCGTCATCGAGCGCCAGGGCGGCGAGGTCCTCGACACGAGGGGGGTCCGAGAAGCGCGCGATCGCCTGGACGTACCGGCTCTGCTTGAAGCGCGGCATCGCGCGCACCCAGTCGAGCAGCCGGTCGGGGTCGATGGCCACGCGAACGGCGGCAAACACCGTCACCTCGCGGCCCGGTGCGGGCAGCACCCGCGCCACCGGCTCGCCGCGAGCCAGTTGCTGCCGCTCGGCCTGCGTGACGATGACGGTGGGCCGCAGGAACGCGAAGGCATCCGGCGCGGCGGCGGCCGCCTGCGCCCCAGCCGCCTGGCGCGGCCACGGCAGCAGCACCGCCGCGAGGAGCGTCGGCCTCACCAGCCGCGCGAGCACGTCGAGCCTCGCGGTATGCGTCACCGCGACCACCGCCAGACCGACGATCATCAGCCACATGTCGCACCGGGCCCGCCGGCTGCTGGCATTCTGAGCGCCCGGTGGGGCCGGGTCAAGGCAAGGCGCGCGCGTCGAATCCCCAGCCGCGCAGGATCGCCCCTTCCTCGGCCGCCGTCATGGCCTTCTTGAACCGGGCGCCCGACCGTCCCTTCACCCGGGCCTCGCACTCGGCCCACGTCGCGTGCCGCATCGGCACGCCGTCGACCACGCTCAGGTAGGCGTGCGCGGCCCCCGCCCGCGCCGACACCGCGCCGGCCGGCCGCTTCGGCAGCGACGTGTCGTCGGGCAGGTCGAGGATCGACACGCCGTATCCGTCGAGCGGGCCCTCGTAGAGGTCCGCCGTCTTCTGCAGCGAGAACGCCACCGCGATCTCATCCACGCGTTCGTTGCCGGGCGTGCCGACATGGCCGCGCACCCACCGCCAGTCGATCTCCCCGCGGGCGCGCGCGCCCGTCAGGGCCGACAGCTGCTCCCACAGGTCGCGGTTCAGCACGTCGCCGCCCTGCGCGGTCTTCCAGCCGCGGCGCCGCCAGCCCCAGACCCACTGCGTGATGCCCTGGATCACATAGGTCGAGTCGGTGTAGACCGCCACCGGACCGCGAATCGCCGCCACGTGCTCGAGCGCGGCAATCGCCCCGCTCAGCTCCATCTTGTTGTTGGTCGTGTGCGGCGAGCCCCCACCCAGTTCGGTGACGCGGGCGTCTGGCGTCACGACGATCACGCCCCAGCCGCCTGGACCGGGATTGCCCTTGGCGGCGCCGTCGGTGAACACGATGATGGGCGGACTGCTCATCGAATGCGCGGGCCCGGGCAACTAGAAGGCCACGCCGGCGGCGTCCGCCAGGATCATCTCGCGGTACAGCGGCAGCGACCAGCCAGCCTTCTCGAGCTGCGTCAGGCGCGTCTCGACGGCCTTCACGTACGCGCCCTTCGTCTTGTAGAGCCGCTTCAGCGTGGCCGCGTCGAACGCCGCCTGCGACGTGCTGAGCCCGCACATCAGGTTGGCCGCGTTCTGCCCGCCCGCCGCGATGTAGGGGCTGGCGTTGGCCACGACCGGCGAGAGGGCCGGCGGGCGGATGGTGTACTTCACGGTCGGCACGTCGACGTACGTGGTCCGGATCCCGCCGCGGGGATTGCCACGCTCGTCGAGCGCCATCATCGAGCCGTCGTTGTACTCGTCGCGGTCGAGCAGGATCCGGTCGGCCCGCGGCGGCACGATGCCCCGGTCGACCCACTTGAACAGGTGATCGAGGGCCACCGACATGTACGCCTGCACGGGGAACGTGCTGAGCGGCAGCTGGCACGGATTGGGCTTGAGCCGCACGCTGTCGCGCGTGTCGATGTGCCCCAGGCCGGCAAACTCGTAGAGCCGGTACTGTTTGCCGGGCTCGTCGCCGTCCTGCTTGTTGGTGATGTTGCCGCTGACCTCGTGCATCGTCGGCACGTGGATCACCGGCACGTCGACGTCGCGGATCATCGCGCCGTTCGACATCGGCAGGAAGCCGTCGTAGATGCGCTGCATCGCCGGCGTCCGGTACACCATGTGCGCCGGCAGGTAGTTGACGAGCACGCCGGCCGTCATCGAGGTGCCGGCGAGCACCATCTTCCGGACGGGCGCGCCGATCACCGCGCCCTCGCGGACGAGGGCGCCGGCCTGCGCGAGAATCTCGTTGGTCTGCGCCCCGTTCAGCTTCAGCGCGCGGTAGCGCGGCTCGTTCAGCGCGACGAACTGCGCCGGCGGCGTCGTCAGCACCTCGACCGCGACGTGGCCCGACGCCATCGTGTAGATCGAGGTGAACTCGAACATGTGCGCGGCGCCGCTGCCGTGCATCGCCTCGGCCAGCACCAGGCCGCTGAATTTCGACATGTCGCGCGGCTTTCGGACGACGAGGCGCGTCGTGTAGGGCTCGCCGTTGGCGGTGCCCGAGATCAGGTACTCGTGCGCGTCGTAGCCGTAGGCGGCGAGGCCCTTGCCCGGCGCGAGCGACGGCGCCGAGTCGAACATCGGGCCCGGGCCCGTGACTTCGGCCGACACGGTCGGCAGCGCCACCGCGGTCGGTGCCGCGGGCAGG
>CAWULT010000161.1:0-9104 GCA_963923455.1 uncultured bacterium
CCCCGCCATCGCCTGACGTACACCCTGTACGACGAGAGCGACGGGCTGCAGCCCGGCTCGCAGGTGTGGCAGAGCGGCACGGCCGGCGTGCGTGACCTCAGCGGCCGCATCTGGGTCGTCGACGCGCCGAGCATGACGATCATCGATCCCCGCCAGCTGAGGCAGCCGCGCCGGGCCTCGACGCCCACCCTGGAGGCCGTCACGGTCAACGGCGAACGCGTGGACCCGGCGGCCGTCGGGCGCTTCGACAACGGCAGCACCGTGCGGCTCGACTACTCGACCCTCAGCCTGTCGGGCACGTCCAAGCTGCGCTTCCGACACAGGCTCGACGGGGCCGACGCCGACTGGGTGTACGACGCGAGCGAGCGCACGGCCACGTACCCCAATCTCCGGGCGGGCGACTATCGCCTCCGCGTCGCCGCCACCGAGGGAGGCCCGTGGAGTGAGGCCTCGCTGTGGACCTTCACGGTGGAGCCGCCGTTCTACTCGAGCCGCTGGTTCCTGATGGCGGTCGGCCTGCTGCTCGTGGGCACCGTCAGTGCCGCGGCGCGCCTCCGGGTGCGCGCAGTCCGGGCCCGCTACGCGCTCGTCATCGCCGAGCGCACGCGCCTCGGCCGTGAGATGCACGACACCCTGCTCCAGAGCCTGGCCGCCCTCGGCCCCGAGCTCGAGGCGCTGGCCACCGGCACGCCGCCGCCGGACGAGCGCCTCTCGACCGCGCTGCGCCGCCTGCGGCGGCAGGTCGACCGGTCCGTCCGCGACGCGCGCGCGTCGATCCTGGAATTGCGGCGCCATCCCATGGGCACGCCGCGGCTCGCCGAATCGCTGGCGCAGCTCGCCGAGGACACGGCGGCCCGCCACGGCGTCCGGCCTGCGGTACAGGTGTCGGGCCGGCGCCCGACCGAGGCCTCGCCCGACGGCGACCTGCAGCTGTTCCGCATCGCGCAGGAGGCCGTGACCAACGCCATCCGCCACGGGCGCGCCACCCACATCGACATCGGCGTCGTCTACGACGGCCCGCGCGTGACGCTGACCATCACGGACGACGGCTGCGGCTTCGACCCGGCCACGCAGGCCGCTTCGTCACCCGAGGCCACCGAGCACTTCGGCCTCGTGACCATGCGCGAACGCGCCGAGCACGTCGGGGGCGAGCTGCACATCGAGAGCACGCCGGGCGCGGGCACGACCGTCCGCGCGGTCGCGAAGGTGACGAACGAATGGCAGTAGCGGACGGGCCCATTCGGGTCCTGTGCGTCGACGACCACCGCCTGATTCGCGAGGGCGTGGCGCGGATCGTCGACGTACAGCCGGACATGAAGGTGGTGGCCGAGGCCAGCAGCGGCGAGCAGGCGCTGGCGCAGTTCGTGGCGAGCCGCCCCGACGTCACGCTGATGGACCTGCAGCTGCGCGGCGCGAGCGGCCCCGACGCCATCAGGCGCATCCGGGAGGTCGACCCGGCCGCGCGGGTCATCGTGCTGACGATGTACGGCAGCAGCGAGGACGTCCACCGGGCCTTCGACGCCGGCGCGATGGGCTACGTGCTGAAGGACGCCATCTCCGACGACCTGATCGACGTCATCCGCGCGGTGCACGCCGGCCGCCGCGTCGTGACGCCCGAGATCCAGCAGGCGCTCGACGAACGGGCCCGCCAGCCCACGCTGAGCCTGCGCGAGCGACAGGTGCTCGAGCTGGTGGCCGAGGGCATGCGCAACAAGGAGATCGCCGTCGCGCTGAGCCTGAGCACGGACACGGTCGGCATGCACGTCAAGAACATCTACACCAAGCTCGACGTGCACGACCGCACGGCCGCCGTGGCGAAGGCCATCCGCCGCGGCATCATCCGCATCGAATGACGGGCCCGCCGGGCCAGGAGCGCACGACATGACACTGTTGACACCCCGGGCGCGCCGCGCCGGCGCGGCCCTCTGCCTCTGCGGCCTCGTGGCGGGCGCCGCGTGCTCCCCCGCGCGACCCGCGGACTCGGGCGCGTCGGGGGCAGCGACGGGCGCCGCGTCGTCCGCCGCCGCGACGCCCGCGCAGCGCACCGGCGACTGGGTCACCTACAACGGCCCCCTCGCGGGTGACCGCTTCTCGCCGCTCGCCCAGGTGACGGCGGCCAACGTGGGACAGCTCCGGCAGACCTGCGTCTTCGACGCGCCGGAAGCGGTCAACTTCCAGAGCGGCATCGTCGCCGTGGGCGGCGTGCTCTATTTCACGCTCTTCAACCACACCTACGCCGTGGACGGCGCCTCCTGCCGGCAGGTCTGGACGCACGTGCGGCCGGAACCCGACACGTTCCTGATGGTGAACCGGGGTGTGGCCTACAGCGACGGCCGCCTGTTCCGCGGCACGGGGGACGCGCACGTCCTCGCCCTCAGCGCCGCGGACGGGACGCTGCTCTGGGACGTGGCGATCGGCGACCCGAAGAAGGGCGAATCCGTGCCGATGGCGCCAGTGGCCTGGCAGGGGCTGGTCTTCGTGGGCAATGCGGGCGGCGACAACTACGGCGTCACCGGGCGCGTCTCCGCTCTCGATGGCGCCACCGGACGCGTGGTCTGGCAGTTCAACACGGTGCCCGCGTCAGGGCCGGCGCGGGCGACGTGGACGAAGGCGTCGGCGGACAATCCGCCCAGCGGCGGCGCCATGTGGACGAGCTTCGCGCTGGACGAGTCGCTCGGCATTCTCTACGTGCCCGCCGGAAACCCCGCCCCGGACTTCGCGCACACCCTGCGGCCGGGCGACAACCTGTACACCAACGCCCTCCTCGCCCTCGACGCGAAGACGGGGCGGCTCCTGGCATTCGTGCAGCCCCTCAAGGGAGACTTCCACGATTGGGACCTCGCGGCGCCGCCGGCGCTCATCACCACGAAGAGCGGACGGCCCTTCGTCGCCGCCGGCTCGAAGGACGGCCACGTCTACAACATCGACCGGGGTGCCGTGTCGACGACGGCCTCCGGCGAGCCCGCCGCGGATCGGCTCATTGTGCGCAGCAAGGCCCTGGTGACGACGAGCGAGAACGCCGAGGCGCCGCTCTCGGCCGAACGGGAGACCCGGTTCTGCCCCGGCGTGCAGGGCGGTGTCGAGTGGAACGGCCCCTCGTACCATCCCGGACTCGGCCTGCTCTACGTCAATGCGATCGACTGGTGCACGTCGGTCAGGATGGAACCGCCGGGCAAGACGAAGGGCGCGCCCGGCCAGCCATGGACCGGCGCCGAGCTGGCCGACGGCTGGCTGTTCGGCCGCCACGATCCGGTGGACCGGTGGAAGGGGTGGATCACGGCCTTCGATCCCGAGAGCGGACAGATCCGGTGGAAGGTGCAGACCCCGAAGCCGATGGTGGCCGCCGTCACGGCCACGGCCGGCGGCGTGGTGTTCACCGGCGACCTCGACGGGCACTTGCTCGCCCTCGATGCCGCAACGGGCCGGGAACTGTGGCGACAGGCCACCGGCAAGGCCATCGGGGGAGGCGTGATCACCTACGAGGCGGGCGGCCGGCAGTACGTGGCGGCCGCGACGGGGATGAACGCGTCGACGTGGAACGTGAAGGCCGGGCCCGCGCGTGTCGTCGTCTACGCGCTGCCGTAGAACCGCTCGAGACGCCACGCGTGCCGTAGGAGGGAATTGGCGGAGAGAGAGGGATTCGAACCCTCGGTAGGGTTTCCCCTACACACGCTTTCCAAGCGTGCTCCTTCAACCACTCGGACATCTCTCCGGCCGGGGGCCCCGGCGCCTTGTCTGCGCGCTGGGGTGGTGTTCAAGCGGAATCAGTAGTTTAGCGAACGCAGGCCATCCGGCCAAACGCAAACTGCGACGCGAGGCAGCAGGACCAGCCGGCTGGCGCCGGCCCCGACCGAAACAGCCACTCACCGCGAAGTCCAGAGGCCGCGTTGAATACCGGCTCCGAATCAACTACCCCTTTTAGGCTATGATCCCGGCTCGGCTAGCCGGGTTCCCCTGGCGGAGCGGGTTCCGAGAAGGCGAGGAGGACGAGGATGCAAGCATTCCGTGTCGGGGCAGCGGCGATTCGAGTATCGCTGGCTGCCATGTGTGTCGCGATGATGCCGGCCCTGGCATCCGCGCAGTCGATTGCCGGTGTCGTGCGCGACGCCTCGGGCGCTGTACTGCCGGGCGTCACCATCGAGGCCGCCAGCCCGGCGCTGATCGAGAAGGTCCGAACCTCGGTCAGTGACGGCGCCGGGCAGTACCGCCTGGACACGCTGTCCGCGGGCGTCTACACCGTCACCTACACCCTGCCCGGCTTCTCCACCGTGAAGCGGGAGGGCGTGCAGGTGCAGACGGGCGTCACGCTGACCCTCAACGCCGAGATGCGGGTGGGCGGCATCCAGGAGACGATCACGGTCACGGGCGAAACACCGGTGGTCGATGTGCAGAACAGCACGCGCGTCCAGCAGGTGCTGAGCGACGAGGTGCTGGCAGCGCTGCCGGCCTCCCGCGGCTACGGCAACCTGCTCGCAGTGTCGTCCGGCATCCAGTCCAACGGCACGCAGAGTGGCGGCACGAACCCGGGCATGATCTTCTTCACCTCGCGCGGGGGCCGCAGCAACGAGGGCACCGTGCAGATCGACGGCATGAACGTCGGCTCGGCGTTCAACGGCGGCGGCGTGGCCGGCTTCGGCTACGACACCGTGAACGCCCAGGAAGTTCAGCTCACCGTGGCCGGCGGGCTCGGTGAGGCCGACCGCGGCGGCCCCCAGTTCAACATCGTGCCGAAGAGCGGCGGCAACAACTTCTCCGGCACGTTCTTCTCCAACCTGGCCGGGTCCTGGTCGCAGGGCAACAACGTGGACGACGAACTGCGGTCGTTCGGCATCCCCAGCCCCACCAAGATCATCCGGAACTGGGACACCAGCTACTCGATGGGCGGGCCCATCGTGCGCGACAAGGTGTGGTTCTTCGGCACGGCGCGCACGTTCGGCGAGTACACCGACATCGCCGGCCGCTTCGGGAACGCGAACGCCGGCAACCCGGCGCGGTGGGACTACGTGGCCGACCGCAGCATCACGTCGCGCACGTCCAACAGCCGCAAGTCGCTGGCCGGGCGCATCACGGCGCAGCTCTCCGAGCGGAACAAGGTCAGCGCCTCCTTCGACAAGCAGTTCGTCTGCGCCGGCAGCACCTACACCACCGACGGCGATGGGTGCCGCGTGCGCGAGTCGGGCTGGGCCGCTGTGTACGGGTTCGGCACGTGGTCGCCGGAGTCCACGATGAGCCAGGACGGCCGGGACCACATCATGCAGTTCTCGTACTCGGCCCCGGTCACCAACAAGCTGCTGCTCGAAGCGGCCTATTCGCAGTTCCTGAGCAACTGGAACCCGACGGCGCCCTCCGGTGCGCTGACGGTCGAACCGTTCATCCCGGTGCAGGAACAGAGCATCGCCGGCGGCGTGCCCGTGCCGAACATGGTCTATCACGGCTACGCCGGGCTGAACAACAACTACCAGACGCACAACACGTGGCGCGCGTCGATGGCCTACGTCACCGGCGCACACAGCATGAAGGTGGGCTATCAGGCGGCGTACGAGGTCACCGACATCTTCGGCGACTTCGCGTCGCACGGGCTGCAGTACCGCTTCCTCGGAGGCGTACCCAACCAGATCACGCAGCGCATCACGCCGTGGAAGCAGGCCAACCGCACGCGCTGGGACGCCTTCTACGTGCAGGATCAGTGGACGCGCAACCGGGTGACGCTGCAGGGCGCGCTGCGGTACGAGCACGCCTGGAGCTTCTTCCCCGCGGGGCTGAACGGACTCCAGGGCGACAGCCGGTTCGGCGGGCCGAAGCGGACGCTCGACAGCGCGAAGGGTGTGACCGGCTACCACGACGTCGCCCCGCGCATGGGCCTGGCCTATGACGTGTTCGGCAACGGCAAGACCGCCATCAAGGCCAACCTGTCGAAGTACTGGCAGTATGCCGCCAACGACGGGGTGTACATCGGCACCAACCCCGCGGCGACGTTCGCCCAGACGGCGAACCGGGCCTGGAACGACGCGAACCGCGACTTCGTCCCCCAGTGCGACCTGAACGTCGCGTCGGCCAACGGGGAATGCGGCGCCCTCGACAACCAGAACTTCTTCGGCTTCCGCGACAGCGGCTCCGTGCGCAGCACGGCCACGGTGGTCAGCCCTGATCTGTTGAGCGGCTGGAACGTGCGGCCCTTCGACTGGCAGTTCGCCGCCTCCGTCCAGCAGCAGGTGCTGCCGCGGGTGTCGGTCGAGTTCGGCTACAGCCGCCGGTCGTGGGGCAACTTCACGTTCACCGACAACCGGGCCATCGGGCCCTCGGACTTCGACCTGTACCGGTTCACGGTGCCGAGCCATCCCGACCTGCCCACGAGTGGCCAGCAGTTGAGCTATCCCCTGCTGAAGCCCTCGGCGTTCGGCCGGGTGGACAACTACCTGGCGCTGGCCAAGGACTACGGCGGCGACCCGACCTTCTACTGGCAGGGCGTCGAGATGACGGTGAACGCCCGCACGAGCAACGGGCTGACGCTGCAGGGCGGCTTCACGACGGGCGGCGGCGTGCGCGACCTGTGCGACATCGCCGCACGGCTGCCGGAGCTGTACCAGGGTGGCGGGCTGCTGGCCAACCGCGACGTGGACGCCTGCCGCGTCGAAGAGCCGTGGTTGGCGGCGTGGCGCGGGCTGGCCAACTACGTGGTGCCCAAGATCGACGTGCAGGTCAGCGGCATCCTGCGATCGCAGCCGAACGTGCTGGCCACCAACGACCCCGCGTCGAACGGCCTGTCGCAGAGCGCCAACTACTTCGAGACGGCAGCGAACGTGGTGGCACAGCTCGGGCGCCCCGTCGCCGGCAACGCACCGCAGGTGACGCTGGACCTGGCGCGCCTCGGCGACGTCTACCCCGCTCGCCTGAACACGGTGGACATGCGGGTGGCGAAGATCGTCCGCCTCGGCCGCATCAAGGCCAACGTCGGCTTCGACCTCTACAACCTGTTCAACGCCAACATGGGGACCAGCTTCAACCAGAACTTCGGTGCGAACGGGGCCACGTGGCTGCGGCCGAACGCCATCCTGAACCCGCGGTACGCGCGGTTCAACGCGACCGTGGACTTCTAAACCCGGAAGGCACGTTCGACAACCCTGGCAGGGCCGGTGGACGCCGTCCACCGGCCCTTGCCACGTACGGCCTCCGACACGACCGGCGTCGGCAGCACGGAGGCGGGTATGATGACGCGCACCGTCTGACAGGAGGCCGCATGTCCGAACAAAACAAGGCGCTGGTCCGCGGGTTCTACGGCGACATCAACCGGGGCGACACGGGCGCGTTCCTGGCGAAGCTCGCGGACGACTTCGTGGAGCACGAAGCCTTCCCTGGGCTCCCGCCAACGAAGCAGGGCGTCGGCATGCTCTTCGAACAGTTGCGGAAGGCCTTCTCGGGGTTTCGCATGAACGTCGACGCGATCGCGGCCGAGGGGGACATGGTGATCGTCCGGGGGACGATGACCGGCACGCACGTCGGCGAGTTCATGGGCGCCCCTCCGTCGGGCAAGGAGATCCGCGTGCCGTTCTGCGACTGGACGCGGGTCCGCGACGGCAAAGCGGTGGAGCACTGGGGCGTCACCGACGCGAGTGCCCTGATGGCGTAGCGGGCCCCGTCGCGGTGACGGGGGCGCTAGGCCTGCTCCTGGCCCAGCCGGGGAAAGACGTGCCGGCCGTCCACGAGCGGCAGCGGCCTCACCCACGACACGCACTCGGTCGGCAGCGGCCCGTACAAGTGCGGGAAGAGCGCCCCGCCCCTCGACGGTTCCCAGCGCAGCGCGTCTCCGAGCGGAGCGACGGGCACCGCCACCAGCACCAGGCCGTCGACGCCGGCGAAATGCCTGGCGGCGGTTTCCGCGGCCTGGGCACCCGTGGAGAAGTGAATGAACCCGTCGCGCACGTCCACGGGCGAGCCCGCGAACGCGCCGCACGCAACGGCCTCCGCCCACAGGGCCGCCGGGACGATCTTGTAGATGACGGTCGTCATGGAACGCGGCGCGCGGACGCTTCCCGCGCTCAGCGCACCTCGATTTCGACCACGCGCCCCTCGCCGGTCGACAGCCGCACCAGGTGATGCGTGTCGCCGGCGGGTACGAGCAGCCACTGCCCCGGCTGCGCCAGCTGCTTCATGCCGACCGGCGCGGGCGCGAGTGCCTTCGCCTGCGCGTCCGGCCCTTCCGACATCACCAGTCCGTTGATCAGGACGACGATGGTCGGCACCGCGTGGGTGTGCGACACCTGGGCGCTGTCGCGGCCGAGGCGCACGTCGTAGGTGCGGAACGTTCGCGTGTCGTTGGTCAGGGTCGTGCCGAGACCGGTGGCCGCCGGCGCGGCGGACCAGCCGGCGGCATGCTGGTTCTCCACGGCGAACAGATGGTACGGCGCGCTCCCCACGTTCTCGATCCGGTGACTGGCCGGGGCGCCGACGTACTGGGCGACGGTCGTGTCACCGAGCGGCCGCCGCGGCCGGGCCACGCTCGCCTGCCCTGGCGCCTGCACCCGCGTATCGGCGCCGTCGTTCATCGACACGGTCACCAGATCGCGGTCGTGCCGGTGGTCGAGCGTGACGTCGCCGGGCGGAATCAGGACGTCGAGGACGCGCAGGTCCGCGTTGGCGAAGACGACCTTGTGGCGCGGCTCCTCGGACAGGGGCACCTGCGCCGCGGCCGCGGCGGTCAGGCCCAGCGTCAGCGCGGCGACACAGCGTGCGCGCAGGGCGAAGTGCGATTGCGTGGCAGCCATCCCCCGACTCCGCCTACCGCAGCCGCGCCAGCGTGGCGCGATCGATCGTGCAGACCTGCTTGCCCGTGGTGCCGGTCAGCTCGAGCGTGACGGTCGCCGTCGGTGCGACGGCCGGAAAGTCGAAGATGAAGTTGCCGGCGCCGGCGTCCACGGTGCGGCTCACCGGCTCGACGGCCGTGCCGCCACGCGACAGCGTCATCGCCTTCAGCACGTTCTTCGACCCGGGCACCTTCGAGATGCCGATCACGACCTTGGTCTGCCTGGCCACGTTGTAGTTGGGCTCGGGCGCGGGCCGCTTGGCGCTGACGGCCTGATACACCTCGTAGGCCACCTGCTTGTACG
>CAWULT010000162.1:0-9067 GCA_963923455.1 uncultured bacterium
TTCGACCGCGAACTGCATCGAGGGCAGCAGCGTGTCCTGGCCGATCTTCTGGGCGATCAGCTGGTCGATCGTCGTGCCGTTGTGGATGTCGGCGCCCGCCGTGCGCTTGGGCTTGTTGGCCGACAGGAAGGCCGACGCCACCCAGTGGTCGGGCGGGCTCTGCCCCTCGGGCGCCTCGGCCGAGCGGGCGTGCAACCCGCTCAGGATCACCGTCTGCTTCCGGTACGGTGCCAGCGGCTCGAAGATCGGCGGCAGGGTGAAGCCGGTGCCCACCTTCTCGGGCACCCAGAAGCCCGGCGCCATGCCGTGCGGGATGAAGTTGGCGACGAACCGCGGCTTCGGCGTGGCGGCCGTCTGCGCCAGCACGGTCGCCGCCGGCACCATCGCGTCGAGCAGCGGCAGCGCCAGCGCCACGCCCGTGCCCCGGAGGAACGTCCGCCGGGGAATGTGCTTCTTCGCAATGAACATCACTGTCCTCGTCCGGTGCTCAGCGCGCGGCGCGCTGCGACACCTCGACACCGACACCCTTGACGTTGTTCTGGAAGGGGGCGCTCCGGACCACCCCCAGCACGAGCGCCGAGAAGCGGTGGTCGCGGGCAGCCGCGTCGCGCGCGAGCGCGCGCACGAGCGGCATGTCCTCGGTCTCGACGCCCCGGCCCAGCGCATAGGTCAGCAGCTTCTCGGCGACCAGGCGCACGAACAGCGCCGAGTTCTGCGTCAGGAACTTCCGCAGGCTCGCGGCTCCGTCGATCCGCGTGCCGTCGGCCAGCGAGACGACCGGGTCGATCGGCTGCCCCTCGTCCTTGTCGCGCCACGCGCCGATGCCGTCGAAGTTCTCGAGCGCGATCCCGATCGGCTCGAACAGGTTGTGGCAGCTCGCGCACGTGGGGTTCTGATGGTGCATCTCCATGCGCTCGCGCATGGTCGGTTCCTTCGCGCTGCCCGTGTTGTCCTGCGCCGACGCCTTGATCATCGGCACGTTCGGCGGCGGCGTCGGCGGGCTGACGCCGAGGAACGTCTCCAGGAAGCTCTTGCCGCGCGTGACGGGCGACGTGCGCGTGGCCTGCGACGTCACGCTCATCCACGCGCCCTTGCCCAGCAGGCCGCGACGGTAGTCGAGCTCGGGCCCGAGCGTCACGCGCCGGAACCGGCTGCCG
This sequence comes from uncultured bacterium, assembly GCA_963923455.1. GTDB lineage: Bacteria > Acidobacteriota > Vicinamibacteria > Vicinamibacterales > UBA2999 > CAWULT01. The sequence goes on from CAWULT010000162.1 coordinate 1,158, forward strand.
TAGACGTTGGGAATCCCATAGTGCCGGGCCAGCCGCTCGTTGATGAACGTGTAGTCGGCGTTCAACAGGTCCAGCACGCTGCGGTCTTCGTGGACGATGCTGTCGAACAGCAGCTCGACCTCGCGGCGGAACGCCTGCCGAAGGTTGTCGTCGAAGTCCGGGAACACGCTCGGATTCGGCACGACGGTGCTGAGCGCCCGGAGGTTCAGCCACTGGCCGGCGAAGTTGTCGATGAGCGCCGTCGATCGGGGGTCGGCCAGCATGCGGCGCACCTGCGCCTCGATCACCGCCGGCTGCCGCAGCCGCCGCTGCTCCGCCAGCGTCAGCAGTTCCTCGTCCGGAATGCTGCTCCACAGGAAGAACGACAGCCGCGACGCCAGGGCGAGGTCGCTGATGCGGTAGGCGCTCCCGGCGGGCACGGCCGCGGGCGCGACCTCACGCCGGTAGATGAACTCGGGGTCGGCGAGCAGCCGGCGCAGGCCCTTCTCGACGCCGTCGTCGAAGGTGCCGCCGCGGCGCCCCGACGTGTAGAACTCCATCAGCACGTCCACGTCGGCGGCCGCGACGGGCCGGCGGTAGGCCCGGCGCGCCAGCGTCCCCAGGATCTGGCGTGCGCACGCCTCCTCCTGCCCGGGGGCGGCGCCGGCCGGCGGACGGCACACGAGGATCCGCTGGCGGCTCGGCGGCTCGGCGGCGCGCGCGGCGTGCTGAGGGCCCTCGATGCGCACCTTGCCGACATGAGGGAAGAACTCGTAGCCGGGGATGCCGCCGGTTTCGATGGTCGCGCGGCGGAAGACCTCGTTGATGTTGTTGTCGGGCGCGTAGTGCGTCGCGGCGAACGTCACGCCGATCTTGCGCAGGCCGGCCTTGACCGCGATGGGCGGGGTGGGCACGCCGCTGCGCGGGGCACCCCGCATCTCCTTGTCCCAGTCGAACGCGTGCACCTGGCGGCCATCGACGGTCACGACCAGGCGTTCGCGCTGGATCTGGCCGAAGGGGTCGTTGGCCTGCCCCATGTTGCCCTCGAACACGGGCACGACCTTGAACACGTACTCGCCGTCGGCCGGGAACTCGTGCTCGACCAGCAGGCCGCCGCGGGTGCCGAACGGCAGCCCCTCGATATGGTAGTTCTGCGTCGCGTCGTCGGGCACGTTGAACTCGACGAAGGACGGCGCCGTGTTCGAGGCCATGGCCAGCCGGCTGATCTTGCTGGCCGCGGCCAGGTACGACTCCATCAGCGCCGGCGACATGGTCAGGGCGCCGGCAATGTTGTCGAACCCGTGCGTCGAGTTGTCGGACGGCAGGTACCGAGCCGGGTCGATCCGCAGGCCGAGCAGGTCCCGCACGACGTTCTGGTACTCCGTCCGGTTCAGGCGGTGGATACCCGGGGCCGCGAGGTTGGTGACCGCGCGGCTGTCGACCTGCTGCTCCATCCACGTGACGAGTCCGTCGAGCGTGGCCTTGTCAGGACGAGGCATCCGCGGCGGGGGCATCAGGCCGGCGCGCAGCTTCAGCGAGAGCTTCTCGACGAGCTCCGCGTGGTCGGGCAGCCGCGACATGTCGAGCGAGTCCAGGGAGAGCCCCCCTGTCTTGACGCGCGCGTTGTGGCAGCTGACGCAGTACTTGTCGAGCACCGCCCGGTGCGTCGCGGCGGCAGCCGCCGGCGCCGGCGCAGCCGACGCGACCCGCCTCGGCGCCGTGCGCGGCGCCGACGCCCCCTGGCCCTGGCCGGACACGGCCGTGACGGCCGTGGCGGCCAGGAACCCGCCGACGAGAATTCTTCGAACCATGCCCCGCCTTTCCAGACCCGTTCGCATGTTAGGAACCGCGTTGGTGACCGGTCAACACACCTAATTGCGTGTAGCTAGGCACCGGTATTTCGCCGCGAAACGACCCGTGCCGGCCAGCGCAGCCGCGGGCCGCCGCGGCGCGGCCCCGGGCAGCGGGCCGCAGTCAGTCACTGAGCCGTTCCCACACGATCATCGGGTGGATCTCCTCGCCGGCGGCGTCACGGGTGACCGGCGCCCGAAGCGTCAGCCGCCGGCCCGACAGCTCGACGAACCGCTGGAAGTCGGTGCCGATGGCGCCCGAGTTGAACGTCGACGCGATGTGGTGCACCACGTACCCCTCGCGCTCGTGCACCGTGTACTCGCCGAAGTAGCTCGTGTAGCTGCGGTACGTGGCGAGCGTCTCGTCCGGCGTCGGCGACGGTCCGACGAAGCGCCGGCGATAGGGCTGCATCATGTGCACCATCACGTGGCCGGACGCGGTGTAGACGATGAAGCCCGTCTGGCCGGGATACGACGACCGCACCTCCCCTTTCGCGGTGCGCCGCTCGAACGACACCAGCTTCCAGATCCCGATCAGCCGGCGGTGCATCGGCGTCAAGGTCGCCAGGTCCGGCACGCGTTCCCACGTCAGCGCCCGCTGGTCGCCGTTGGCGGCGGTCGGGGGCCGCAGCGTCAGCCGGTTCCCGTCGAAGCTGAATCGCCGCTCCTGGTTGGTCCCCGAGAACCCGGGGCTGACGGCACCGAAGGTCTGGTGCGTCACGATTCCGGTGGCCTCGTTGACGGCAAACGACCCCCAGTAGGAATTGTAGCGGGCCAGCGCGGTGGCGGCCTGCTGCGGCGTCGGGGTCGGGCCCATGAACGGCGGCTGATCGCGCCACGCGAGGTTGACGCTCATGTAGCCCACCGGGTCGTAGACGATGTAGCCGAACCGCCCGCCGTCGCTGCCGTTCGGGCCGCCCGGCACGATGCGGCCGCTGGCGTCGCGCGTCTCCTCGCTGACGAGCCTCCAGACGCCCGCGAACCGGGCGTTCGCCGCACGCACCGCCGCAGGCACCACGGCGGGATCCGCTGGGCCCGGTGCGGCCTGCTGAGCGGCGGGCCGATCCACGGCGACGAGTGCGCCGACGCCGATGCACAGCGCGACCACGAGAGTTCGCACGGAGCCTCCCTTCACCTGGCACCCGGTGTGACGGTGGGTGATCACGATCCGCATGTCGGCGCCACCGAGTCGATTGACATCACGTTGATCCGATCGACGGTGTTCTGCCGCGACAGGACGCCCTTGACCTGCACCTTGTGCCCGGCCCGTGACGCCCCGTCCGCCGTGACGCTCATCAGCGGAAACGTCAGCGCACCGAGCGGCTGCGCGGCCGACGCCTGCAACTCCGCGGGAGACGTGCCGGTCACGACCCGGCCCCGCACCGGGCGGAGGCTGCCGGCCCGGGCCAGCACCCACCGGTTGTTCGCGTCCTGGCCCAGACAGCCTACCGCACGCACGACCGTCAGGTTCGCCAGCGGGCGTGGGCCGTCCGGGCCGACGAAGTCGATGGCGGCCATCATCGCCGGCGTCAGCTCGGCCGTGCCGGCCGGCAGCCCATTGGCGTCGAGCACGTAGGCCAGCACGTCGGCGTAGGCCCGCTCATCGAGGCCACCGGGCGCGTTGCCGGGCATGGTGGTCCGGACGAACGTGAACAGCGGCTCGAGCGAGTCCTCGCGCCACCGGTCGAGGAACGCCTTGCCGACGAGTTCGGGCCCGTCCGCGTCCTGGCCCTCGTGGCACATGGCGCACGACGACTCGTAGACGGCCTCGCCGCGCGTCGCCTGCGCGGGCGTGTAGACGCCGTCGAGCACGCTGGCACGCGGCTGGGCCAGGACGGCGGCGAGGCCGACCATCGCCAGCCCAAGGGTGACCAGGTACCGGTGCACGCGCGTGTCAGACCTTCACGCCCGCGAACTTCGCATTGTGCACGGCCGGGTCGATCCGCGTGAGGGTGCCGCCGTGGATGGCGGCCACCGGCACGATCTTCCGATTGCCGACGCGCTTCTGTCCCTTCTGATCGAGCAGCTCGAAGCGCCCCTCCTGCAGGTCGATGACCGTCACGTCGGCGGCGGCACCGGTCTGCAGCGTGCCGATCCGTTCCGGGAACTTGAAGGCCTTCGTCGCCGTCAGGGTCACACGCTCGACCACCTGCTCGAAGGACAGCCCCATGTGCAGATACTGCGTCATCGTCCACGGGAGCAGGATGCCGTTGGGCATGTCCGGGCCGACGGCGCCCATGTCGGTCCCCAGCAGGTCGGGAATCCAGCCCTGCGCGAACGCCTTCTCGGACACCTCCCACATGTGGTGCGAGTTGACCATCTGCCCTTCGGTGAGGATGCCGCGGTCCTTCAGCTCCAGGATCTGCGGCAGCACTTTGTCGGCCTGCGTCGGGCCGCCGAAGAGGTTGTCGACCCGCGGCGTCGGGATCGTGAAGGTGTGCGTCAGGATGTCGCCGGCCTTCAGCAGCGACAGCAGCTCCCGGTCGGTCGTCCAGTGCAGCATGATCGGCAGGCCGGTCTCGTCGGCCGCCTGGCGGGCCCGTTTCATCACCTCGAGGTCGTGCTGCAGTTCGGCGTGGTCGCCGTTGATGCGCACCTTGATGGCGACGATCCGGTCCTTGTTGGCGTTGATGGTGTTGACGGCCGCGCGCACGTTGATCGGCTGGAACGTGGGGCTCAGGTACAGCTCGTTGCCGAAATTGCCGACCGACGAGATGTTCAACATCGCGTAGATGCGGGTCGGCGCCGTCTCGATGATGAACTTGCGCAGCCCCGGAAACGTGCTCGCCCCGGCCGACCCGGCATCGACGATCGTCGTGACCCCGGCGGGCAGGCCCACGGCGTCGGGGTCGACCGAGATGGGATAGACCGGCTTGTACACGTGGGCGTGCACGTTGATCAGGCCTGGCGTCACCATCTTGCCGCGAGCGTCGTACACCTGGCGGGCCTGGCCGGCCGGGATGTTCGGCGCAACGGTGGCAATCCGCCCGTTCGCGATGGCGACGTCGAGGGCGCCGTTCATCTTCTGGGAGGGATCGACGACCCGGCCGCCCTTGATGACGAGGTCGTACGACGCCTGCGCCTGTCCACCCGCCGCGGCCAGGTTGGCGCCGAGGCGGATCGACGGGGAACCGAGCCCCGGAAAGGCAGCCGCGGCGGCCCCGAGGGTGCCGAGGAACGCGCGGCGGGTCGAACGGGACATGTCAGCCTCCAGCGAGTCGGGTCAGGCTACACGAAGACGACCGGGCAGCCGGCGCCGAGGTCGGCGCCGGCTGCCCGAGGGAGCACACGCGTTCCGACGCGTCAGAAGTCGAACTGCGCGCTGATCTTCGCGATGCGGGCCTGATGAATGCCCGTCGGAATCTGCCACGTGTTGCCGGTCGCCGCCACCGTGAAGGTGTTGTTGACCGCCGTGATGCCGCTCGAGTTGAACGCGTTCGCCAGGTCCAGATTCACCGACGTGCGGTAGCGGCCGAATCGAACGATCTTCGAGAAGCGCAGGTCAAGGAGGTTGGTCTGCTCCGTGAACATCGTGCCTGGCTCGATGAGATTGACCGTCACGTTGGCGGCCCCGGCCGACAGCGGCCGTCCGAGCGAAGGCTGCACCACCGAGTTTCCGGCCACGTAGTTCGCCACCACGCCAACGCCCGGAAGGCTCCGGTAGGTCGCGGCGACCTGCACGTCGATCTTCGGCACGGCGTAGGTGCCGAGCAGCTTCACCTGCGTCTGGAACGTGCCAGGAATGTTGCAGACGGGGGCCGTCGAGTTCACGACGTACGGCGCCGTGATGCTGAGTTCGGGCAGCTGCGCCCGAAGGTCGCAGACGTCGAGCGACGTGCGGCCAGTGCTGGTGCCGCCCTGCAGCAGGGCGCCCTTCCCGAGGCGCAGGCTGACGTTCACGTCCACGCCGTTCCAGGTCTCCTTGTAATCGCCGTAGTTGCTGGCCTGCGTGAACAGGTTGTTGACCTGTCCCACCTTGTCCGGGTTCAGGTTGTACAGGTCGCCCACCGTGTAGCCGCCACCGTTCGGCAACCGGGAGTCGGTCGGAACAGGGATGCTGAACCGGGTGTAGTCGTTGACACCGGTGAGCGTGTTGTCGGTCACCGTGAAGTTGCCGTAGCTGCGCCGGAAGTACCCGACCTCGACGCCGATGCGTGGCGCAACCTGATGGGCGACGCTGAGCTCGTACTCCCACTGGTCAGGACGCAGCCCCCAGCCCTTGAGCATCGCAGGGTCTGACACGGTGCTCGGAACCGGCTGGCCGAAACGCAGGTCGCTGATGGTTCCGCATTCCCCGTTGGCCAGCGGGTTCACGAGGTCGCACTGCGGGATGTAGTCTCCGTCGATGCCGAGACCGGCACGGTCGTTCCACGCACGCGTGACCGAGTTGGCCATCGCGTTCACGGGATTCCCGAGGTTCGTGTAGTTGCTGGTCAGGCGCTGCGCTATGACGTAGCGGCCGGCATTGGCCTTGATGGCAGTCTTGCCGTTGCCGAACACGTCGTACGCCACGCCGATGCGCGGGGAAATGTCCTTCCAGCTCAAGTAGTCGTTCCGCTTGAAGGTGAGGTTGCGGTTGGGCACGAGGCTGCCCGGCCCGAGGCTCTGCTCGGGGAAGTAGATGTTCAGGTAGTCGAGGCGAACGCCCGCATTGACCGTCATGCGGTTGAGCGTCCACTTGTCCTGGGCGTAGATGCCGATCTCCCCGCCCAGGTTGCTCCGGAACCCGTAGGGCGTGGCGATCTCGGTGATCTGGTTCGGCACGCCGTTGTTGAACCGGTAGCGCACGTTGGCGGGAATGTTCGTGTAGTCCTCGCGGCGGGTGCCGAACGTGTCGAGGAACCCGAACTTCAGCGCGTGCGCGCCGGTGATGTACGACATCGACGCCTGCGCGGACGCGATGTAGCCTTTCACGCGAATGAACGGCCCCAGTCCTGTCTGACCGGCCCCCCGGTAGAGCAGACCGGGGATCTGGCCGCCCTGCTCGGTGACCGCGATCAGCGTCTTGTACACGTCAGGCAGCGGCTTGGTGAACTCGAGGCTGTCGCCTCCGTTCGGATAGCGATCCTTCCAGCCCTGCACCATGTTCGACGCCTTCGCGTCGAACAGCCACTTGTTGCTGATCGTGGCGGTGTAGCTGCCGGTGAAGAAGTCCATCTCCGGGAAGTCGTACTTGGTCGCCGATTCGTACGAAATGGTGGGCGACAACTGCTCCCAGACCCGGTACTGGTGCTCGCCGAAGACGGCGAGCTTGTTCTTCGGACTGATCTGCCAGGTCACGCGGGTGTTGAAGGCCTTTTGGATCAACGGCTGGAACGCTCGCTGCGTGGTGTCCGGCTCGTACGTCCACTTCGTCGGGTCGCCCGCGTTCTTGTTCAGGTACAGGCCGGCGATGTACGACTGCGTCGACTGCCACCGGGCCGCCGAATAGAACCACAGCTTGTCCTTCACGATCGGGCCGCCCACGCCAGGATTGACGTCGTAGACCACCTTCAGCGAGTTAGGGGTCCTCAGGCCAGCAGCCTGCAGCGCTGACGTGTAGTTGTTCGACTGCCAGGACTCGTTGGCGCCGGTCGCGAAGATCGACCCCTTGAACTGATTGCCGCCTTCACGGGGGATCATGTTCATCTGCACGCCGCCGAACGCCTGCTCGGCCGAACCGGCCGAGTAGCTGACCGCCACTTCCTGCGTGGACGTCATGTCGGGGATGAAGTTGCTCAACTGACCGTTGCCCGAGGTGGCGCTGATCGACATGCCGTCGATCATCACGCGCTGGTCGTCGGCGCGGCTGCCATGGACGGTGATCGTGTTCAGATTCAGGTTGTTCGTGCCGGCATAGTCCTGCGGCCCGTTCATCCCCGGAATCATGTTCGCGAAGTTGTGCTGATTGCGTCCCACGGGGATCGAATCGAGGACTTCCTTGCCGAGCGTCACCTGCTGGGTGACGTTCTGCACGTCGACGACGGGCGCCTCGCCCGTGACGGTAATCGTCTCCTCCAGCCCGCCGACACGCATCTCGGCGTTGACGGTGGCGTTGAAGGCTGTCTCTTATACACATCTCCGAGCCCACGAGACGTAGAG
>CAWULT010000163.1:0-9022 GCA_963923455.1 uncultured bacterium
GAGACAGGCCGTCGCCGCACTCGCGGTCACCGGGACGCTCACCGTGCTTGGCGCGCCGGCCGCCCGCGTCACGGGCGTCACGTTGCTGGCGCTCACGGGACTGCCCGTGGCGTGGGCGACGATCCGCGGCATGCTCCGCGGCCACTTTGCCAGCGACGTGGTCGCGACGCTGGCGATCCTCACCGCGATCGCCCTCCAGCAGCCGATCGCCGGGCTCGTGATCGTCCTCATGCAGACGGGCGGCGAACTGCTCGACCGGTACGCCGAGGGCCGCGCCTCGGCGGCCGTGCGCGAACTCGAGGCCCAGGCACCGCAGATCGCCCACCGGGTGCGCGGGGCGCTCACCGAGGACATCGCCGCCGAAGAGGTGGCCGTCGGCGACGAGTTGCTCGTCCGCCCGGGAGAGATGGTGCCGTGCGACGGCATCGTCAGCGCCGGCCGGTCCCACCTCGAGGTCGCGCGCCTGACGGGCGAGCCGTCGCCGGAGCGCGTGAGCGAGGGCTCCGTCGTGCGGTCGGGCGCGGTCAACATCGAGAGTGCGCTGCATGTGCGCGCGACGGCGCGGGCCAGCGAGAGCCTCTACGCGAGGATCGTCGAGCTCGTGCGCAGCGCGCAGGCGCAGAAATCGCCCATCCAGCGGCTCGCCGACCGTTACGCCGTCTGGTTCACGCCCGTGACGCTCGTCGCGTGCGGGCTGGCCTGGCTGGCATCGCACGACCCGCTCCGGGTGCTCGCCGTCCTCGTGGTCGCCACGCCCTGCCCGCTCATCCTCGCCACGCCCGTCGCGATCATCGGCGGCATCAATCGCGCCGCGCGCAACCAGATCATCGTACGATCCGGCGCGGCGCTCGAGCAGATCGGCTCGGTCGATGCGGCCGTGTTCGACAAGACCGGGACGCTGACGATCGGCTATCCCGAAGTCGCGCGGATCACGCCGATCGGCGACTACACCGAGGCCCGGCTGCTTGCCCTCGCCGCGACGGTCGAGCACCACTCGGGCCACCTGCTCGCCCGCACGCTGGTCGCCGAGGCCGAGCAGCGGTCCATCCCGCTCGACCGGGCCGACCGGGTCGTGGAGACCCCGGGCCGCGGGGTGAGCGGCATGGCGGGCGGGCACTTCGTCTCGGTCGGGTCGCTGTCGTTCGTCGCGGCGGAGCAGCCGACCGCCGCAGCGCGGCTGATCGAGGCGCAGGCCGAGAGCAGCGGCCTGCGCGCGTTCGTGGCGATCAACGGCGTGGCCGCGGGCGTCGTCACCTACGCCGACCGGACGCGCGACGGCCTGCCGGCGTTCTTCGATGAACTGCGCGCGCTCGGCGTCACGCGGACGCTGCTGGTGTCGGGGGACCACGAGAAGAACGTCACCGCGGTGGCGCGGTCGCTCGGAATCACGGAGGCACGCGGCGACATGCTGCCGGACCAGAAGGTCGCGGTCGTGCGCGAGCTGCTGGCCACCGGGCACCGCGTGCTCATGACGGGCGACGGGACGAACGACGCGCCGGCGCTGAGCGCGGCCACGGTGGGCATCGCGCTTGCGGCGCACGGCGGCGGCATCTCGGCCGAGGCGGCGGACATCGTCCTGCTCGCCGACGACGTCACGCGGGTGACGACGGCCATCCGGATCGGTCGGCGGGCGACGGCCATCGCGCGGCAGAGCATCCTGGCGGGCCTGGGATTGAGCGCGGTCGCGATGGTGTTCGCGGCGTTCGGGTTCATCCCGCCCACGGTTGGCGCGCTGCTGCAGGAGGCGATCGACGTGGCGGTGATCGTGAACGCTTTGCGCTCGTCGACCCTGTAGGACATTTCCCTACACGGCTGCGGGAATTGAACCTATTGTAGGGCGGTCGGGTTGACCGCTTCTTGCACCTGCTAGGCGCGGCCCGGCAGGGCGGCGCGTGGCTGGGTTATTGCCTCCAGCCCGACTTCCCACCACTGCACACGCGGAGTGGCACCGCATGGAAGCCCGACTCGAGTCGTTCTCGTACGACGACGCGATCGTACGAAAGTTCATGTGGGCGACGATCATCTGGGGCCTCGTTGGCTTCCTCGTCGGCCTCATCATCGCGATTCAGCTCGCCTACCCGGCGCTGAACCTCGCCCCCTGGTTCGCGTTCGGACGGCTCCGGCCACTCCACACGAACGCCGTGATCTTCGCCTTCGGGGGCAACGCGATCTTCACCGGCGCGTACTACTCGTCGCAGCGCCTCTTGAAGACGCGAATGTTCAGCGACGGCCTCTCCGCCTTCCACTTCTGGGGCTGGCAGGCCATCATCGTCGCCGCGGCGCTCACCCTCCCCCTTGGCTTCACGCAGGCCAAGGAATACGCGGAGCTGGAGTGGCCGATCGACATCGCGATCGCCGTCGTGTGGGTCGCGTTCGCGATCAACTTCTTCGGCACGATCGCCAGGCGGCGTGAGCGGCACCTCTACGTCGCGATCTGGTTCTACATCGCCAGCATCCTGACGGTCGCCATCCTGCACATCTTCAACAACCTGTCGGTCCCGGCGGGCCCGCTGAAGAGCTACTCGATCTACGCGGGCGTGCAGGACGCCTTCATGCAGTGGTGGTACGGGCACAACGCCGTGGCGTTCTTCCTGACCACGCCGTTCCTCGGCCTGATGTACTACTTCATGCCGAAGGCGGCCGAGCGGCCGGTGTTCTCGTACAAGCTCTCGATCCTGCACTTCTGGACGCTGGTCTTCCTGTACATCTGGGCGGGCCCGCACCACCTGCACTACACGGCCCTGCCGGACTGGGCCAGCACGCTCGGCATGCTCTTCTCGGTCATGCTGATCGCGCCCAGCTGGGGCGGCATGATCAACGGCCTCCTGACGCTGCGCGGCGCGTGGCAGAAGGTGGCGACGGAGCCGGTGCTCAAGTTCTTCGTGCTCGCCGTGACCGCGTACGGCATGAGCACCTTCGAGGGCCCGATGCTCTCGATCAAGACCGTGAACTCGCTGGCGCACTACACCGACTGGATCATCGCCCACGTCCACACGGGCGCGCTCGGGTGGAACGGCCTGCTGACGTTCGGCATGTGCTACTGGCTGGCGCCGCGCCTCTTCCAGGCGCCGCTGCACAGCAAGAAGCTCGCGGAAGTCCATTTCTGGCTCGCCACCTTCGGCATCCTGCTCTACGTCGCGGCGATCTACAGCGCCGGCATCACGCAGGGCCTGATGTGGCGCGCGTTCGACGAGACGGGCCGGCTCCAGTACCCGGACTTCGTCGAGACCACGATGCGCCTGATGCCCATGTACTGGGTGCGCGTCGCGGGCGGCACGCTCTACATCACCGGCACGGTGATCTTCATCTACAACATGTTCAAGACGTGGGCGGCCCGCCCGGCGACGTACGAGGTCCCGGTCGTGCAGGCCCCGCCGCTCTCGGCCCAGCCCGCCGCGCACGACGCGCCGGCGCCGACTGGGGCGTTCGCGAACCTGCTGAGCCTCACCTGGCACCGCCGGTGGGAACGGCTCCCGCTGTTCTTCACGGTCATGGCCGCCGTCGCGGTGATCGTGGCGTCGCTGTTCGAGATCCTGCCGACGTTCCTCATCAAGTCGAACGTCCCGACTATCGCGAGCGTCAAGCCGTATACGCCGCTTGAGCTCGCGGGCCGCGACATCTACATCCGCGAGGGCTGCTTCAACTGCCACTCGCAGATGATCCGCCCCTTCCGGCACGAGACCGAGCGCTACGGCGACTACTCGAAGCCGGGCGAGTCGGTGTACGACCATCCGTTCCTCTGGGGCTCGCGCCGCATCGGCCCGGATCTCGCGCGTGAGGGCGGGAAGTATCCGCCGCTCTGGCACGTGCAGCACATGGCCGACCCGCGGGCGATCTCGCCCAAGTCGATCATGCCGCCATACCCGCACCTGGCGCAGAACGCCCTCGACTTCGACGGCATCCAGAAGCGGGTGGACGTGATGGCGATGCTGGGCGTACCGTACGGCGACGCCGTCACGAAGGCCCCGGCGATGGCGCGCGAGCAGGCCACGGCGCTCGCCTCGCAGATCCAGGCCGCCGGCGGGCCCGCGGGCCTCGCCGACAAGGAAATCGTCGCCCTCGTCGCGTACCTCGAGCGGCTGGGCATGGACATCAAGGCCACCGCGTCGGCGCCGGCTCCGGCTCCGACGGTCGCGGCCGGACCGGGAGGCCGCTAGATGACGCGCCTTGCCGATATCGTGGGCGCCTCGGGCCTGTCGGGCTACGCGGTCGTGGCGCTCCTGCTCTTTGTCTTCGCGTTCCTCCTCGTCCTCGCGACGGTCTTCTTCCCGTCGCAGCGCTCGCGGTTCGACCACGCGGCGCAGCTCCCGTTCGACGACGGCACCACGCCGTCGTCCACCGCTTCCGAGGCCGTCCGATGACCCGCGCCGGCGATGATCGCCCCCCAATGGAACACGAGTACGACGGCATCCAGGAGTACGACAATCCGATGCCGCGGTGGTGGCTGCTCCTGTTCGCCATCACCATCATCCTCGTGCCGGTCTACTACCTCGCGCCCGGCGACATCGGGAGCGGGGGCAAGAAGGACGAGATGTACGCCAAGGAGATGGCCGCGTTCGCTGCGGCGCATCCGGACTTCGGCAAGTCCGCGATGACCGCCGAGGACATGGCGAAGCGCGCCGCCGACCCAGCCACCATCGCGGCCGGCAAGACGCTGTTCGCGACGAACTGCGTCGCCTGCCACCTCCCCGACGGCGGCGGCCTGATCGGCCCGAACCTCACCGACGACCGCTGGATCCACGGCGGCACGCCGATCGACGTGCGCAACACCATCAATGAAGGCGTGCTCGCCAAGGGCATGCCGGCGTGGGGCAAGGTGCTCAAGCAGGATGACGTGACGGCGCTGGCCGCGTACGTGCGGTCGCTCCAGGGCACCAAGCCGGCCAAGCCGAAGGCTGCCGAAGGCCTGCCGGCGAACCCGGATGGCACGCCGCTCGACACCACGGCCGCGAAGGCCGCGAAGAAGCCATAACGCCCTTGGCTGCACCCATCGCCACCGAACGCGTCCTCGCGACGCTGAACGCCGACGGATCCCGCCGCTGGCTCCGGCCCAAGCCGAACCACGGCAATTACTGGAACCGGCGGCGGTCGGTGGCGTGGGTGCTGATGACAATCTTCCTCGCGCTGCCGCACGTCCGCATCGCGGGGAAGCCCGCCATCCTGCTCGACCTCCCCCGGCGGGAGTTCACGCTCTTCGGCACCACGTTTCTCCCGACCGACACGCTGCTGCTCATGCTCCTGGGCATCAGCCTCCTGATCGCGGTCTTCCTGATGACGGCGCTCCTCGGCCGCGTCTGGTGCGGGTGGGCGTGCCCGCAGACGGTGTACATGGAGTTCCTGTTCCGCCCCATCGAGCGGTGGATCGAGGGCGGATACGCCCAGTCCCGTCAGCTCGACAATGACCGGCGCCACTTCGCGCCGCGCCGCGTCGTGAAGTACGCGATCTACGCGGTGCTCGCCGCGATCCTCGGCAACTCGTTCCTCGCGTACTTCGTCGGCACCGACCGCCTCGCGCGCTGGATGGCGTCGTCGCCGGCGGACCACCCCACCGCGTTCCTCATCATGGCGGGCGTGACGATCGCGGCGTTCCTCGACTTCACCTGGTTCCGCGAACAGACCTGCCTCGTGGCATGCCCGTACGGCCGCTGGCAGTCCGTGCTGCTCGACCGCCAGTCGCTGATCGTGGCGTACGACCGCACGCGCGGTGAACCCCGCGGCCACGGCGCCGGCGAGCGGCAGGGGCTCGGCGATTGCGTGGACTGCAACGCCTGCGTCCTCACCTGCCCGACCGGCATCGACATCCGCGACGGCCTGCAGATGGAATGCATCCATTGCACGCAGTGCGCCGATGCCTGCGACGCCGTCATGCAGAAGGTTGGCAAGCCCGTGGGACTCGTCCGCTACGCGTCGCAGGAGTCGCTCGCCGGCCACAAGCGGCACCTGCTCCGCCCCCGCACGGTCCTCTATCCTGCGGCGTTCGGCCTCTTCTTCGGCGCGTTCCTCTACAACCTCGGCACGCGTGACGCGGCCGACGTGACGCTGCTCGGCGCCGTCGGCGCGCCCTTCGAGCGCGGCACGGCCGACACGATCGTCAACCAGGTCCGCGTGCGCATCGCGAATCGCACGGGCACGCCGCGGACGTACGTGGTGGAGCTCGTCAACGCGCCGAACACGCGCATGATCGCGCCGCAGATCCCGATGACGGTCGCGCCGGGCGTCACCGCCACGACCAGCATGTTCGTCCTCGCGCCGTCGTCGGCCTTCGAGCACGATGCGTACCGGGTGCGGTTCCGAGTCACCGACGGCTCGTCGTTCCGCCGCGAATTCGACTGGAAGCTCCGCGGCCCCGAACGGGAAGAATCCGAACACTCCGGCAAGGAATCCCGATGACCGACGCCCGTCGTCGCACGCCTGGCTGGTGGTGGCCCTGGTTCGTGGTCGCGCTCCTCGTCGCGACGGCCGGCGGCCAGGGCATCATGCTCTACGCCGCCACGCACGACCCGACCTTCGCCATCGAGCCCGACTACTACCAGAAGGCGGTCGCGTTCGACACGACGATCCAGCAGGAACGCGGGAACCTCGCGCTCGGCTGGACGGCGACCGCCCGCGCGGCGGCCACGCCGGCGGCAATCGTCCTGCAGGTCACGCTGACGGACCGTGACGGTGCGCCGGTGGCCGGTGCGCACGTCGCCGGCGTCGCCATCCACAACCTCGACGGCAGCACGCATCACGAGGCGACGTTCACCGAACTGGGCCACGGGGCGTACGAGGCCCGCGTCGCCAGCACGCGGCACGGCCTCTGGGAGCTCCGCCTCGACGCGAAGCGGGCGCAGGACCGTTTCACCCCCACGCTCCGGGTGGACGTCACGCCGTGACCGCGCTTGCGCTGTCGGCCTTCGGCGCCGCGCTGCTTGGCAGCGCGCACTGCGCCGCGATGTGCGGCGCCATGGCCTGCGCGTCGGCCGACGTCTCCGCCGCGCCGTTCGCCCGCCTGCGGGCGAGCGCCGCGTATCATGTCGCCCGCATGGCCGCGTATGTCGCGCTCGGCGCGCTGGCCGGGGGCCTCGGCGCCGGCGTCGACTCGGCCGTGACCGTGCGCGGCGTGGTCCGCCCGGCGGCGCTCGTCGCCGGCGCGTTCCTCGTCGTCTGGGGCATCTCCCGGATCCTCGGCTTCTACGGCGTGCGCCTGCCCAGCCTGCCGGCGGCGGGAGTCGCCCGCCGGATCGTCTCGCCGATGCTCCGCGGCGTCGCGCACCGGCGGCCCCTCGTCCGCGCTCTGCTCCTGGGCGCCGTGGCGCCGTTGCTGCCGTGCGGCTGGCTTTACGCGTTCGTCGCCTCCGCGGCTTCGACCGGCTCGGCCGCTGATGGCGCCGTCGTGATGGCCGCGTTCTGGGCCGGCACCGTGCCCGCGCTCGCGGTCGTGACGCTCGGGCTGCACCGCATGCTCGGACCCGCGCGCCGCTACCTGCCCATCGCGACCGCCGTCGCCCTGATTGCCATCGGGTCGATGACCGTGGCGCGCGCCCTGCAGGCGACGCCGCCCGCCGTCCACTCCCGCCACACCGTCATCAGTGACTCGCCCCGCGACTGAGCGCGTGCCCCCCTCGGCACGCGCCGGAGGCGCGTGCGCCCACTGCGGCCTCCCGGTGCCCGACAGCCGCCGGTCCGGCGACGAGGACGGCCGGTTCTGCTGCGCCGGCTGCGAGACCGCCTACGCGATCATCCACGAGCACGGCCTCGACGACTACTACGCGTTCGCCGAGCGCCGCGGCGACCGGGTCCGCGCGAGCGGGCGCGGGTTCGAGGAGTTCGACCACGCCACCTTCACCTCGCTGTACGTGCGCGACCGTGGCGACGGCCTCGCGGAAGTCGAGCTCTACCTCGAGAACGTGCACTGTGCCTCTTGCGTCTGGCTGGTGGAGCGCGTGTCGCTGGTGATTCCCGGCGTCACGAGCGCCGAGCTCGACGTGGCGCGCGCGCGGGCGCGGATCGTGTGGGACCGCACGAAGACGCCGCTCTCGGAAGTCGCGCGATTCCTCGACTCGCTCGGGTACGTCCCGCATCCGTTCCGCGGCGCGCGCGCCGAGCGGGAACGGCGCGCCGAGGACCGGGCCGCCCTCGTGCGCATCGGCGTCGCGGGCGCGATCTCCGGCAACGTCATGATGATCGCGCTCGCGATCTACGCCGGATGGTTCGGCGGCATCGACCACGCCTTCGAGCGCTACTTCCGCTGGTGGAGCTTCGCGCTCACGACGCCGTCGATCCTCTGGCCCGGCCGTGTCTTCTTCAAGAGCGCGTGGGGCGCCCTGCGCAACAGGGCGCTCCATATGGATGTCCCGATCGCGCTCGCGCTCGGCATTGGCTGGCTGCACGGGGCGATCAACACGATCCGCGACAGCGGGCCAATCTACTTCGACGGCGTCGCGACGCTGATCTTCCTCCTGCTCGTCGGCCGGTTCCTGCAACAGCGCGCGCAGCGCGCGGCCGTCGACGCCGCGGAACTGCTCAGTTCACTCGCGCCGGCCACGGCCCGCGTGGCCGATGGCGACGCCGTCCGGGAAGTCCCCGCCGAGGCCGTGCTCCCGGGCTGGGTGCTCGATGTGCGCGCCGGCGACACCATCGCGGCCGACGGCGTCGTCGTGAGCGGCATCAGTGCCGTGGACCTCTCGCTGCTCACCGGCGAGAGCGTGCCGAAGCACGTCGAACCCGGCGCGGTCGTGTACGCGGGTACCGTGAATGCGAGCGCGCCGCTGCGGGTCCGCGTGACCGAGACCGCCGAATCGAGCCGCCTGGGCCAGCTGCTGCACGAGGTCGAGGAGAGCGCGCGCCGCCGATCGCCCGTGGTGCGGCTGGCCGACCGGCTCGCCGGCAAGTTCATCGCCGTCGTCCTCGTGCTCGCCGCCGTCACGGTGGGCATCTGGATCGTGCGCGACCCGTCGAAGGCGATGGACAACGCGATCGCCATGCTCGTGGTCACCTGCCCGTGCGCGCTCGCGCTGGCGACGCCGCTCGCGGTGACCGG
>CAWULT010000164.1:0-8799 GCA_963923455.1 uncultured bacterium
TACATCGACGGCTCGGGCGGCCCCGCCGTCACGCTCCGATTGTCAGAAGTCGACCTGGACGTTGAACCGCATGAACCGCGGCAGCAGCACCGCCGTCGGCTGCATCCAGCGCGCCCCGTTCGTCGCCGGGTCGTAGACGGTCTCGTAGGCCGTCGGCGTGTTGCTGTTCTTCAGGTTGTACACGTCCAGGCCGATGTTGGCCTTGTACCGCCCGACCCGCACGACCTTCGCGAAGCGCATGTCGACGGCGTTGATGCGGTCGCCGTAGACGGAGCCCGGGAGCAGCAGGTCGACGTCCTGGGTGGCCAGTCCGGGAGCCAGCGCCCGGCCGGTGGCGGCCTGGAACTGCGCGGCCGTCATGCGGTAGGTCGCCGTCCGCGACGCGCCGTTCGTTCCGACGGCGGCGCCGGGCTGGGCGTTGGCCTGCGACCGGAAGATGGCGCTGATGAGCAGGTCCACCTTCGGCACGGTGTAGGCCGCAAGGCCCCGGACGCTGGTCAACCAGGGTTCGGCCCTGTCACAGCTCCTCACGCCGTCGACGATACCGGCCGCGATCACCGTCCCGAGCGTCGGCGCCATCGGCTGCCCGAAGCGCGCGGTCAGCATGTCGCACGTGTCGTTGATCCCCCGCCCCGTGCTGGTACCGCCCTGCAGGTTCAGGCCGTTCCGCATGCGCGCGTTCACCGAGACGTCGACGCCGTGCCAGTAGTGCGTTTCGCCGCCGTAGTCGTCGGAGGTCGTGTAGTAGGGCGTGTTGGCGCCGAGGGCGCTCCGCGTGTTCCGCGTCAGGAACGACACGGGATACCCGCCGCCGTTCGGCAGCTTCGGGTTCTGCGGCGCCGTCAGCGTGACGACGTCGTAGTCGGCCGCCGTCAGCGCGGTGTTGTGGGTGACGAAGAAGTTGCTCCAGTTCCGGCGGTTGTAGGTCACCTCGACGCCGACCTGCGGCGCAACCTGCTGCTGCACGCCGACGCCGTACTGCCAGTCGCGGTTGCGCGTGCCCCACCCTTCGAGCACCGCGGGGTTGACGGTCGTGGCCTGGTTGAACGATCCCCAGTTGAGGGCCGACCAGGCGCCGCACTCCCCGTTGGCCGCCGGGTTCATGAAGTCACACTCGGCGACGCGGTTGCCGTTCGGATCCAGCCACTGGCGGTTGATCGACGTCACGAGCGTCGACCCGGCGTTGTTGATCGTGTAGGCATCGCCGGTCCAGGCGCCCTGGAGGTACTGCCCGACGTTCACCTTGAGCGCCGTCTTGCCGTTGCCGAACACGTCGTACGCCGCCCCCATGCGGGGCGTGATGTCGTGGTACCCGCGCACGCCGTCGGTCCGCGGCAGCAGCACCGGCCCGCCGAACTCGTTCTGCGCGATGATCCCGTTCTCGCCCGCCGGCGCCCAGCTCGACACCGTCTCGTACCGCAGCGCGCCCTGCAGCGTCAGCCGGCTGCGCGTCCACTGGTCCTGGATGAACACGGCGTTGTAGAGCAGGCTGTTGCTGGTCTGGTTCGTGCCCACGCGCTGCGACAGCTGGTTCGGCACGCCGTTGTTGAACCGGTAGCTGATCTGGCGGCCCACGTAGGTCGTGTTCCGGTTCCCCATGTACCCGGCCTGGTAGCCCCACTTCATGTTGTGGCTGCCCGACACGTAGGACATGGCACCACGCCACGTCGCGTGCTTCTGGTTGCTCGACGGCGCCGGGTTGAAGCCGCGATAGATGAAGTTGGCGAACGGCACGCCGGCGTTCGTGGACTGCTCCGTGACGGCGATGAAGTCCGTCAGCACGCCGTAGGGGCGAGGATCGCCGTTGTCGGTGTAGAAGGCGGAATAGCCGCTCTCGAGGAGCATCCGGTTCGAGATCGGCGAGGTCCAGGAGCCCTGCATGATCTTCGCCGGCGCGTCCCAGATGCTGCCCGACTCGGGCGACACGGTGGCGGTGCCCGGCGTCACGCCGGGTCCCGTCGCAATCCAGCCGTCGCCGGGCCCCCGGCACTGGTCGCCGCCGGCCTTGTAGGCGCCGGCGCTGCAGTTCTTCGTGTAGTCGATGTAGAAGCCGAACTTGTTCTTCTGCGTGGCCTGCCACGTCAGGCGCACGGCGTTCAGCGTCTTCGACGTCGAGTTGCGGACGCTCGGCGTCGTGGCCTTCACCCACGTCCAGGCGTTCGGGTCTCCCGCGTTCGCGTTGACGTACAGGTTCTGCTGCTCCTGGTAGGTGCCAATCGCGCGGGTGTTCGCGTAGAACCAGATGCGGTCACGCAGGATGGGCCCGCCCACCGCCA
The DNA here is from genome assembly GCA_963923455.1 of uncultured bacterium. Lineage (GTDB taxonomy): Bacteria > Acidobacteriota > Vicinamibacteria > Vicinamibacterales > UBA2999 > CAWULT01. The sequence goes on from CAWULT010000164.1 coordinate 2,277, forward strand.
GGTTCGCGTCGTAGCTCTTGATGAGCGCCGGCAGCTCGTTGAAGCCGAAGCCGCGCAGCCGGTCGTCGATGTTGCTCGACTGGCCCCACTTGCCCGCATAGCTCGTGAAGCCCGTCCCGCTGAACGTGTTGCCGCCGGTCTTCGGGATGATGTTGAACGCCGGACCGCCCCGGTCGGCCTCGCCGAGGCCGCCGGAAATCGCCACCTGCACCTCCGACGAGTTCGACATGTCGTAGAGGTACCCGGACACGCCCCCGCCGTTGCCCGGAGCGCCGACGTTCATCCCGTCGAGCTGGATGAGCCCTTCGGTGCTCCGGCCTCCACGGGCGGAGAAGAAGTTGTTGATCGTCGAGGCGCCACCGCCGAAGCCCGTCGCCTGGATCGCGGGAATGGCGGCGATGTAGTTGCCGTAGCTGCGCGAGGCCGGCAGCGCGCGCACGATGTCACCGTTGATGGTCGTCTGCTGCCGGGCCGTCTGGACGTCGACCACCGGCGCCTCGCCGGTCACCGTGATGGACTCTTCGAGCCCGCCCACGCGCATTTCCGCGCCGATCGTCATGACGCCGGCACCCGACAGCTCGAGGCCCTCCCGCACGACGGTGGCGAAGCCAGGCAGCGTGAAGGTGACCTTGTAGCTGCCCGGGGGCAGGTCGGGAATGCGGTACTGCCCGGCATCGTCGGTGATGCCCGTGCGGACCTTGGTGATGAGCGCCGGGCTCGACGCTTCGACCGTGACGCCCGGCAGCACCGCGCCCGACGTGTCCCGCACGGTACCGGCCAGGCTCTGTGCGGCGGCCAGGCCGGGCACGGCGATAACGAATGTCAGCACCACGAGCAGTCGACTCAGCAATCTATCCATGACCAGGTGTCTCCTCGAAGACCTCGAATGGACGATGGTACGTCCCCCGCACGTTCAGCGCGCGACTATGGACGTCCGGGAGGGGTGGTGTCAAGGACGAACGTGCGTCGAGGGGCCCGCGCGGCGTGCGTGGCCGCGGCCGGCGGGCAGCACCGGCCTGGCGGCCGCCTAGACGTCGAGTTCCTGCGCGTCCTCGGCGCGGTCCATGATGAAGCGGAACCGGGCCGAGGCATCCTTGCCCATCAGCTCGTTGATCACGCGGTCGGTCACGATCTGGTCCTGGATCTCCACGCGGAGCAGGCGGCGCGTCCGTGGGTTCAGCGTGGTCTCCCAGAGCACCTTGGGCATCATCTCCCCGAGGCCCTTGAACCGGGTGATCTCCGGGGTCGACCGCCCGCTGCCGTACTGTCTCAGCAGCCGGTCACGGTGCGCGTCGTCGAGCGCCCAGTAGGTTTCCTTGCCGATGTCGATCCGGTAGAGCGGCGGTTGCGCCAGGAACACCTTGCCACTCGTGATGAGCTGCGGCAGGTGCCGGTAGATGAAGGTCAGCAGCAGCGTGGCGATGTGGTGGCCGTCGGAGTCGGCGTCGGCCAGGATGATGATGCGGCCGTAGCGGAGGTCCTCCAGGCTGAAGTTCTTGCCCATGCCGCAGCCGAGCGCGGTGACGAAGTCGGCCAGTTCCTTGTTCTCGAGCACCTTGGCCAGGGTCATGCCCTCGGTGTTCATCACCTTGCCGCGCAGCGGCAGGATGGCCTGGCGGGCGCGGTCGCGCCCCTGCTTGGCCGAGCCGCCGGCCGAGTCGCCCTCGACGACGAACAGCTCGCTCTCGCCGCGATTCGCGTTGGTGCAGTCGCTCAGCTTGCCGGGCAGGTTCAGCCGGTTCGACGTGGCCGACTTCCGGGTGACCTCGACCTGCGCGGCGCGGCTCGCCTCGCGGGCACGGGCGGCGAGGATCACGCGGGCGACGATCGACTCGGCCACGGATCGGTTGTGATTGAGCCAGTGCTCGAGCGCGGGCCGGATCGCCGAGTCGACGGCCGACAGCACCTCGGGATTGTTCAGCCGATCCTTGGTCTGACCCTGGAACTGCGGCTCCTCGATGAACAGGCTGATCACCCCGGTCAGCCCCTCCCGGATGTCCTCGGCCGTCAACGTGACGCCCTTCGGCGACAGGCCGTGCGTGTCGATGTAGTTGCGGACGGCCTTGCCCAGCCCGGCCCGCAGCCCGCTCTCGTGCGTGCCGCCAGAGCCGGTGGGGATACCGTTGACGTAGCTGCGCAGGTGCTCGTCGGTCGACTCGGTCCACTGCAGCACGACGCCGAGCCGCGGCCCGCTCTCGCGATCGAGCACGAAGGGGGTCTCGTGTACGGGCCGGGCGCCGCGCTCGGTCACGATCTTCTTCAGGAAGTCGGCCAGGCCCTCCTGGTGCTCGAAGACCTCCTTCGTGCCTGCCGCCTCGTTCTCGAAGGAGACCTTGACGCCCTTGTGGAGGAAGCTGACCACCTCGAGGCGCTCGCGGATCAGCGCGGCGTCGAATTCGATCTTCGGGAAGATCGTCGGGTCGGGATGAAAGTAGACCGCCGTGCCGGTGCCCCGCGCGGGCCCGGCCTTGCGGATGCTGCCCTGCGGCACGCCACGCTTGAACGACAGTTCCCACAAGGTGCCGTCGCGCCTGACGCTGGCGCGCAACTCCGTCGAGAGCGCGTTGACGACGCTCGCGCCGACGCCGTGCAGCCCGCCGGCCGTCTTGTAGTTGCCCTGCTCGAACTTGCCGCCCGCGTGGAGCACCGTGAAGATCACCTCGAGAGCGCTCTTCTTGGTGGTCGGGTGCCTGTCCACCGGTATGCCGCGGCCGTCGTCCGACACCGTGATCGAGCTGCCGTCGGCGTGCAGCGTGACGGCGATGGTCGACGCGTGCCCGTTCATCGCCTCGTCGACGGCGTTGTCGAGGATCTCCCACACCAGGTGGTGCAGGCCGGCCGAGCCGACGCCGCCGATGTACATGCCGGGGCGCTTGCGGACCGGTTCGAGCCCTTCGAGGACGGTGATGTCTTTGGCGGTGTACGTGGTGGACATGCGGGTCTTTAGGGTAGCATCTCGACCCGAGACGCCACGTGTTCGGCCGGCTGATCGTCGCCGCGCTCGCCGGGCTCCCCTCGCTCCTGCTGTTCGGGCTCGCCTTCCACGGAGGCGGCCGGACGGAGACGGTCCCCCTTTACATCCACGAGGCCACGTCGGAGCTGGCGCGCGAGCTGAATAGCCAGCGGGGACGGGCTCGCGACTGGGGCGTCACCAAAGCCATCGGGTTCCACGGGGCGCTCGTCGTCGAGGTGGACGCGGCGCGGCCCTCCGATGCGCTGTCGATCGCGCAGCGCATCGTCGAGCCGCTCAATCCACGCTACGACGAAATCCTGGTCTACGTGCGGCGCGGCAGCCGCAGCCCCGAAGCACCGATCTGGCGCGTCCAGTGGACTCCGGCGGGCGGCTACGTCGAGCTGGACCTGACGGCAACCCGCTGACGCCGGCGACCGTCGCGACCATACCGTCCACGCATTTCGTCGGACCAACTCCTACGTCCGTGGATCCCGCTGGATCCAGCTCAGCTGATGGCCGAATACTCTGGGCACGGCACTCGCTCGACCGAGGCCAGGGCCGCGAATCGGCGGCCGGATCGGAATCTGCGGCGAACCTGGTCGGCCGCGATCTGCGGAGGGGGAGAAGACATGTCCATCGACGGCGTCACAGTCAGGGCCCTCGGCCTCTCGCTCATCGTGTCCTTGCTGGGGCCGGGCACGGCCTCGGCACAGAACTGGTCGTTCGACGCGAGGGCCATCGGCATGGGCTCGCCGGGCAGCGCCGAGAACGTGGCCACCCGCATGATCGACGACGAACGCGAGTACCGCTCGATCGTGCTTCCGTTTGGCCTGCTGCAGGTGCTGAGGGACTTCGACAGACTGGATCCGACGAAAGACGACTTCGACATCGTGCGCGCCATCGAGTACGCAGCATCCCCCTTGCACTACACCGTCGGGCGGGACACGACGGATTCGGGCCAGAGCCTCGTCGTCGACGTTCGGAACGCCACGGTGAGCCGCGATCTCAACCGGTATCGCGGCTTCGTACCGGCCAACCAGCCCAGAGCCGAAGGGCTGGCTTCCCCGAATTGGGGCGGAACGATCAAGGTGAAGCGCGGCGGCGGCGCTTTCCAGGGCATCTACGTCGGTGCCGGACCGTACTTCTCGATGCAGACCGACGTGCAGCTCGACCAGCAGCTGCTCGACGTCCTCGGATCGAGTTCGCCGACCTATCTCCCCAACAGGCGGATGAACGTCGGTACGACGACGCGCGGCCAGCTGGCGCTGGCCGTGACAGGCGGCTACCGTGGACGTTTCGCCTTTTCCAACGCCGCATCGGCGCGAGACGGCGTGTACGTCGCGCTCAACTACAACTACCTGCGCGGCTTCGACTACGAGGACGTCGACCTCGCCCTGCGGCTCGACACCGATGCCGCCGGCCTCCTGACGGCGGTCCCGACGGCCCCGTCCCCCTTGGTGGTGACCCGGCGGAATTCCAGCACGGGCACGGGACGCGCAGTGGACTTCGGCATCGGATTCGTGTCCGCGGGTTGGGAGGCGGGGTTCGGTGTCCGTGGTATCGGCAACCAGATCGACTGGACCGACGTGGAGCACCGCACGTACTCCCTCACCAGCCTCTTCCTCGGAAACTCGGACTTCGTCGAGAGCGCCCCGCTCGTGTCGCCGGATGTCAGCGTGTCCCTGCCCGTCGACTACCGCGGCAGCGTCGGCTACGTCGCCCGCGGATGGTCGGCCACCGCCGAAGCCGGCCAGGGATTTGGGGGCACATCGTTCCGGGGAGGATACGAATACCGCCTCGGCGGCGTCCACCTCCGGGCGGGCGGCGCGTACGTGCGCGAACTCTGGAACCCGGCGGCCGGCATCGGCCTGCCGCTCGGAGGCCGACTGGCGCTCGATCTCGCGGTCTTCAGCAACACCGCCAACGTCGAGCGCAAGCGTCTGCCAGCCATCGCTGCCTCGCTGCGGCTGATGCGCGGACGGAACTGACGGAACGGGCCCGGGCGTCCGCGCAGGGCGTGCGCCCGGGCCCTCGGCCGTCTCAGTCCTTCTTGGGCGACCGCCGGGCGCGCGGCCTGGCGCCGGCGCCCCTGGCGGAAGCGCGGTGCCCCCCCGCGGCCGCCTTCGCCGGGCGGCTCCCACGCGACGACCGCTTGCGGGCACTGCCCGGCTTCTTGGCCGCCGCGGACACGTTCGCGCCCTCGCGGTTGCCATTGACGTCGCCCGGCAGGGGCTCCTCCTCGTCGAACTCGATGGCGCCCCTCAGCACGGCATCGATGATGGGCATCTCGGGATCGATCACCTCGAACACCACCGCGATCGGCTCGCCGGCGTCGTCCCCCTCGTCGGCCGGCACCTCCTCGACCGCGAGCTCCGGTGTCGGCACCGCGTCGGCGTGGACCTGTTCGAGCACCACTTCCTCGACCGGCATGCCGGACGCGTCGCCATACGGCACGTCGACGCCACCCGTCTCGTCGAGGTCCGTCGACTCGTCCACGGCCGGCGCCGGCCGCTGCGCCAGCGTCACGCCCGGGAACACCCTGACCGCACCCTGCCGGTCGCGCTCGATCCGCAGCACGCCTTCCTTGCCGGCGGCCCGCAGCAGATCGACCACGGACGCGAAGCCATACTTCCGCTCGTCGAAGCCCTCGATCGTGTTCCGGAGGTACTGCTTGGCCTGGCGCACGTACATCGGCCACCGCGGCGCCGGCTGGCCCGTGCTGAACGCATGCTGCACGGCCTTGATGCCGTCCTGCATGCTCATCGGCGAGGGCGGCAGCGCCTCCTCCATGTCTGTCTCGTCGATCATGCCGGTGATCGGCGAGACGGCCGGCCGCGCCTGCGGCGCGGCTGGGCCCGGGGCGCCCTCGGCGCCGGCCTCGGCGGGCGGCGCCACGGCGCCGACCGTGGCGGCGGCGGCCGCGCTGTCCTCGACGGCCTCCACCAGCATGCTGCGGCCGGCGTGCCTCAGGGTGACCGCGCCCGTCTGCGCGACCTTCTCCATGAAGTCGCGGAAGCTGCCCGCCCCGTACTCGCGCTCGGAGAACGTCGAGTCGAGCTGGAGCAGCGTGCTCTTGAGCAGGCCGAGCTGCGGCGCGACCTCGCGCTCCGACAGGACCTTCAGCGCGCGCATCACGAGGGGGAGCGCCTGCGTCACGGGCGCACCGCCCGATACCGGACGGCCGCCGCGCTCGCTGTGCCGCGGACGGGAGCCGACGAGGTTCTCGTAGGCGATGAACTCGTGGCAGTTCTTCTGCATCGTCAGGCTGGTGAACTGCCGTCCGCCGACGACGATCACGGTGCGCCCGTACTGCTTCAGCTTCTCGACGAGCGAGATGAAGTCGCTGTCGCCGCCGACGATCACGAACGCATTGATGTGATCGTGGGTGAAGGCCATCTCGAGCGCGTCGAGCGCCATCGTGATGTCGGCGCCGTTCTTGTCGCCGCCGGGCGTGAAGTTGCGCTGCACCATCCGGATGGCGTGCTGCGTCAGCAGGCGGCTGTAGTCGCCCACGCGCTTCCAGTCGCTGTAGGCGATCTTGGTGACGATCTCGCCGCGCTCCTTGATGGC
>CAWULT010000165.1:0-8731 GCA_963923455.1 uncultured bacterium
GCTTCCAGTCGCTGTAGGCGATCTTGGTGACGATCTCGCCGCGCTCCTTGATGGCTTCGAGGACGAGGCCGATGTCGAACTGGCCGCCGATGGTGGTCTTGACGCCGATCTCGACGTTGTCGAAGTCGATGAACACGGCGATGCGGCTGCGGTTTTCGTGTGGAATCATGTCGGTCTGACCCGGAGACTGCGCGCCGGGTTCACGGGGCTGGAGGCGGGCGTTCGATGCTGGTCGTACACCGGCTCGGATTGTGTCTCTCGTTGGTTCGCGGCGTCGGGGCGGTGGGCTCAAGCGAGAAATCGATTCGATTTCCGCAGCATTTCCATGAGCCGGGCGCCCTGCGCCGAAGGGTTCGCGACCGTGCCTGGCACGGCCGTCCCTGCCATTATACGCCGCCGGACAGCGGCTGGGGGTTTTCGACCTCGGCCGGGATCACCCGGGTGAACTGGCCCCGCTGCAGCAGCTCCCGGCCCTTGCCACCCCGGCCGGTCACCTCGTACTTTGCGGTGCTGACCGTCTGCTCGGCCCCGCGGCTGGTCTCGACCCGCAGGAGGTCGCGGTCGCCGGTCGAGGCGATGAAGCCCAGCACCCGGTCGTCGTCCGAGGCCAGCTTGATCAGGATCACGCCCTTGCCGGGTCCGGACAGGTAGTTCACCTCGTCGGCGCGGCACAGCAGCGCCCGCGCGTCGCGGGTGACGGCGATCAGCGTCTCGCTGCCCGACACCTTCTCGACGCCCACCACCTCCACCCCGTCGGCCGGGCGTGCGAAGCGGCGGCCGGCGCGCGTGCTGGCCTCGACGAACCCCTCGAGACCGAACCGCAGCGCGTAGCCGTCGCTCGTGACGGCGACGGCGTGCACGGGGGCCGGCTCCCCTTCCTTCCTCGGCGTGATCGTGCCGGCCACCCGTGGATCGAGACTGTAGGCGGCGACCACGCGCTCGCCGTCCCGGAACTTGAACAGCTTCTGGATGGGCTCGCCGTAGCCGGTCGACGCCGGTACGTCGACGATCCGCGACGTGTAGGCGGTGCCCAGATTGGTGAAGAACGCCACCGTGGCCCGCGTGCTGCCCTGCAGCACGGCCAGCACGCCGTCGCCCTCGCGCAGGCGCGTCGAGGCGAGGTCGCGCACTTCCTTCTGCCGCTTCACCCAGCCGTCGCGCGAGACGATGACGACGTTGTCCTCCTCGACGATGAAGTCGTCCTCGGTGAAGGAGACCTCCTCGACCGACTCGATCAGCGTCCGCCGCCGGTCGCCCTTCGCGTACTTGTCGATCACGTCCTGGAGGTCGTCGCGCACCAGACCCCACCGGCCCGCCTCGTCCTTCAGCAGGGCGGAGATCTGGCGGGCGCGCTTCCGCTTGTCGGTGAGCTCGGTCTGGATCACGAGGATCTCGAGCCGGGCCAGCCGGTACAGCTTCAGCTCGAGGATCGCGTCGGTCTGCTCGGCGTCGAGCTCGAACCGCTTCATGATCTTCTCGGCGGCGTCCGCCTTGCCGTCCGACTTGCGGATGATCCGGATGATCTCGTCGAGCGCGTCGAAGACCTTCTCGAAGCCCTCGAGCACGTGGATGCGCTTCTCGAGCGCCTCGAGCTCGTGCTGCAGGCGGTTGGTGACGACGTCCAGCCGGAAGTGCAGGAAGTGCCACAGCACCGACTTGAGATCGAGCCGCTCGGGCCTCCCCACCTCCGGGTTCTCCGTGGGGATCAGGCACGTCATGTTGACGACCACGTTGGTCTGGAGCGGCGTGTTCTTGAACAGGTACGCCATCACCATCCGCGGGTCGGCGTCCTTCTTGAGCTCCAGCGCGATCCGCACGTCGTCGGTCGAGACGTCCTTGACGTCGACGAGCGGCGGCAGCTTCCGCGACAGCACGACCTCGGCGATCCGCTCGACGAGCGTCGACTTGTTCACGGCGTACGGAATGCTCGTCACGTGGATCGTCTGGCCGCCGCGCGTCGTCGGCCCTTCCTCCCAGGTCGCCCGCAGGCGCACGGTGCCCGAGCCCGTCTTGTAGATCTCCTTCAGCTCGTCGGCCGAGTTGAGGATCTGCCCGCCGGTCGGGAAGTCCGGCCCTTTGATCCAGCGGCACAGCTGGGCGCTGCTGAGGTCCGGGTTGTCGAGCAGCTTCAGCAGCGCGTTGCACACCTCGCCCAGGTTGTGCGGCGGGACGTTGGTGGCCATGCCGACCGCGATGCCGGTGGTGCCATTGATCAGCAGGTTCGGGATGCGGGCGGGCAGCACGACGGGCTCGGTCTTCGTGCCGTCGTAGTTGGGCCGGAACGGCACCGTCCGCTGGTCGATCTCGGTCAGGAGCTCGTCGCTGATGCGGGCAAGGCGGCACTCCGTGTAGCGCATCGCCGCGGCGCTGTCGCCGTCGAGCGAGCCGAAGTTGCCCGAGCCGTCGACCAGCGGATACCGCAGCGAGAACGGCTGCGCCATGCGGACGAGTGCCTCGTACAGCGCGGCGTCGCCGTGCGGGTGGTAGCCTCCCATCACGTCGCCGACGACCGTCGCGCACTTCCGGTGCTTGGCGTCGGCCGTCAGGTTCTTCTGCCACATCGAGTAGAGGATGCGGCGCTGCACGGGCTTCAGCCCGTCGCGGACGTCCGGCAGGGCGCGCGACGTGATGACCGAGAGGGCGTAATTGAGGTACCGGCTCTGGGCGGCCTCGTGCAGGGCCACCCCCTCGGTGCCGCCGGCGCCCGCGGACCCGGAGCCGCCGCCACCGCCGGGCGGGCCCGGAGGCGGGGTGCGGAGGTCGGAGGTGGAGGGCGAATCGAAGAGCGACGGCGATTCCTGGCGGGTCCGAGCCATAACGTCAGCAGAAGATCATACCCGGCCCGCCCTTATATAATTTCTGTTTGTGCGCTGACGCGGCCGCCTCGGCCGCCGAGCACGGCGTCCACCGCCCCGGAGAGACATGAGCACAGCCAAGATCATCTACACGCTGACCGACGAAGCGCCGGCCCTGGCCACCTACTCGCTCCTGCCCATCGTGCAGGCCTTCACGAAGACCGCCGGCATCGCCGTCGAAACGCGTGACATCTCGCTCGCCGGCCGCATCCTGGCTGCGTTTCCGGACGTGCTCACCGACGCGCAGCGCCAGTCGGACGACCTCGCCGAGCTCGGCGAGCTGGCCAAGACGCCCGACGCCAACATCATCAAGCTGCCCAACATCAGCGCCTCCATCCCGCAGCTGACCGCCGCGATCAAGGAACTGCAGCAGCAGGGGTTCGCGGTGCCGAACTACCCGGAGGAGCCGCAGAACGACGCCGAGAAGGCGATCAAGGCCAGGTACGCCAAGGTGCTGGGCAGCGCGGTCAACCCGGTGCTGCGCGAGGGCAACTCGGACCGGCGCGTCGCCTCGGCGGTCAAGCAGTACGCGAAGGCGCACCCGCACTCGATGGGTGCCTGGAGCCGCGACTCGAAGTCGCATGTCGCGTCGATGAGCGGCGGTGACTTCTACGGCAGCGAGCAGTCGGCGGTCGTGGCGAAGGCGGGCGCGCTCCGGATCGAGCTGACCACCGCCGCCGGCGCGACGACGGTCCTCAAGGACGGCGTCAAGGTCGCCGCGGGCGACGTGCTCGGGGCCTCCGTGATGAACTGCCGGCGGCTGCGCGAGTTCTTCGCGCAGGCCATCGACGACGCAAAGGCCCAGGGCGTGCTGCTCTCGCTGCACCTCAAGGCCACGATGATGAAGGTGTCCGACCCGATCATGTTCGGGCACGCGGTGGCCGTCTACTACAAGGACGTCTTCGCGAAGCACGCCGCCACGTTCGAGGCGCTCGGCGTGGACCCGGACAACGGCATCGGCGACGTCTACACGAAGATCCGCTCCCTGCCCGCCGCCCAGCAGGCCGAGATCGAGGCCGACCTGCAGGCCGTCTACCGGACGCGCCCGGCGCTGGCGATGGTCGACTCGAGCAAGGGCATCACCAACCTGCACGTGCCGAGCGACGTGATCATCGACGCGTCGATGCCGGCGGCCATCCGCACGTCGGGCCAGATGTGGGGCCCCGACGGCAAGCTGCACGACATGAAGGCCGTGATCCCGGACCGCTGTTACGCCGGCATCTACCAGGCCACGATCGACGACTGCAAGGCCAACGGCGCCTTCGACGTGCGGACGATGGGCACCGTGTCGAACGTCGGCCTGATGGCGCAGAAGGCGGAGGAGTACGGCTCCCACGACAAGACCTTCGAGATCCCGGCCGGCGGCACCGTCCGCGTCAAGGACGCCGACGGCGCGACCGTGTTCGAGCACGCCGTCGAGCAGGGGGACATCTGGCGGATGTGCCAGACGAAGGACCTGCCGATCCGCGACTGGGTCAAGCTGGCCGTCACCCGCGCCCGACTGAGCGGCCACGCCGCGATCTTCTGGCTCGACGGGCAGCGCGCGTACGACCGCAACCTGATCGCGAAGGCGCAGCAGTATCTGAAGGACCACGACACGACGGGCCTCGACATCCGCATCCTGTCGCCGGTCGAGGCGATTACCGCGACGCTCAAGCGGGTGCGGGCGGGCCAGGACACGATTTCGGTGACCGGCAACGTCCTGCGCGACTACCTGACCGATCTCTTCCCCATCCTCGAACTCGGCACGAGCGCCAAGATGCTCTCGATCGTGCCGCTCCTCGCCGGCGGCGGCCTCTACGAGACGGGCGCCGGCGGCTCGGCGCCGAAGCACGTGCAGCAGTTCGTGCAGGAGAACTACCTGCGCTGGGACTCGCTCGGCGAGTTCCTCGCGCTGGCCGTCTCGATCGAGGACCTGGGCCACAAGACGGGCAACCAGCGCGCGCTCGCGCTGGCGAAGGCGCTCGACGAGGCCAACGGCAGGATCCTCGAGAACGACAAGAGCCCGCAGCGCAAGGTCGGCGAGATCGACAACCGGGGCAGCCACTTCTACCTGGCGATGTACTGGGCGCGCGCGCTGGCCAACCAGACGGCCGACGCCGAGTTGCGGGCGGCGTTCGCCCCCGTGGCCGGCACGCTGGAGCAGCACGAAGCCGCCATCGTCGGCGAGCTGAACGGCGTGCAGGGCACGCCCGTGGAGATCGGCGGTTACTACCACCCGAACCCGGCGCTGACCTCCACCGCGATGCGGCCGAGCGCCACGCTGAACGCGGTGATTGACGGCTTGGGCGCGTAGGACGACTTCCTACCGAAGTTGCGGCTCCGGGTAGGACCCGTTCCTACCCGGGGCCTTGCCTCGCCGTCCAGAACTGGCGTCGACCGGCCACGACAGGGGCACCACATGACGTCCGACCCGCTGCGTTCGCATCTCGAACGACTCTCGACCCGGCACGCCCTGGCCAAGTCCCATTTCCGGTACTTGCGGTGGCTCAAGCGCAAGGTCGGGTTCGAGCCGCGCGTCGTCTACGACATCGGCGCGTCCGTAATCCACTGGACGCGCGGCGCTCGGGAACTGTGGCCCGACGCGGAATTCATCCTCTTCGACGCGTTCGAACCCGCCCGATTCCTCTACGAAGGGCACCGGCACTGGATCGGCGTGCTGAGCAACCGGGACGACCGGGAAGTGCAGTTCTACCAGAACGACTACCGGCCGGGTGGGAATTCGTACTATCGAGAAGTCGGCTACAAGAACGGCATCCACTTTCCGATCGGGACGCACCAGATTCGCGTAGCGAGAACTCTCGACGCGGTCGTCCGTGAACACGGCTTCCCGCCGCCGGACCTCGTGAAGATCGACGTCCAGGGCGCCGAGCGGGACGTCATCGAGGGCGGCTCGACCACGCTGGCGTCGGCCCGGCGCCTCATCGTCGAGATGCAGCACGAGGCCTACAACGACGGCGCGCCGATGGTGCACGAGACGCTGCCGTGGATCGAAGCCCGGGGCTGGTACTGCGATGCCCTGCTTTTCTCGAACAACGGCCCGGACGGGGACTACGGCTTCGCGCGATCCGACTTCACCGTGCGCGGGAAGCGGCCGAGGTACGAGGCCGACCCGCGCTGAGGTCCACGCGCCCCCGCCGGCGAAGGCAGGCGCAGCCTACCGCAGGTTGAAGAGCAGCAAACCGGCCGGACCGGCATCGGCCGGATCCTTGAACAGCCGCTTTGCCTCGCCGGCCCGTCGCCACGGCGCGGCGGGATAGGTCCCCAGCTCCTTGAAGTGGGTGAAGTGCGCCCCGACCAGCCGCGCCAGGTCCCGGACGGCCTCGGCCGAGGTCCGGAGGCGATCACGGTCGAGGTCGACCTGCCAGACGATCTCGCGCCGGCTCAGCAACGAGACCCCGGCGCGCAGGAGTTCGACGCCAGACGGCCCGGTGGCGATTCGCACGAACCGGACCGCGTCCCCCGGGATCTGCAACCGCGTCATCCAGGCCTCGAACGTCAACGCCGACGCGAGGCCGGCGCCGGGCGCGCTCTCGAGTGGCCGTGCGAGCGTCACGCGGTCGGGCAGCACGGACCCTCGCACGCCGCTGGCCAGCACGTTGCCGACGAGGCACTGGTACGGGCCGGGGTCCGGCTCGGCCGCATACACCCGGTCGAAGTCCCCCAACAGCACCCTCGGAATACAGGCCTGGCCGGACCCGGCCCCGATGTCGAGCATCACCCCGCCGACGGCGAATTGCCTCACCGTCGCCAGCTCCGCGAGCGGCAGCCAGCGCTCGGCGGGAGGTGCGTCCGCCTGGTCCGGCGGCGTGGGCGCGGCGGGGAACGACCAGCGGGCGCCGCCGATCGACGCGTGGACGACGTCGGCCAGCGGCCCGTCGCTCTCCCAGCGGGCCAGCGCGGCCGCGTAGTCCGGGCACACCGCCGCGAGACGGCCCTCGTCCGGCGGCGCCACGGCGCCGTCGGCCCGCCGCCTGCTCCCGATGGCAACGGCGAGCTGGGCGGGTATCCGCTCCTGGTACGGGCCGTAGATGGTCTCGAGGCGATCGAGTTCCTCCCAGTGGTATGCGAGCGCCTTCTTCAGCGTCATGCGCTCGGCCTGCTCCACCACCTGCAGCTGGCGCCCCGCCTCCTGCCTCGCCTGGAGCGCGGCAATCGTCGCCGCGTTGACCCGCAGCTTCCGCGCCTTCGCCTGCGCGTCGGCCTTGTGCCGCTCCGCCGTCGCACGCGCCCGGGCGAGGTCCCCGGCGGGCGCCAGGCCGGCCCCGCGCAGCAGCGCCCGAATCGCCTGTCTGGTCCGTCCCGGGACCGTCACGAGGCGCCCGTCCCGTCCGCGCCGGCACCGGTGCCGCCGACCGGTGCGCCGTCGACCTCGATGACCACCTCGCCGCTGACGGGCACCCGGTAGAGCGCCTGGAAGATGCGGCAGCGATAGTCGAGCTGCGTTCTCGGATGGTGCCGCCTGAACGCCTTCCTGGTGAGGCCCTGATCGTCGTAGAGCATCGTGAAGGTGCGCTTGGCGCGCAGGATGTCTCCGACGTCCTCGTGGAGGCAGTCGTCGAAGAACCGGACACACGCCTCCGTCCGGCCGATCCACGCCCCCGAATTCAGGTGACGGTAGTCGGACTCGGCGATGGACCGTTCGAAACGGGCAATCGCCTCGACGTCGGGCCAGCTCTGTCTCTCGGCGCCGAATACGATGTCGCACCCGAACGCCTGATAGGCCCGCAGGATCGCCGGCAGCGAATCGACGACGAGCACGTCGTCGGCGTCCAGGGCCATCACATAGGGCGTCGACACCCGAGGCAGCACGTCGGCCGTCAGGTACAGCTTGTAGCAGTTGCGCCAGACCGGCAGGTTGCGTCCGAGCACCACGTGGGGAATGCCCCGCGCGTCCAGGCACTGCTCGAGCACCCCCTTGCCAGGACGGGAGTTCCAGGTCAGCACCGTCAGCTCGGGGCAGGGCGGATCGGCCTCCCTCGGCTCGGCGAAGAAGGCGCTGACGACCTGCTCCCACGCCCCGCGCCAGTTCGGTGGATTGCCGTTGCGATGAAGCACGCCTGGCGTGCTTCCGGTGATGAGGTTCCTGACGACCATCGTGGCCCGCGGGGCAAGCCATTCTAGCCAGTCGCGCACCGGGGGCGCCACGGCCGCGTGCCGCATGCGCGGACGGGCCGTGACGCGCACCGTCCGCCGGCGGAGTCGAGCCCCTACGGCACGATGGGGCTGCTGCGGTCGACCGACGTGCCCTGGCCCACCATCAGCGTGGGCGCCTGGTTGGCCTGCTGGCAGACGTACTCGAACAGTTCCACGCCGTCCTCCCACCGCAGGTTCGAGGTGCCCGTGAAGGGCGCCGTGTAGGCGCCCGGGTCGTCGACCGTCAGCTCGTACCGCATCGTGCCGAGCGACGTGCGGGTGTACCGCTCGAGCAGGTGGAGCTTCTCGGTGTGCGGCAGCTGGCCGCGGTCGATCCAGAAGCGCTCGTTGAAGCCCACGGTGTCGACGACGAACGTGTCGCCTTCCCACCAGCCGATGGAGTGGCCGTAGTAACTCGGCGCCAGGTTCTGCGGGTGCGTGCGGCCGTCCATGTAGATCGTGCGGAAGGTGTGCGGCCCACCGATGTCGAAGATGTAGGCGACCTGCTGGTCGGGCAGCTCGAGGAATTCCGCGCCGTAGGGCGTCAGCCACTGCCGCGGGCCGCCCGACGGCTTGCAGCGCGTGTGCGGTTCGAGTTCGTTCAGCCGGCGGTCGTCCGAGACGGCTCGCGTCCACGCCATGTAGGGAATGGGCGTGCACGGGCCCGCCGCGCCCCTGCCGCCGCCGGGCCCGCCCGCCCGGCCCTGTCTCTTATACACATCTCCGAGCCCACGAGACGT
>CAWULT010000166.1:0-8729 GCA_963923455.1 uncultured bacterium
GTCCTTGAGGTGCGTGGTCGTCACCTTCAGCGTCTGGCCTTCCCACTCCGACGTGGAGAACCCGCTCCAGCTGTGGGGCGCCCACGCGGGCGGGTGCGGCCGCGAGTCGTGGAAGATGGGCCGGTCGAGCGAGCGCATGAACTGCAGGCGGTATCCGACGATGTCGCGGGAGATTGGGTCCAGCTCCTTCAGGATGCGCGCGCCGCCGACGCCGCGCCACTGGTGCGGGGCCGAGTGCGGCCGGCACTGATACTCCGCGGTGCCCCAGATCGACTCGGGCGTGGTGTCGGCCCGGAGCCTGCCGGCCTCGTTGAACGCGAGGCCCGAGTAGTCGGCCAGCGGCGGCTGTCCCGGGTCCTCGCCCTGATCGAGGCGCCACTCGCCGGCGATGTCCGGCGGACGAGGGCCTCCGCCTTGCGCGTCGGTGCGCGTCGTCGAGAGCGCGGCGGTTGCCGCTGCGAGCCACAGTGCGGTGAGCGTCCAGTGTCGGTGTGCCACGGTCGATGTCCGCCTAGAAGGTGAGCGTCGCGTTGAAGCGGGCCAGGCGTGGTGACATGATCGCCGTCGGGCGCAGCCACGTCGCGCCGTTGTTGGTGTACAGATACGTCTGGTCGAACGCGGTCGCGGTGTTGGCGTTCAGCAGGTTGTAGAAGTCGACGCCGGCGTCCAGGCGCCGGCTGCCCATGCGGATGATCTTCGCGACGCGCACGTCCACCTGCGTGCGGCGCTCGGCGGGGTAGAGGTCGCTCGGGTTCAGGAGGTTGACGGTGGTCGTGCCCGTCGCTAGCGCGCCGGCTGGCAGGCGGCCCAGGTACTGCTGCACGACGGTGTTCGGCAACTGGTAGTTGGCGGCCAGCGACGTGCCGTTGCTGGCGTTGTCGCCGCCGGCGCTCGTCCGCGTCGAGCGCATCGTCGAGCTGACGAGCACGTCCACCTTGGGCACCCGGTAGGACGCCAGGCCGCGGACGTTCGTGAGCCACGGTTCGACCACGCTGCAGGCATCGGCCCGGTTCGTGCCCTGCAACTCCGGGCGCGCGCGCCACAGGTCGCACGTGTCCCGGACGCCGCGGCCCGTCGTGGTGCCGGCCTGCAGGGTCAGTCTGTCGCCGACGCGCGCCGTGGTCGTGACGTCCACGCCGTGCCAATACGCCGTGCGGGCGCCGGCAAAGTCGGTCTCCATCGTCTGATAACTCAGCGACCCGCGCGCTGCAGCGGCGGGCGTGATCGCCACGTACGACGCCGAGCCGCCGCTGATCGGCAGGGCCGGATTCGACGGGATCGGCAGGTTCCACGTCTCGTAGTCGCTGGCCGACACCAGCTGGTTCACGGTCGCGAGGTAGTTGCCCCACCACCGGCGGTTGTACCCGACGTTGATGGAAACGCGCGGCACCAGTTCGTGCTGCACCGACGCGCCGAAGTTCCAGTCGTACTGACGCACGCCCCAGCCGCCGAGCACGTCCGGGTTGACGACGGTGTTCGGCACCACGCTGCCGAAGTTCAGGTTGCCGCCCGTCAGCGCGGCGCAGACGTCGCCCCCCGAAGCGCTGAGGTTCTGGGCCGCCGGGCTGAGCAGATCGCAGTCCACGCGGTAGTTGCCGTTCGAGTCGGTCCAGCCACGCCCGTTGGTCCCGGCGATCGTCCGCACGAACTGCAGGGCCGGGCTCATCGACGAGTAGATGCCGTCGGCCACGGCCGCCGCCAGGTACTTGCCGGCCGTGATCTTCAGCGCCGTCTTGCCGTTGCCGAAGAGGTCGTAGGCCAGGCCGGCGCGCGGCGTGAGGTCGTGATAGCCCCGGACACTGACCGTGCGGCCGAACCGGATCGGCGTGCGGTTGAACGCGGTGAGCTGGTCGGTGCCGTTGTGCTCGGCCGGCATCCAGCTGCGCACCGTGTCGTACCGCAGCGCGCCCTGCAGCGACATCCGTCCGAAGGTCCACTGATCCTGGACGAAGACCGCGTGGGCGACTGCCCGGTTCGCGAACTCGAACGCGCTCCCGATGGCGTAGTTGACGCCGATGGGCACGCCGTTGTTGAAGAAGTAGCGCATCAGGCTGCTGTTCGTGTACGTGGTCCAGTCGTACTTCATGACCGTGCCCTGGTAGCCCACCTTCGCGTTGTGCGCCCCGGTCACGTAGGACCAGGAGGCGCGCCAGTTCCACGGCACGGCGTCGTAGACGCCCCAGCCGAATGGCGCGCGATAGGAGATCCCCGCGCGGCCGTAGCGGTCCGAGCGCTCCGTCACGCCGATGAGGCCGTCGGTCGAGTCCGGCGCCACCCTGCCGTTGCCGATGATGCCGTAGGCGAAGCGGGAGATGGCGGCGTCGACGAGCTGCCGGTTCGAGAGCGGCACGGTGTAGGTCGCCTGGGTCAGCGTGGTCGGCGAGTCCATGTAACCGGCGCCGGCTTCGGGGGCCGTGTTCTGCGGGTCCGCGACGACCGCGGCCCAGGTGGCGCCGCGCTGGCGGCAGCCGCCCCCGTTCGGCGTCAGGGAGGCCCCCTGACACCGGTCCTGCACCTGAGAGGAGAAGGACACGCGATTGCGCGCGCTCAACTGCGCCGTCAGCCGGATGGAGGTGTCGAGCTTGCTTTCGACCTGGCGCGACTCGACGCCCGTCTCGGGCGCGTAGAACCACTGGCTGGCGTCGCCGGCGAACCGGTTCGGGGCCACGGCCGCCGCCACCACCTGCGACACGCCGATGCTGCGCAGGCTGCCGTAGAACCACAGCCTGTCGCGGCGCAGCGGGCCACCGAGCGCGCCGTTGGTGTCCCAGTTCGCGCGTACCGTCGGCGGCGCGGAGATGCCGAGCGCGCGCAGGCCGTCGTCGACGTTGTTGTTCTGGAACCGGGAGCTCGTGCCGCTGTAGAACGCGTTGCCGCTGAAGGTGTTGCCACCCGAGCGGGGCACGATGTTGGCGATCGGTCCGCCGGTTTCCGATTCGCCGAGGCCACCTGACACCAGCACCTGCATCTCCTCGGCGTTCCCCACGTCGAACGCGAACTGCGTGACGCTGTTGGCCCCGAACGGGCCGTTGACGGGCACGCCGTTGACGAAGATCCGGCCCTCCGTGCTGCGGCCGCCGTTGGCCGAGAACGTCGCCATGCTGGGCATCAGGTCGTTGGCGTTGACGCCCGGTTGCACGTTGAGGCCCGGCGTGGCGTAGAGCACGCCCCCGTAGTTGCGCGTGATCGGCAGCGCGGCGATCGTGTCGGCACCGACGACCGTCTCGCGGCGCGTGGTCTGCGTGTCGACGAGCGGCGAGGTGCCGGTCACCGTAATGGTCTCGGTGAGGGCGCCGACGCGCAGCTCGGCGTTGATCGGAATCACGCCGCTGCCGGACACCAACACGTCGTCCCGCCGCACGGTGGAGAACCCCGGAAGGGTGAACACCAACGCGTAGCGCCCCGGCGGCAGTTCCGTGATGCGGTACTGGCCCGTGCCATCGCTGACGGCCGTGCGCAGCTTCTCGATGAGCGCAGGGCTCGACGCTTCGATCGACACGCCGGGCAGCACGCCCCCGGACGCGTCGCGAATGGTTCCGGCCAGCGTGGCCTGCGCCGAGGCAGTCGACGGCAGGGACAATACGGCGAACACCAGCAGGAACCAGACGGGCGAACGCTTGGTCATCTCGCCTCCGACGCGCGCAGGGCACGCGAGAGTCGTGGTCTCGAGGGACGTGGGCAGGCTCACTCGGGCGCACGCTATTGCCTCGGACAGTCGCCTGTCAAGCGATCGAGCCGTACGCGGAAGGGGGTCAGCCCATGCTGGCCTGGCATGTCTCTCTTCCCGGCCCGTCTCCTCGTTTGCGCGCCGATCCAGCCGGCACGGCAGCCGTTCGACCGGAACGGCGGATTGGCGGGCGAGGTCGCGGCGTTGAAGTGACGCCGCCGCGCGCGTACACTGCGCGGCACCCGTCATGACCATTCAGACCACGCACGTCGGCAGCCTGCCCGGCCCGGACGACTTCGACGCCGCCGCGGCGCACACCGACGACCAGCTGCGTGCGGCCGTGCGATGGGTCGTCGACCGGCAGCGGGCCATCGGGCTCGACATCGTCAACGAGGGCGAGCTGACCAAGGGCGGCGACTGGCTGTCGTTCATGGACGCGCGGCTCGGCGGGTTCGAGGAGCGGCCCGTGCCCGCCAGCCCGGTGATCGGGCAGGGGCGGGACCGCGAGGTCTTCGCGGACTTCTACCGGCGCGCGGCCGAGCGCCAGACGTTGTTCTACACGGCCGGCGACCGCATCAAGCTGGCGCGCCGCTACACGGCCGCCACCTCGCCCATCACCTACGTCGGCGGCGAGTCGCTGCGCCGCGAGATCGCGATGCTCCAGTCGGTGGTGGACGACCCGGGCCGCTGCTTCCTGACCAGCACGGCGCCCTCGAGCCTCGAGCCCTATCGCGGCAACGAGTTCTACGCGACGGCCGAGGAGTACGTGTGGGCGCTGGCCGAGGCGCTGCGCGTGGAGTACGAGGCCATCGCCGCCGCAGGCTTCCTGCTGCAGGTGGACGACGCATGGCTCGTCGCGCTGTGGGACCGCATCGGCATCCAGATGGGCCTGGACGCGTTCAAGGGGTTCTGCTTCACGCGGGTCGAGGCGCTCAACCACGCGCTGCGGAACGTTCCCGAGGACCGCGTCCGCTATCACCTCTGCTGGGGAAGCTGGCACGGCCCGCACGCGTTCGACATCCCGATGCGGGACGTCGTCGACGTGATGCTGTCGGTGAAGGCGAAGTACTACTCGTTCGAGGCGGCCAACGTCCGCCACGAGCACGAGTACCAGGTGTGGGAGCGCGTGCCCCTGCCGCCGGGCAAGGTGCTCATCCCGGGCGTCATCACGCACTCGACGGACCTCATCGAGCACCCCGAGCTCGTGTCGCTGCGCATCCAGCGCTTCGCGAGGCTCGTGGGCCCGGAGCGCGTGATCGCGGGCGCCGACTGCGGCTTCGGCGGGCGCACGCATCCGCAGATCGCGTGGGCCAAGCTGCAGTCGCTCGTGGACGGGGCGAGGCTGGCCAGCGCGGCACTGTCGCGCGGGTGAACCCGTGCCGCGCGGCCGGGGAGGCGCCAGGCACGCGCGTCCGGGCACACCTCTCCCCACGTGACCGCCGCGTCAGGCGCGAGGCCCCGCGCTAGAGCGGAAGGCGCCAGCCCGGCTTGTGCGGGTGCGGCTGGTGTGGATGGTGCCTGAGGTAGACCGCCGTCTCGAAGACGACCAGCCCCGCCAGCAGCGCGACGGCGACGCCGATCAGCACTTCGACCGGGTAGAACAGCGCGGCCATCACGACGGGAATGACGAGCAGGCCTTCCATGTACATGATCGAGAACTGGTCGACCATGTCCTTGAACTCGGCCCACTGACCACGAAGGAAGCCCATGATGCACCTCCCGTGAACGCAGGTGGCTCACTATACGCCTGATCGGGCCTGTGTGGCGGGGCGCACGGATGGGCTGGAGCGGCCGGGGCCGCTGGCAGTTCGCCAGCGGCCCGGCCAGGAGCAGATCGTCGGTCGAGCGCGTGCGCCGCTAGCCGCGGAGCGGCGCGACGTGCCGCTCGACCATGACCGCCCGCTTGGCGACGGCGTCCGCCTTGTCCCGAAGCAGGCTACGCTCCCGGGCCGCCTTCTGCGTGTCGCTCAGCAGCGTCGTCTTCGACTTGAGCAGGGCAACCAGATTCATGGCGACCGTGCGGGCGCCGTCGACGGCCGCCACCTGCGCGGGCGTCAGGCTGCCGTCGGTCCTGTCCACGGCCGCCAGCGCGTCGTTCAGGGCCTGCGCATTCGTGTTGATGGCCGCCACCCGCTGGGCCACCGCCGTCAGGTCGGCCTTCTTGTCGCGCAGCATCCGGTGCACGTCCTCCGCGTCGCGCCGCAGGCTCTCGGCGCTGGTCACGATGCGGTCGAACGTCTCGCGCGTGTTGGCCGCGGCCGTCGAGGCCGCCGTGAACACGAACCCCATCGCAAGGCAGGTCATCAGCAAGGTCTTCATGTGTCGTTTCCTCCTCTGTCTGTGTGTTGAACGCCAGTCTAGGAAACGATCTGATAACCAGTAAATAACAATGTTTTGAAGACTTGCTTAGCGTATATCGATGGATTGAAACAAAGCGACCGCGGACCGGGCGGACGCGAGGCGCCTACTTCTCGCCGGCGTCCCTGCCGTCCCGGGGCGCGCCGGTGCCGGACGAGCCGACGAACAACCGCCGCCCGTCGGCGAAGGTCAGTTCCCGGCCGTTCCCCTTCCGCGACCCGTCCTTCGCCTGGAACCCCTCCACGAGAATCTCGGCCCCGACGGGCAGGGAGTTCCGGTTGAAGCCCCGGCGGTACAGCGCGTTCGGCGGGCCGCCCTCGATCATCCACCGCTCGGTCGTGCCGTTCGGCCGCTTGACGTCGATGTGCAGCCAGGTGTGGGGATTGATCCACTCCATCTTGACGACCGTCCCACGCAGCTTGATGGGCTTCGAGGCGTCGAACTCGGCGGCGAACGCATGGTGAGCCGATGGCCTGGGGGCCCACCAGAGGCCCACGGCCCAGGCGATCAGCAGCAGCGTGGCGTGATGCGTGCGCATGTCGTCATCTCCGGCGCTTGGCGGCGTCGACGCGGCCCCCGGCCAGCAGGTTGGTCATCGCGTAGTTGCCCTCGTGGCAGGCGTATTCGTAGATCAGCGTGTCGTCTGGCAGGCGGGCGATCGGGATCTGCGCCGTCCAGGCCCGCTCGAACGTGGACGGGTCCTCGACCGTGATGCGGTAGTCCATCACGGCCGGGCCGGTGCGCGTGAAGCGCTCCACGAGGCGCAGCGTCTCGGACGGCCGCATGAAGATGGACGCCCACTCGTAGTTCGTGCGGTCGATGAAGTTGGCCGTCTCGACCACGAGCGTGTTGCCCTCCCACTTGCCCACGGCGTTTCCGAACCACTGGCGGACGCCGCTCGGGGTGCGCCCGTCCACCGGGATGATGCGCCGGTCGAGATACTCCTCGTGCAGGATGGTCACATAGCCCGGGCTCTGCACGATGCGGTTGTGGCCGCCGTTCGGCCCCTGCCACATCAGCGCCGTGACGCCGTCGGTTAGGCACCGCTCGCCGGTGTCGGGATCGAGAAACGACTCGTAGGGTCCGGCGCCGTAGCGGGCCGCGGACCGCGCCTCGGCCTTGCGCGCGTCCGGCGTGTAGGGGATGCGTCCGTCGGCGGGCTCGACGACGAGCGACGTCTGCCGGTGGACCTGTCGCGGCCGGCCGTGATCCTGCCAGAAGCTGTTGTACTCGTTGCCGCGGATGGGCGACTGTTCAAGGGACCCTCGGCCCACGGCCGTCCCTTCGGCGCCCGCCAGGCGCTGCGCCTCCTGTTCGTCCTCGACCTTCTGGCGCGCCGCGACTTCCTCGTCGGTGAGCAGGGCGCGCCCCTGGAACTGTGCCGGCCGTTCGAGTGGGATCGACGCTTCGTAGCGCCACACGCCCTGCAGGTCGGGGTCGCCCCACGGAGTCCGCGGCTGCACCCAGCCCCCCGGGGCAGGCTGCTGCGCGGAAACCGTATCGACGGCGGGCCCTCGAGCGGCGACCAGCGCACCGACGGCGGCGGCCACGGCGAGTCCCCCGATCAATCGCCAGTTCATCATGTCCGCGCTCCAGCGACGTGATTACTCGTTCGGGCGCCCCGTGGCGGGATCGACGACGCCCAGCTGGCCGTACATCAGCTCCTCCACGAACTCGACGCACTTGTACTCGAACAACTGCTTGTTCGGTTCGACGCGGCGATAGAGCGGCATCCGAATGGTCCACGGCCGCGTGAACACCTTCGGATCCTCCATCGTGGCTTCGTACAGCAGGTGATACGGGCTCTGCGGCGTGTAGCGCTCGGTCACCTTCAGGGCGTCGCTGTGGAAGTTGCCCGCGCGATCGAACCAGGTGTCCTCGTTGAAGTCGGTCACCTCGACCACCAGCGTGTCACCGTCCCACCGCCCTCGCGACCAGCCCATCCACGTGGCGCTCGGGCTGTCGCCCACCGTGCCCATGTGGACGGTGCGCGTCGCTCCGGCAAATTCGTAGGCGATGACGATCTGGTCGGTGCCCTGGAGGATCTGCAGCGGGTAGGGCTGGTACGTGGCCCGGGGCACGCCGGGCATGTAGCACTTGATCTCGGGGTCGCGCGCCAGCCACTCGCGGGCATTTTCCTGCTTCTTCGCCGCGGCCCAGGGTTGGTACGGGATCTCGTCGCCGACGACGACGCCCTCGCCGGCCGGCACGCCGCCCACGGCGCCGAGCGCGCGGACGGCGGGGTCGGGCAGTTCGCCCGGGGTGGCGCGCACGAGCCCGGCAACGCCGGTTCGCGGGCGCGCCGGCAGCACCGCCAGGGCCGGCCGGGCCGGGTGCTTCTGAAGGTCGAAATTGGCCGTGTTGAGCGCCTGCCAGATGCCGTTCAGATCCGGCTTGCCATCGGCGGTGCGCGGTGCTGTGTACGCACCAGATGCCCCGTCCGATGCCTGGCCGCCGGCCCGAGGCCAGTGGAGCCATGCGGCCGCGGCGACGACGATGGCGATCACGACGGCGGCGGCCGCGAGTGCTGCGCGCATGATGGGCGGCGATTATCGGGCCAATCCCGCGGCGCCGCAACTACCGCCATTGGGGTAGGGGGCACGCCCGCCGCGGCAACTCCGCCGGGGAGGCGGAGAGCGGGAGAGGTGATGAAGTGGTCGGGGCGACTGGATTCGAACCAGCGACCCCCTGCGCCCAAGGCAGG
>CAWULT010000167.1:0-8382 GCA_963923455.1 uncultured bacterium
ACTTGGCGCTCGAGACCGCGTCCATGATCGCGGTCGCCGCGCCGCCGGCCAGCGAACCAACGAACAGGCCGCGCGGACCCGCCACGTTCCCGTCGCGGGCCGCGACCGCCACGTAGAGGAAGTGCTGCCCATCGGGCAGGAAATACGGGTTGCGGTGCAGGATGTCGCCCGCAGCCTTGTCGAGCGAGGTCACTGGCGACGACTGCCCGCCGGCCGCCGACACCCGGTGCAGCGGAGACGCCGGCGACGGCGAATACAGGATCACGTTGTCCCGGCTCCAGCTCCCCGTGCCGTTGAACGCCGGGGAGGCAACGACCACCGGCGCGGCCCCCGCGTCGAGCGAGACCGTCTTCAGCTGCCCGCCCGCGAAGAACGCGACGCTCCGGGAATCGGGCGACCAGAAGGGGGACGACGCGCCGTCGGTGCCGGCGACGAGCGTCGCCGACATGGAGTCGAGCGGACGCACCCACAGCATCTGATTGCCGCCGGGATCGCTCGCGACGAACGCCAGTCGACGCCCATCAGGGGCCACCGCAAAGCGCCCCACGCCGCCGAGCGTGCCCGCCACGGGAAACCGCAGGCCTTCGGGCAGCAGGATGGAGGACCGGGCCACGGGCGTCCGGGCGGCCGGTGCCCGCCACAGCAGGGCGCCGGCGAGCACCGCCGTCGTCGCCAGCAGCACCGCCGTCGCGGCGACCCACACCCGCGAGCGCGACGGCGCCGGGGACGGAAAGGCACCGGGTGACCGCGCCGACAGCGCCGCTGCGCGGAGCGCCCGCATCAGGTCTCCCGCACTCTGCCAGCGGTCGTCCGGATCCCGCGCAAGACACGTCGCCACGACGTGGTCGAGTGCCGCCGGCACGTGCGGCGCCACGGCCCGGACGCTCGGCGCCTCGTGCCGCATGATCGCGGCGATCACCGCGGCCTGGCTGTGGCCGTCGAAGCACTTGCGGCCCGCCAGCATCTCGTACACCACGGCGCCGCAGGCGAAGATGTCCGACCGAGGGTCGGCGTCGTGCCCCTCCAGCTGCTCCGGCGCGAGGTACTGCAACGTGCCCGCGATCTCCGGCCCGCCACCAAGCGACATCGTCTGGGTGGCCTCCGTGGACCAGTCGCCGGCCGGGTGCGACGGCGCGTGCGCCGCCAGCCCGAAGTCGAGCAGCTTGACGCCGGCCTTGGTCACCATCACGTTGCCGGGCTTCAGGTCGCCGTGGACGATCCCGGTCCGATGCGCCCGGTCGAGCGCGTCGGCGATCTGCTCCGCGTAGGCGACTGCCTGCTCAGGGGGCAGCGCCCCGCGTGCCAACCGTGCCGCCAGCGTCTCGCCCTCGACCAGTTCCATCACCAGGAAGCTGAGGGGCGCCGCACCCGGGCGATCGCTGGGCACGGCTTCGCCCACGTCGTACAGGGTGCAGATGTGCGGATGGCTGAGACGCGAGATCGCGCGGGCCTCGCGCTCGAACCGCTCGCGAAACCGCGGGGTGGCGGCCAGATCCGGCAGCAGGACCTTGATCGCGACGGTGCGGTCGAGCCGCGTATCGCGGGCGCGGTAGACCTCGCCCATGCCGCCGGCGCCGACGACGGCCTGCAGTTCGTACGGCCCGAGGCGGGCGCCGGGGTTCAGCATCCCGGCCCCTCTCGGGCGTCACGTGCGGTCGCCTGACTCATGGCATCCGCGGGCACGCTGCGCGGGCCGCGAGCGGCTACCGCTGCGGCAGCGCGTAGGCGATATAGGCCCCGGGCAGTGGCGGCGGCCCGCCGACCCGCCCGCGCCCGCCACGACCACCGCCCTGCGCGGCCGCCGCGGCGGCTTCCGGCGCGCTGCTCGCCGCGGCCGCCGGCGCCGGCGCCGGACCGCCGAGCCTCGTGGCGAACGTTCCCGCCCCCGCGGCCACCGGGAACACGACGAACTGGCGTCCGTTGACCTCGTACGACGCCGGCACGCCCTCGGAACCGTTCGGCAAATCCGTCTTCCAGATCACCTTGCCGTTGTCGCGGTCGAATGCGCGCAGCGTGCGATCGGATGCGGTCGCGACGAACACCAGGCCGCCGGCCGTCACGAGGGGGCCGCCGCGGGGCATGTGGGACCCGGCGGCGTCGGGAATCTTGTATGCCTCGGTCGACGTGATGGTACCGAGCGGAATCCGCCACTTGATCTCACCGGTGTTCAGGTCGTAAGCCGTGAAATGCGACCAGGGCGGCCCGATGGCGGTCATGCCGTTGGTCGGGCTGAGCATGAAGTCGTACGGCGACGTGTAGCGGATGGGTCCCTTGGCCGCCGCCGCCCTGGCCTCGGCCAGCAGCCGGGCCTTCTCCTCTGCGGTCACGATGGGGCTCGGCGGGTTGCCGCCCAGCGCGCCGCCGGCCGTCGGCTCCTCGTTGCTCAGAATCAGCCGCAGCAGTACCGGCATGTTCTTCGACACCACGTAGAACTCGCCCTTGATGGGGTCAACCGCCGAGCTGCCCCAGTTCGCGCCGCCGTTGTGGCCCGGCATCGACACCGAGCCCTCGAGGCTCGGCGGGGTGAACAGGCCGTCGTTGCGCACCGTCCGCAGCTTCTCGCGCCAGCGGGCCTTCTCCGCCTCGGGCAGGAATGGGTTGATGTCCTTCTCCGTGAAGGCCTGCACGGCGAACGGTGCCGGCTTGGTCGGCACCGGCTGGGTCGGCCACGTCTTCTCGCCCGGCACGTCGGTCTGCGGCACGGGCCGCTCCTCGATCGGGAAGAACGGCCTGCCGGTGACCCTGTCGAACACGAAGATGAAGCCGTGCTTGGTCGCCTGCGCCACGACGTCGACGTTCTTGCCGTCCTTCTTCAGGGTCAGCAGCTTCGGCGCCTGGGGCAGGTCGTAGTCCCAGACGTCGTGGTGCACGAGCTGGTGATGCCAGAGCCGGCGTCCGGTCTGGGCGTCGAGCGCCACCAGGCTGTTCGAGAACAGGTTCTGCCCCTCACGGTTGCCGCCATAGAAGTCGAATCGGGCCGTGCCGAAGGGGATGTAGGCGATGCCCCGCTGATCGTCGATCGTCAGCTCGCTCCAGTTGTGCACGCCGCCGGCCGTCTTGTAGGCCTCGGGCGGCCACGTGTCGTAGCCGAATTCGCCCGGGAACGGAATGCTGTGGAACACCCACTTCACCTTGCCGGTCACCACGTCGTAGGCCTGCACCTCCGCCGGGGTCGAGTCGTAGCCGGCGCCCTGCGCCGGCAGCGAGATGATGATCGTGTTCTTGTGGATGCGCCCGGGGTTGCTCGTCTGGAGCGGATTGCGGGCCTGCCGCCAGAGGGCCACCCGCAGGTCCACCCGGCCGTTGGTGCCGAACGAGGTGATGGTCTGGCCGGTCCGCGCGTCGATCGCCGTCAGGTTGCCCGCATTGAGGTAGAGCAACCGGCGGTCGGACCGGTCCTCGTTCTCCCAGTAGTTGAGCCCGCGGGCGCCGATCGCCCCCTGGTTCGCATGCGTCCAGATCTCCCTGCCGGTGGCCGCATCCAGCGCGGCGATGCTGTTGCCGCTGCCCTGCACGTACATCACGTCGTCCACCACGATCGGGTTGAACATGATCGTGCCCGTCACCGGGTAGCGCCACGCCACCTGCAGCTGGCCCACGTTCGCCTTGGTGATCTGGTTCAACGCCGTGTACTGCGCCGAATGCGACCCACCCTGATACGCCTTCCACGTCGTGTACGGCTTCTCCGCCTTTCGGGCGCCCCCGCCGGATCGCGACTGAGCGATGCCGAGCTGTGAGAAGCCGCCGGCGAGGGCCGCGACCACGACCAGTGAAGCGACGACCGTTCTACGCATGCCTGACCTTTCCTTGTGTCCCTGGTGCGCGCGCGGAAGCGCGCCGAACGCCGTGCGCGCGGCTCCCGCCAGTGGGCGGATTGTACCGTAATCACCGCGAGGCTGCGTATAATACGCCCCGCCACACGGGTCCCACGACCATCCCGTTTCGACGACGGCGAGGAGTCATCGGTATGACCACACGACTGCTGACGGCGCTCGGCACGCTCCTGCCCCTCGCGTTCGTGGCGCTGGCCACGACCGGCGTGTCGACCCAGGGCGGCGCCCCTCCGCTCGTGATCACGGCCTACGGCGGCGGTGCCCCAATCGCCTACACCGTGCCGAGGACCCCGTGGGGCGACCCCGACCTCCAGGGCACGTGGAGCAGCGATGACACGGCCGGCATCCCGCTCTCGAGGCCGGCGCGCTTCGGCAACCGGCTCTACATGAACGACCAGGAGTATGCCGAGCGCCAGAAGCAGGTAGCGAGCGGCGTGACGGCCGCCGAGAGTGCCGTCGGTTCGTTCCGCGGCGACTTCGCGCGGCGCGCGTTCCGCCAGACGTCGCTGGTCGTCGATCCGCCCGACGGCCAGATGCCCCGCCCGACCGCCGAAGCCCAGAAGCGAGCCGCCCCGCGCGACCGCGGCACCTTCGGCGACGGCCCGTTCGACTCGGTCCAGGACTTCACGCTCTACGACCGGTGCATCACGCGCGGCATCGTCGGCTCGGTGCTGCGGGTGATCTACGGCAACGGCAACCGCATCACCCAGGCGCCCGGCGTGGTGGCCATCAGCTACGAGATGATCCACGACACTCGCGTCTTCTACACGGACGGCCGTCCGCACGTCGACTCGAGCCTGCGGCAGTACCTGGGCGACTCGCGGGCGCGCTGGGAGGGCGACGAACTGGTCGTCGAGACGACCAACCTGACCGACCGCACCAGCATCGGCCTCAACGGCAACGGGCTGCGCCACAGCGACCGGATGAGGATCACCGAGCGCTTCAAGCGCGTGGCCAGCGACATCCTGCAGTACCAGGTGACGGTCGACGACCCCGTCACCTACGGCCGGCCCTTCACGATCTCGATGCCATGGACGCCGCTCGACGGCGGGCAGCTCCTGCCGTACGACTGCCACGAGGGCAACTACGCGGTGCGGCAGTCGCTCGGGGCCGAGCGCGCCGAAGACAAGGCGCTCGCCGACGATCTCGCTCGCGGCATCAGGCGCGCGCGGAGGCCGGTGCAGGACGGACTCGGGATCGGTGGTCAGCCGCTCGGCGAAGGCGGCCCGGGCGGACGCGGCCGGGGCGCGGGTCCGGGTGCGGCACCCGCAGCGGAGCGGCCGGCGGTCGAACAGTAGCGCGACGGGGTGGCTGGGTGGGCGGCCGGCGGTGCACCGCCGGCGGCCCGGCCGCTACTTGCCGTCGACGTCCTTTTCCCAGGCCGCGATGAGCGGCCGCAGCCGGCGCGCGATGTCCTGGCGGGTGCGCGCCAGGTCGTTGCGCTCGCCGACGTCGTCGCGGACGTTGAACAGCATCGTGTTCGGTCCGTCGACGAGCAGCTTCCAGTCTCCCTGCCGCACGGCGCGCTGCGCGCGCGCCGGCAGGACGTTGCGGAAGTAGAGCGTGCGCTCCATCACCGGTGCACGGCCCTCGACGACCGGCAGCAGGTTCACCCCGTCCGGACGCGCCGCCCCGGGCACCGTGACGCCGGCCGCCCCCAGGATCGTCGCCGTCAGGTCCATCGTGATGCCCACCTGCGGCGTCACCTTCCGTGCCGGCACGCGCCCGGGCCAGCGCATCACGAGCGGCACTCGGATGCCGCCCTCCCAGACCGTGTCCTTGCGGTGGAACAGGGGCGCGTTGCGCGACAGCCACTCGCCGCCGTTGTCGTTCGTGAAGATCACGAGGGTGCTCCCCGCCAGGCCCGTCCGATCCAGTGCGGCGAGGATCTGGCCGACCCCCTGGTCCGCCCGCTCGAGCACGGCAACGTAGTCCTGGCGGGTGCTCGTGTCCTGATCGTGCGGCTGCACGAAGCGCGCGTTGTTCGGGGCCACCGAGGGATGCCCGGGCACCTGGAACGGCCAATGGGCCGCGTTGTAGGCCACCTCGAGGAAGAACGGCTCACGCGTGTGCGCCTCGACGAACCGCACCGACCGCTCGGTGATGAGGTCCGTCATGTACCCCTCCACCTGCACCGGCTGGTCGTTCTCGAACAGGTCCGGGCGGCCGTCGCCCCCGGTGTGCTGGTAGTAGTCGATGAAGCCGCTCTTGAACCCGAAGAAGGCGTCGAAGCCGTGCGTCAGTGGCGAGTACTCCGGCTTGTAGCCGAGATGCCACTTGCCGAAGAGCGCCGTCGTGTAGCCGGCGTCCTTCAATTGCCGCGGCAACGAGTAGCCGTCGGCCGGCAGGCCGCGCTCGGCGTCGCGGCTCGTCACGTTGCCGAGCGGGTGTTCCAGCGTCGACCGTTGATAGTAGCGCCCCGAGATCAAGGATGCCCGGGTCGGCGTGCACGTGGGCGCCGCGTAGAAGTCGGTGAATCGCGTGCCCTCCCGCACCAGCCGATCGATGTTCGGCGTCCTGACGTCGGGCGCCCCGTAGCTGCCGATGTCGCCATAGCCGACGTCGTCGGTGACGATCAGCACGATGTTCGGCCGCGCCGGCCGCGCGCCCTGGGCCACGGCCGGAGCCGCGGACGCCAGGATCGCGGCCAGCACCACGCACAGGCGAAGTCCGTTCTGCATGCTTCTCACCTCGACCACCCCGGGGCACCCGCGCCCCCACGGGCTACAATGACCGCCAGCGGCCTGGCTCGACAGACCGCGCGACCACCCCATGCGCACGCGCCGCCTGCTCTCGCTGTTCGCCCTGGTCACCGCCATCACCGCGCCGGCCTGCGAGCGCCTGGCGTCGCGGGCACCAGCCTTCGATGGAGTCGCCGACACCAAGGACCTGATGCGCGGTGTCGTCCAGCCGGCCGCGGCAGTGTACTGGAACTCGGTGGCCACGACCATCACGGAGCGGGGCACCGAGGAGAGGCAGCCGAGGACCGACGCCGAATGGCAGGCCGTCTGGGGCGCCGCGCTGACGCTGGCCGAGTCGGGGAACCTGCTGATGATTCCGCCGCGCGCCCAGTCGGACGACTCGTGGACGACGATGGCCGGCGGCATGGTTGCCGCCGGCCGCCGCGCCGCGGCCGCGGCCAGGGACCGGAAGCCCGAGGACGTGCTCGCCGCCGGCGAACAGATCTACACGGCCTGCACGCGGTGCCACACGAAGTACCTGGTCGACGTCACCGTGACCCCGTGATCGGTTCCCGCATGCCCAGACGCGCTCGCTCCGCGGTCGTTCTCGCCGTCCTGTGCGCGCCGGCTGTCGTGCTGGCGGCCGCGCTGTCGATTCCGGTCGGGGGCACCACCATCCAGATCCCGCTGCCCGAGGGTTTCGTCCGGGTGGACGGCGTGCTGGCACGGTGGGACGCGGCCACCGCGGCCTTCATCTCCCCGCAGAACCGGCGGCTGCTCGTCCTCGGCACGGCCGCCGACCGCGCAGCCCTCGAGGCCGGGTCGCCCCCCGACGCCGCGCGGACCTTCAACATCCAGGTCGCGCGCGCGGTCGAGTCCCAGGAGTTCGGCGAACGCACCTTCCGCGACGCCAAGGCCGACATCAGGGCCGGCATCGACCAGGTGCAGCGGCAACTCACGTCCGTCGCCACGTCGGTCGCGGCGCAGGGCAACCGGCGCCTCGCCCCTGAGGACATCGACGCGGCCCTCAACCTCGCCGACGCCGCGTTCGTGGGTTACTTTCGCGACACGCCCACGTCGCTCGGCGTCACGATGGCGATGAAGGTGGCGGGCAGCGGCGCCGCGCCCGAGCGGTTCGTCGTGGCCTTCGTCATGACGCCCGTCAACGGACGCCTGCTCAATCTCTACGCCAACGCCCGCTACACGACAGAGGCCGACCGCACTTGGGCGGAAAACGCCGTCTCCACCTGGGCCGACGCGACGGTAGCCGCCAACCCGCGGGTCACCGGCCCCGCGGGGAAGCCCTTCGACTGGGCTTCAGTGGCGCCGATGGCGGCCCTGGGTGTCGGCGCGCTCGTGGTCGTCTGGCTGGTCAGTCGGGCCACGCGGCAGAAGCGTCACGCGGGATGACGCACCTCATCGTCTGGTCGCGGTGACCGCTCCCTCGGCGCGGCCCTCACAGGTCGTGGCCGTCTGCGTGCCGGAGAAGCCGCTGCCGGCGGCATTCACCGTCGCATCCCCGACGATGGTCGCGGCGCACCCACCCAGAGTGCTCTCGACGCGGTATTGAAACCGGCTCCCGACCAGGGTCCCCGTCAGCGGCAGGCGGATCTCCCCCGGCCGGCCTTCGCTCCAGACCACGGTGCCGGACACGGACGTCCCGGTCTGGGTCAGGACCAGTACCACCTGATCGGTCTGTGAGGCGCCGACCGCTCCGCCGTCGTTGCGCTGCACGACGCGCCCGTTGAAGGTCGCGTCCCACGTTCCGGCGACGGTCACGACGGGCGGTGTGGGCGCCGCCGGCCCTCCCCCCCCGCCGCCGCACGCCGCGCCGACCATCAGCAGTGCAGTCACCGAGAGCCGCACCA
>CAWULT010000168.1:0-8197 GCA_963923455.1 uncultured bacterium
CCGCGCAAGGGCGGCGGTGCGGAGATGTTCCAGGCCACGCCCGGCACCCCGTGGGAGGCGCCAGGGCCGTGGCGACAGTTGACGGTCAACGACGTCGCGGGCGTGTGGCTCGGCTTCCGCGTGGGCCTCAACAAGCAGTACTTCATCTTCAAGCGCTACGGGAACGGGCTGCGCGGCATGGCGTGCGGCCGGTGCGACAACCCGTACACGATGGCGCTCATCGACGACGTGCAGATCGCGGGCGACACGGTCCGGTTCACCACGTTCCACGAGGACTGGGGCCCTGGCGCGCTGCCGTTCCGCAACAACTTCACGGCGCACATCACGCACAACGAGATGCGCTTCGCCAACCACCAGGACAACCAGCCGGAACCGGCGGAGCTGCGGTTCGGTTCCTCGCTGGTGGGTCCCATCGCGATCGAGGCCACGGCGGGCAACGACTGATCCTCTTACCACCCGAGTGTGGTAGTCTCCGCGGCGCTCGAAACGGAGGCGCTGCATGGGATGGTTTGTCGGAGGATTCCGGTTCTGGCTCGTCGCTGCGCTCGTGCTGCTGCCCGCCCTCGCGTCCGCCCAGGAGGGGGCGATCGCGGGGGTCGTCCGTGACTCGTCCGACGCGGTGCTGCCTGGCGTCACCGTCGAAGTGTCGAGCCCTGCCCTCATCGAGCGCGTCCGCACCACGACGAGCGACGGCGCCGGCGCCTATCGCATCACGAACCTGCCGGTCGGCCAGTACACCGTCGTGTTCACGCTGGAGGGGTTCACACGCCTGCAGCGCGACGGCGTCGAGCTGACCACGGGATTCACCGCGAACGTCAGCCCGCAGCTGACGGTGGGCCGGCGCGACGAAACGGTGGTCGTCCGCGCGGCCACGCCGATCGTCGACGTGCAGAACGCCAGGCAGGCGGTGAACTTCCAGGGCGAGGAACTGCGCGAGCTGCCGACGGCCGCCAACATCTCGAGCATCCTCGCGCTGACGCCAGGCATCACCAGCAGTTCCAACCGGAACGGGAGCCTGGGCGGCGTCTGCAGCGGCGGCGCCGGCGTCTTCTGCAGCCCGATCATCGCGGACTTCAACGCCCACGCCTCGGGCAACGACACGCTCGACGGCCTGCGCCAGGGCCGCATCATGATCGACGGCGTCGCGATCAACAGCGGCGTCCAGGGCCTCATCTCGGGCATGACGGCTGGCTACACGTCCGACATCACGGCCGCGCGCGAGGTGAACATCCAGATCTCGGGCGCGCTCGGCGAGTCCGAGACGGGCGGCGCATCGATCAACATCGTGCCGCAGACCGGCGGCAACACGTTCCGCGGCAGCTACGGCACGATGTACACGCGGAAGTCGTGGTTCGCCACCAACAATGCCCAGTATCCGAGCATCAACGTCCAGCGGACGATCGACTACGACTACAACGTCAACGGCACCTACGGCGGTCCGATCAAGCGCGACCGGCTGTGGTTCTTCGCCCAGGGCCGCGACCAGGGCAAGCGCGCCGTGCCGATCGGCGGCGACTTCTTCTACAACCTGAACGCGGGCGTGATGGGCGCCAACTACGCCCCCGACCGCCCGAAGGGCAACATCTTCTACAAGAACACGTGGCGGAACGTCAGCGGGCGCTTCACGCTCCAGGCCTCGTCGCGCAACAAGCTCAACGTGTTCTGGGACGAGCAGGACACCTGCCAGGACCCGTGTGACGGCGTCGTCTCGGTCTACACGTCGCCCGAGTCGTGGTGGTCGGTCGCCACGCGTCCGAACCGCCTGCGGCAGGTGTCGTGGACCCAGCCGCGCACCAACCGCCTGCTGTTCGAGGCCGGCGTCTCGGTGACCGAGCAGGTGTACGACCTGACGCACCACCGCTACCTCGACAACCCGCAGAACATCCCCCGCGTCACCGAGTTCGGCGACACGTCCGGCGCCGACAGCGTGGCGAGCCGCGTGAACGGCTTCGCCGGCAACCCCGGCTTCGGCCTGACCTCGGGATCGCTCAACAGCGCCATCAACGGCGGCGGGTCCGAGCAGCGCAGGCTGTGGACATGGCGCAGCCGCGCCTCGGCCTCGTACGTGACCGGCCGCCACAACGTGAAGCTCGGGTACGAGGGCGGCTACTTCACACAGGACGCGCGCAACCAGGTGAACGAGCAGCGGCTCAGCTACCGCTACGACACGCCGGCCGCCACCTGCATCGCGACGCTCAGCTGCGGCAACACGAGCCTCTACTACCCGGCCGACCTGAACAACCTGGCGCGCCGGCCGGTGCCGACGCAGGTGACGATCAACACGGGCAGCGCGCAGCTGTCGGAGCGCGCGTGGTTCGGAGGGTTCTACGCCCAGGATCAGTGGACGATTCGGCGGCTGACGGCCAGCGCGGCCCTTCGCTTCGACCACGCGGCCAGCCGTTACGGGGAGACGTGCGTGGGCCCCGACGTCTACGTGATCACGCCCTACTGCGTGCCGGCGGCCGACGGCGTGTCGTTCAACGACGTCACACCGCGCTTCGGTCTCACCTACGACCTGCGGGGCAACGGCAAGACGGCCATCAAGTGGAACATGGGCAAGTACCTCGCCGCGGCGGGCCTGAACGACGTCTACACCGGCGCCAGCTCGGCGCGCCGCACGGTCAACGCGCTGACGCGCGCCTGGAGCGACACCAACGGCAACCGGATCCCCGACTGCAACCTGCTGAACTTCACCGCCAACGGCGAGTGCGGAGCCCCGATCGCCGGCGCCGATCCCGTCCGCTACGGGCGGAGCCCCGCCAGCCTCGACGAGTCGGGGCTGGCGGTCGGCCTGACCACGACGCCGTGCGGGCGCACGGACCGGGGCATTCCGGCGGCGGTGCAGGCCTACTGCGGGGCGTACGGCGAGAGCCTGGTGAACGGCTGGGGCCGGCGCCGCAGCGAGTGGCAGTTCGGGCTCGGCATCCAGCACGAGGTGCTGCCGCGCCTGTCGGCCGAGGTGACCTACAACCGCCGCAGCTACGCCAACCTGATGGTCACCGACACCGTGGGGCTCGGCTGCGACCGGTTCAACGGCCGGCAGGACGTGAACACCTGCCTCACCGATGCCCTCGACTACACGAGCGGCCAGTACGACTTCTACACCGTGACGGCGCCGGCTGATCCCCGGCTGCCAAACGGGGGGAGCTACCGGATTCTCGGGCTCGCCAATCCCAAGCTGGGGACGGTGACGACCGGCCTGCCGGCCGCCCAGACGCTGATGCAGGCGCTCGAGTACTCCTGGGCCGGCGTCGACACGAACGTCGTGTGGCGCGGGCCCGGCGGCCTGCGTCTGAACGGCGGCACGAGCACCGGGCGGGCGCTGCGCGACACGTGCCTCACCGAGCTCGACGCGCCCAACGTCAAGGGGCGCGAAGGCAACGAGCTGCGGGGCGGCTGCAAGGTCGTCCGGCCGTTCCAGACGCGTGTGAACGGCTCGGCGCGCTACCAGATTCCCCGGGTCGACGTGCTGGTGAGCACGGTGTTCCAGTACCAGCCCGGCGTGGAGCGCAGCGCCAACCTCACCGTGGCGAAGGACCAGGTGGCCTGGAACGCCGCCAGCGCCGCCCGCGGCGCCACCCCGTGCACCGTCAACGGCGTGGCCAACACCGGGTGCTTCGTCGCCAGCGGCGCGACCACGCAGACCACCACGTCGGTCAACCTGCTCGACTGGGGCGAACTCTACGGCGAGGGCGTGGCGCTCTTCGACCTCAAGGTGGCCAAGACGCTGCGCGTCAACGGCATGCGCCTGAACGTCGGCGTGGACGTCTACAACCTGTTCAACACCGACGCGGTCACGGCCTACAACAATACCTACACGGCCTTCTCGGCCGACGGCGGCCGCACGTGGGCGGCGGACAACCCGGCCACGACGGCCGTCGAGACCAACGCCTGGGGCACGCCGACGGGCCTCGTCAACCCGCGGTTCGTCCGCCTGTCGGTGCAGTTCGACTTCTAGAGGGTGCGGTGCGTCCGCCTAGCTCCGGAGCTCGACCGGCTTGCCGTGCGGCGTGTGCCGGTACGCGTCGGCCCAGGCGTCCTTGCGGGCGGCGAGGGCGGCGTGGTCGGTCAGGCCCTTCGCGGTCACCAGACGTTCGAGCGCGGCGAGCCAGTGCTCGTAGTACCGGCTGCCGTCATCCGGCTCGCCACGGTCGGCGGCCGCCTTCAGTTCCGCCGCCAGCGCCTCGGTCCATTCCTTCCAGGTGAAGACGCCCTGCCCCGACAGCGTCACGGCGAGCGCGAAGGCCTGCGCCTGCCACGGCTCGGCGAACACGGGGCCGTCGGCGTCGCGCGGGATCGCGGGCAGCGAGTCGAGGCGGGCGTCGTTGGCCGATCGATCAGTCGCGCTCAAGGTAGTCCTCCCACACGTCCACGAACACGCTGTCGCGCCGGTTGACCGCGTCGCCCCACAGCTCGCGTGCCTCGAAGCGGACCGTGTACACGTGCTGCGGCCGGGCACCGAGGGCATAGCCGTCGGCGTCGGTGTCCTGCAGGTTGAAGATCCCGTGGTCGCGCACCACCGTGCCCCGATGGCCGCGCACGTAGCGGGGCAGCCGGGTGTGCCCCACCGGGTTGACGTTGCGCGCGCGCACGCGCTGGCCTGCCCTGTATCGCGCCCGCACCTGCACGTCGTCGCGGCGCAGCGACCCGCCGCGGCTCGCGATCTGCTCGGCCACCATCTGCGGCGTCAGGCGCGGCGTCTCGCGCGGCGCGCCCGGATCCGCCCGTCCGCTGTCGGCCTCGGCCCGCGACAGGAACCCCTCCTCCACCAGACGGTTCACCATCACGTGGATGAACCGCTCGTAGTAGCGCATCCGCAGGTAGTCGGCCGGCGGCAGCACTTCGTGCTCGTAGCGGAAGTTGCGGCGGGGGCCCGGACGGCGGAAGGCCCCCATCGCGCGGATGAGCCCCCACGCCCGGCCCTCCCACGCCTCGTGGAACGGCCGCTCGTCGGGGTCGCGCACGACGGGTCCCATGCCGTGCATGCCGCCCATGTCGTGGATGCCGTTCACGCGCGGCCTCCCGTGTACGGCGGCAGCGTCTCGACGCCCACCATCGAGTCGCGCGTCACGAGCGCGGCCAGTTCGGCCTCACTGAGGCCCTCGGTGCCCGCGGGCCGCTCGGGCAGGACCAGGTAGCGCAGTTCGGCCGTGCTGTCCCAGACGCGCACCTCGACGTCGTCGCGGACGGCGACGCCGAACTCGCGGAGCACGCCGCGCGGGTCGATCACGGCGCGCGACCGGTAGGGGGCGGACTTGTACCAGGTGGGCGGCAGGCCGAGCACGGGCCACGGATAGCAGGAGCACAGCGTGCAGACGACGAGGTTGTGCACCGCCGGCGTGTTCTCGAGCACCACCATGTGCTCGCCCTGGGCGCCGCCGTACCCCAGCTCGGCGATGGCCGCCGTGCCGTCGGCGAGCAGCCGCTGCTTGTACGCGGGGTCCACCCAGGCCCGCGCCACCACTCGGGCGCCGTTGCGCGGCCCGACCTTCGTCTCGTAGGCGTCCACCACCGCGTCGACCGCGGCCCGATCGACCATGCCCTTCTCGACGAGCAGCGACTCGAGCGCCTTCACCCGCAGCGCCGGGTCGGACGGCACGTCCTGGTGATCGTGATCGTGGTCCTGCGGCGCCTGCGCCGGCGAGGCCGCCACCGGTGCCACGAACCCCGCGGCGCCGGCCGCGGCGCTGCCGAGGAACGTCCGGCGGCCGACGCGACCGTCACGGTCGTCGCGGTCGCCTGAGCCTTGCGGAGACTGTGCCATGCCTGCCCTCCGGATGCGCGGGCAGCGTAGCACGAGCCGTGCGCCGCGGGGACGCCGGGCGCGACCAGCCCCCCGGTCACGCGCGGGGGGGCTACGCGCCGGCGAGCCGCCTGGCGAGCGCCATCACCGTCAACGGCGACGAGCCCTCGGCCTTGTTGTTGACGAGCAGGTAGATCCGCTTCTGGTTGGCGGCCGCCCGCTGCACGAGCGACACCGTGTCGGCCCGCATCGCCTCGTCGGGCTCGACCAGCGTGTCGAACGGCCGGAACGCCTCGCGCTGCTCGGCGTAGCGCGTGCCCGGCCGCAGCAAGAGGCGGATCACCAGTGCCTCGCTCGTGAGCTCCGCTGGCGGCACGACGGAGGCCTGCGCGCCCGGCAGCGGCATCGCGCTCCAGTAGTTGTAGGTGTGGGTGGCGCCGTGCCGCGCCAGCACCGCCGCGTATTCCCGCGTCAGCAGCGCGCGGTCACGCAGTTCCACGGCGTAGGTGAACTCGCGCGGCAGCCCGGCCAGGCAGGCGTCGAGCCGCTCGGCGAACGCCGTGGGCTCGAGCCGCAGGCCGCGCGGCGGGGGCGGGCACTCGATGATGACCGGCCCGATGTGCGCGGCGAACGCCACGGCGCACGGCGCGAGCAGTTCCTCGACGAGGCGCGACGGCGACAGGAAGTCGGGGTTCGGCACCGGACGCTCGCGGTCGCCCAGCGCGAAGGCCGTGACCGACGCCGGCGCCTTGATGCAGCAGCGGAACCCGTCCGGCAGCTGGTCGGCATAGCGGCGGAAGTCGTCGAGCGGGATCGGCGCGTAGTAGCTGCGGTCGATGCCGACGGTCGTCAGCAGGGGGTGGGCTGCGTACTCGCGAAGCCCGTCGCGCGCGAGGGCCGACTGCGTGCGGCGCGCGCCGTAGACGAGGCCGGCCCAGCCGGGAAAGCTCCAGGAGCTGGTGCCGAAGTGGAGGTGCGGGGGCAGCCGCGCGGCCAGGGCGCGCGCCTCCGCGTGCTGGGCGTCGAGCCGCGCGAGGACGTCGTCGGCCGGACGGGCGCCGCGCCGCGTCGGCGCGGGCGCCTCGGACACCGGTTCGGGAAGCGGCTCGTCGTCGAAGAGGCCGGGCTGCGCGGGCACGATCGCTATGGTAGCGCCGCGCCCGCGCGCCCCTGATGCTACTTCTTGACGCAGCGCGGGTCGACGGGCTCGTCTTCCTGGTTGTTGCGCCCGCCAATCGCGCGGCCCAGCCGCCCGCCCAGGCGGCCGCCGATGGCCCCGCCGATGCCGCCCTTCTTCTGCCGCTCGGCTTCGAGCGCCTTGCAGTACTCCTCGTCCGACTGGGCCGCGGCCGGCGGCGCCGCCGCCGCGCTGGCCGGCGCCGCGTCCGGCGCCGGGCCGCCGCCGCGCGACATCATCCCCAGGTCCATCAGGCCCTGCTGCGACACCATGTCCATGCGGGTCGACTTGAAGCTGACGCGCGTGAACCACTCCTGATCCCACGTGACGGCGGGGTCGGCCGGCCGCGCGGGATGGATGAACGTGGCCTCGTCACCGAACGCGGTGAACATCAGCATCGAGCCCTGCTTGGTGGCCTTCATCACCTCGGCGGGCACTGCGCACGAGGTGGTCGACGGCGGCAGGACGGCCTTGAGGCTGAACGCCGCCGAGGCCGCGCTGCCGCAGGTGACGAGCGCGCTCGCCGACAACGCGGTGCGGCGCACCCTGCAAGCGGCCGGCACAGGCCTGCTGCTGGCGCCGCCGTCGACGGTCGCGACGAACTGGGCCGAGGATCGTCCGTTGATGGACAACCTGGCGCTGAACACCGCGCTGGGCGGTGCCTTTGGCGCCGGCACCGGTGCGGCAGTCGAGACGGCCCGTGCGGCGGCACCGTCTGTGGCGCGCGGTGTGCAGGTCGCGAGGGACACCCTCGGCGACCTGATGGCGCAGCATCCCGAGCTGGCGGCGCGGCTGGCCGATGAGACGGGCGCGGTGGGTGACGTGGCTAAGGCGCGGGCGGCGCGGCAGGCCGTCGTGGACGCGCAGGCGCGCGCCGCCAACGACGCCGCCGGTGACACGGCAGTCGGCGACGACCTGGCCGATGACCTGGCCGACGACGTCAGCGAAGACGCCGTGAAGGGTGCGGCGGCGTGGTTCCCTCGGCCGCTCAAGACATACCTCGACGACATCGCCGCAAAAATGCGCGAGCAGCAGCGCGCGAGATGGCTTGCCGCAGGGAAAGACCCGAAGCAGTTTGGGCCGCAACTGTCGGAGATTCAGACGGCCATCAAAGACATCATCCGCAACGACATCTCGAAAGGCGACGCCCGCGAGGCGCAGCGGTTGATTGACGGCTACTTCACCACGCCGCTGCCCACCAACTACCGTGGCGTGAACTTCGACGCGCGCCGGCTGGGCTTGACCCGATCTCGTGGACGGGTTAGTTCAGTCGAATC
>CAWULT010000169.1:0-8104 GCA_963923455.1 uncultured bacterium
AGCCGATCATGGCGTCGGCGCGCCTGCTGCTGTCGGCGGCGGGGCTGGGCATGGGGCGGCGGGCGCTGAGTGAGGCCCTGGCCGCCGCCCGTGCGCTGTCGCGGACCGGGGCCGGGGGCGAGCAGACCGTGCAGGGGCTCCTGTCGGACGCCGCGACCGAACTCGACGCGGCGTCACTGCTCGTCCGCGTCGCTGCCGCGGGCCCGCTGTCACTGGCGGATGCGTCAATGGCCAAACTGGCGGTGACCGAAGCC
Organism: uncultured bacterium; assembly: GCA_963923455.1. Classification (GTDB taxonomy): domain Bacteria; phylum Acidobacteriota; class Vicinamibacteria; order Vicinamibacterales; family UBA2999; genus CAWULT01. The sequence goes on from CAWULT010000169.1 coordinate 255, forward strand.
GTCCAGCGCGCGGTCGCTCGTGCGACGCAGGTCGTCGGGGTGGAATCCTTCCGTGCAGGTCACGTCGTCGAGCACCTGGCGCAGGACGTCCGCGCGCTCGAACTCTTCGCGGGTCGTACCGAGGCGCTGCGCGAGGCCGTCGCCGACGAGATCCTGCCTCACCCGACCGTGTAGCCGAGGGCCTCGATTCGCGCCTTGAGGTCGGCCGCGGAGACCTTGCCGGGGTCGAACGTCACCGACACGCGGTTGGCCTGGCGGGCGGCCGTGGCGGTCGCGACGCCGTCGAGGCGGGTGAGCGCGCGGGTGATCGCGTTCTCGCAGCCGCCGCAGGTCATGCCGGTCACGGTGAGGTCGAGAGTGTCTGCCATGGGGGTCTCCGTGGAGGGCCTGCCGCCCGCCGGCGACGTCACGCGAGCAGCTGCTTCGCGATCGTCTGCAACTGCAGGTTCGACGTGCCCTCGTAGATCTGGCCAATCTTCGCGTCCCGGTACAGCTTCTCGACCGGATAGTCCTTGACGAAGCCGTACCCGCCGTAGAGGTTCACCGCGAGCGAGGCCGTCCGCTCGGCCACTTCCGATGCGAACAGCTTGCACATCGCGGCTTCGCGCAGGAACGGCTGTCCTGCGTCGCGGCGGCGCGCCGCGTCGTGAACCAGCAGGCGGGCCGCCTGCACCTCCATCGCCGCGCGGGCCAGCTGGAACTGGACGCCCTGGAAGTCGGCGACGGCCCTGCCGAACTGCCGGCGCTCCTTCGTGTAGCGCACCGCGTGGTCCAGGGCGCCTTGCGCCAGGCCGACCATCTGGGCACCGATCCCGATCCGCCCTTCGTTGAGCGTTTCGATCGCGATCTTGTAGCCCTGGCCCGGGTCACCGAGCACGCTGCCGGCGGGGAGGCGGCACTCCTCGAAGATCAGCTCGCAGGTGCTGCTCGCCCGGATACCGAGCTTGTCCTCCTTGTGCCCGACGGTGAAGCCCGGCGTACCGCGTTCGACGATGAAGGCCGTGATCCCCTTGTAACCCGCGGCGGGGTCGGTGGTCGCGAACACGACGAACACGCCGGCCTCGAGCGCGTTGGTGATCCAGAGCTTGCGGCCGGTCAGCACGTAGCCGTCCCCGGCGGGCACGGCGCGCGTGGCGAGCGCGAAGGCGTCGCTGCCCGAGCCGGCCTCCGAGAGCGCGTACGCGCCGACCGTGTCCGTGGCCAGGCGCGTCAGGAGGGGGTCGACGGATCCGCCGCGGCCCCAGCGCCGCAGCGCCGTGACGACGAGGGTGTTCTGCACGTCCACCACGACGCCGACGGCGGGATCGACCCGCGACAGCGCCTCGACCGCCAGCACGGCGTGGAAGAAGGATGCCCCGGCGCCGCCAAGGGCCTCCGGGACCTCGATTCCCATCAAGCCTATGTCGAAGAGCTTCGCCAGCAGCGGCGCATCGAGCGCCGCGGTGGCGTCCATCCGCGCGACGAGCGGGCGCACCTCGCGGTCGGCAAACTCCGTCACCGAGTCGACGAACAGGCGGTCGTCCTCCGAGAGCACGGACAGGGGAGCGCCGGGGCCGGCCGGTGCGGTCACGATCCGAATGCTATCATCGCGGAAAGAGCGGACAGGAAAGGCCCAGGTGCCCGATGCCACGTCAGAACCTCCGTCCAGGGTCGCGCGGACGCCTTCGCGGCAGGCGCGGCGTCATCGCGCTGCTGGGCTTCGCGCTGGTGCTCGGCGTGGCGGCCGACCGGGTCACCGCCCAGCAGGGGCGCGGCCAGGGCGCCGGGCAGACGGCAGCGCCGGGCGCGGGCCAGCCGGGGGCGGCAGCGGGCCGTGGCCAGGCGGAGCCGGGGCCTGTCCCCGATCCGGTCGTCTCCGCCCAGACGCCGACCTTCCGCGGCGGCATCACGTTCGTCCGCGTCGACGTGATCGTGTCGGACAGGAACGCCCGGCCGGTCACGGACCTGACGCAGGCCGACTTCGAGGTGCTCGAGGACGGCAAGGTCCAGGCGATCGAGCAGTTCCGGCTCGTCCGGGTGGACGGCAACCTGGCGCCGAACGAGGCGGCGCCGCGCGTGCTGCGCAACCGGGACGACGAGGAGCGGGAAGCGCAGCGGGATGACACGCGCGTGTTCGCGTTCCTGCTCGACGATTACCACGTCCGGCGCGCGAATTCGATCTCGATTCGGGACACGCTGACGCGCTTCATCCAGACGCAGCTGCGCCCCAACGACATCGTCACCGTGATGGCGCCGCTGACGCCGGTCACCGAGCTGTCCTTCACACGCGATCACCAGTCCGTCATCAACGCCATCCAGCGGTTCGAGGGGCGCAAGTTCGACTATCGCCCGCTGAACCAGTTCGAGGAGACCTATCAGCGCTACCCGACCGAGACCGTCGAGCGAATCCGCAACGACGTCGTGATGGGGGCGCTGCGGGGACTCTCGGTCCGGCTGGGGTCGCTTCGGGACGGCCGCAAGTCGGTGATCTTCGTCAGCGAGGGCTTCACCGCGTTCCTGCCTCCGCAAATGCGCCGCGGTGATGCGTCGATGCCCGAGAACCCGCTGATCTCGGCCGTCGCGGCCGCTGGACAGGACAGCTCGATGGAGCAGACCGCAGCCTGGTTCGGCCAGTCCGACATCCTGCAGCGGATGCGCGATGTGATCAGCCTGGCGAACCGCAACAACGCCGCCATCTACTCGCTCGATCCGCGGGGACTGGCGCCGTTCGAGTACGACATCAACGATTCCGTCGGGGGCATGGTGTCGTTCGCCACGGACCGGCGCGCGATGCAGCTGACACAGGACACGCTGCGAACCCTGTCGGAGGAAACCGACGGGCGTGCCATCGTCAACCGCAACTCGCTCGGCGAGGGCCTGAACCAGATCGTCCGCGACTCCAGCTACTACTACCTGCTCGGCTACAACACGCAGGCCCCCACCGACGGCAAGTTCCACCAGATCACCGTGCGGGTCAAGCGCAAGGACATCGACGTCCGTGCGCGGCGCGGCTACTGGGCGGCCACGGTGGCCGACAGCGTCCGCGCCGCCACGCCCACGCCGGCGATCGCCAGGCCGGTCGAGACCGCGCTGGCGACGATCGCGCCGTCCGTCCAGGCCGGCAAGTACGTCCGCACGTGGATCGGCACGGAGCGCGGCGGCGCCGGCAAGACGCGCGTGACGCTCATCTGGGAACCGCTGACGCAGGGCGCCTCGGCCCGTCGCGAGGAGGCGGGGCGCATGCAGGTGCTCGCCGCCACCATGAAGGGCGACCTGCTGTATCGGGGCCGGACGCCGGATGCGGTCGCCGGGCCCGCCACCGCATCGAACGGGCGCCCCGGTGCCGGTGGAGCTCCCGCGGCCCCCGCGAACGTGCCCGTGTCGCACCGGCTGACCTTCGAGCTGCCACCCGGGCAGACCGAACTGCGCCTGACGGTGGAGGGCGCGAGCGGGGGCACACTGGACCAGGAGATCCGGACGATCGACGTGCCGGACTTGACGGCGCCGCAGGCTGCCCTCAGCACGCCGCGCGTGCACCGCGCGCGAACGGCGCGCGAGCTGCAGGCGCTGGCCCAGGACGGCTCCGCCACGCCGACCGCGGCGCGGGAGTTCTCGCGGACCGAACGGCTCCTGATCCGCTTCGACGTCTACGCTGCCGGCACGGAGACGCCGGCGCCGACGGCGGCGCTGCTGAACCGATCCGGGCAGAAGATGGCGGACGTGCCCGTGGCGCCGGCCGTCGCCGGGGGCACGCACCAGATAGACCTCGGGCTCAACACGATCGCGGCCGGGGAATATCTGGTCGAGATCCGCGTGAAGGGCCAGGCCGACGAGGCGAGCCTGCTCGTGCCGTTCCGCGTCGGCGCCTGACGGGCTGCGCCGGCGGCCGGGCCGTGAACCCTCGGGCGCCGGCCCGGCGACCGGCGCGGGCCGTCAGGCGTACATCCCGCGCATCCTGGTGACGGTCCCGACCCGCGAGATCGCGACGAGGTAGGCCGCGGTCCGCAGGTCCACCTTGTGCGCGATCGACGTCCTCAGCACCACCTGGAATGCCTCGCGCATCTTCATTTCCAGGCGCGAATTGACCTCGTTCAGTTCCCAGAAGTAGCCGTGGCGGTCCTGCACCCACTCGAAGTACGACGTCGTCACCCCGCCCGAGTTGGCCAGGATATCCGGGATGACGAAGACGCCGCGCTCGTGCAGGTGCCGGTGCGCCTCGGGCGTGGTCGGGCCGTTGGCGCCCTCGGTGATGATGCGAGCCCGGATGGATGGCGCGTTCTCCATCGTGATCTGGTTCTCGAGCGCAGCGGGAATCATCACGTCGACGTCGAGGGCCCAAAACGCGTCGGTATCGATCGGCTCGCCGCCGGTGAAGCCGGCAACCGTCTTGTGGGCCGCGGTCCAGGCGAGCAGCGCCGCGACGTCGAGGCCGCGTTCGTTGTGGACGCCGCCCTTCCAGTCCGTCACCGCGACGATCTTCGCGCCCGCGGCCGCGAGCAGCTGGGCCGAGACGCCGCCGACGTTGCCGAAGCCCTGCACCGCGATCCGCGCGCCGACGATGTTGATGCCGAGGTGCGCTGCCGCTTCGCGCGTGACGATCATCACGCCGCGGCCGGTGGCCTCGCGCCGGCCGAGCGAGCCACCCATCTCGACCGGCTTGCCGGTGACGACCGCCGTCTCGGTGTGGCCGACGTGCATGCTGTAGGTGTCCATGATCCAGGCCATGACCTGGTCGTTGGTGTTGACGTCGGGCGCCGGCACGTCCTTCTCGGGACCAATCGCGTCGATGATTTCCGCGACGTAGCGGCGGGTCAGGGCCTCGAGCTCGCGGCGGGACATCCGGGACGGATCGCAGACGATGCCCCCCTTGCCTCCGCCGAAGGGCAGCTGGGCGATGGCGCACTTCCAGGTCATCCACGCGGCCAGCGCCGTGACCTCGTCGAGCGTGACGTCCGGGTGATACCGGATGCCGCCCTTGGCCGGGCCCAGCGTGACGTTGTACTGCACGCGGTAGCCGGTGAAGACCTCGATCTCGCCGTTGTCCATCTGGACGGGGCACGAGACCACGATCTGTCGCTTCGGCTGGGTAAGGATCTTCCAGATGCCGGGATCGAGTTTGAGCAGCCGGGCTGCCCCGTCGAACTCCTGCAGCATCGCGCCAAAAAGAGGGCCTGTTTCGGGCATGCGAGGGTATTGTGCCCCGATTCCCGGGACGGCGCACGCGCGGCCGGGCGCGGTACAATTGCGGCGCGATGGACACGCGCCCCCTGCTGCCCGGAGCGCCTGGCGATGGCCTCGAGTCGTGGACGCGTGAGGTGCTGGAGCCGGCGCTCGCGAGGGCGCCCGAGCGGCGCGCCGCGTTCACGACGGTGTCGGGCCGTCCGGTCGAGCGCCTGTACACGGCCGAATCGGCCGCGGGTCTGACCCACGACGACGTCCTCGGCGCGCCAGGCGGGTTTCCCTACACGCGCGGCATCCATGCCTCGGGATATCGGGGCAAGCCCTGGACGATGCGCCAGTTCGCCGGATTCGGCACGCCGGAGGACACCAACGCACGGTACCGCCAGCTGCTGGCGGCCGGCGGCACCGGACTCAGCGTCGCGTTCGACCTGCCGACGTTGATGGGGCGCGACCCGGACCACCCGCTGGCGCGAGGCGAGGTCGGCAAGTGCGGGGTGAGCGTGGCGTCGCTGGCCGACATGGAGGTGCTCTTCGAGGGCATCGACCTCGGGGCCATTACGACGTCGATGACCATCAACTCGCCGGCGTCGATGATCTTCGCGATGTACCTCGTCGTGGCGGAACGGCAGGGGGTACCGTGGACGGCGCTCGCCGGAACGATTCAGAACGACATCCTCAAGGAGTTCATCGCCCAGAAGGAGTTCATCTACCCGCCGCGCCCCTCGATGCGGCTGGTGACGGACGTCTTCCGCTTCTGCGCCGACGAGGTGCCGCGCTGGAACACGATCTCGGTCAGCGGCTATCACATCCGCGAGGCCGGCGCGACGGCCGCGCAGGAACTGGCCTTCACGCTGCGCAACGGCATCGAGTACGTCCAGTACGGCGTCGACGCCGGGCTCCCCGTCGACGCGTTCGCGCCGCGCATCTCGTTCTTCTTCAACGCGCACAGCGACTTCTTCGAGGAGATCGCGAAGTACCGGGCGGCCAGGCGCCTCTGGGCGCGCGTGATGCGCGACCGGTTCGGCGCCACGAGCCCGCGGTCGTGGCAGCTTCGGTTCCACGCGCAGACGGCCGGCGTCTCGCTCACGGCCCAGCAGCCGTACAACAACGTGGTCCGGACGGCGCTGCAGGCGCTGGCCGCGGTGCTCGGCGGGGCGCAGTCGCTGCACACCAACGCGCTCGATGAGGCCCTCGCGCTGCCGACCGCGGAGGCGGCGACGCTCGCGCTCCGGACCCAGCAGATCCTCGCCCACGAGACCGGCGTGGCCGGGGTCGTGGACCCGCTCGGCGGCTCGTATTTCGTGGAGCGGCTGACGGCGGACCTGGAGGCCGAGGCACTGGCGTATTTCGACCGCATCGACCGGATGGGCGGCATGGTCCCGGCCATCGAACAGGGCTTTCCGCAGCGCGAGATTGCCGAGAGCGCCTACGCGTTCCAGCGGGAGGTGGAGACCGGATCCCGCCGCATCGTCGGCGTCAACGAGGCGGTCGGCGACGGCGGTTCGAGGATCGGCATCCTGTCCATCGACGAGGCCGCGGGCGCGCGGCAGGCCGCGCGGCTCGAGGCGGTTCGCCGCCGGCGCGACCCGGCGGCGGTGGAGGGCGCGCTGGCGCGGATTCGCGAGGCGGCGTCCGGCGGCGCCAACACGATGCCGCCGATCCTGGAGGCGGTGCGCGCGTACGCCACGGTCGGCGAGATGTGTGACGCCCTGCGAGACGTCTGGGGAGAGTTCGTCGAAGTCCCGATAATCTGAGGGCTGGCCGCGAGGCCAGCTGATTTGCGCATGGATGCACAATCGACGATTCGGGTCGTGATCGCCAAGCCGGGCCTCGATGGGCACGACCGCGGCGCGAAGGTGATCGCCCGGGCCCTGCGCGACGCCGGCATGGAGGTGATCTATACCGGGTTGCGGCAGACACCCGAACAGATCGTGACGGCGGCCCTGCAGGAAGATGCCGACGTGATCGGGTTGTCGATCCTGTCGGGGGCGCACATGCACATCTGCCCGCGCGTCATGGACCTGCTCCGCGAGAAGGGCCTCTCGGACGTGCTGGTCGTCGTCGGCGGCATCATCCCCGACGCCGACATTCCGGCCCTGAACGCGATGGGCATCCGTGGGGTGTTCCTGCCGGGCACGCCGATGCAGTCCATCGTGGAGTTCATCCGCTCGCACGTCAGCCCGAGAGTCGAGACGATCTGATGCCGAAGCTTCTCCTCGCCGACGACAGCGTCACCATTCAGCGCGTCATCGAACTGACGTTCTCCGGCGAGGACGTCCAGGTGATTGCGGTGAACGACGGCGAGCAGGCGATCGCCCGCATTCCGCTGGAGAGACCAGACATCGTGCTGGCCGACATCGCGATGCCGAAACGCAGCGGCTACGACGTGTCGGCCTTCGTGAAGGACGCCCCCGAACTGGCGCACATTCCCGTGCTGCTCCTGGCGGGCGCCTTCGAGCCCGTCGACCAGGCGCGCGCGGAACAGGTGCGGTGCGACGGCGTCCTGATCAAGCCGTTCGAGCCACGGCAGGTGATCGCGCGCGTGCGGGAACTGATCGACACGGCGCATCGCCGTGCGGCCGCGCAGGCCGCGGCCGCGGCCGCCGAGGCGCCGGTCGTGGATGTCACGGCGCGGCCGGAGGCCGAAGGGCCGGCCGTGTCCCAGGCTCCGGCACCGCCCGCCGGATCAG
>CAWULT010000170.1:0-8077 GCA_963923455.1 uncultured bacterium
AGAGACAGGTACGACAGCCCCAGCGACTTCACGCTGTACGATCGCTGCATCACGCGCGGCGCGCCCGGTGCGATCTTTCCGGCCATCTACAACGCCAACACGAGCCTGGTGCAGTCCCCGGGCTACGTGGCGATCACCTACGAAATGATCCACGAGACACGGGTGATCCCCATCGGCGACCAGCCCCAGCTGCCGTCGTCCATGCGACAGATCCTCGGCGACGCCCGGGCACACTGGGAGGGCGACACGCTGGTCGTCGTGACCAGGAACTTCACCGACCGGACCGCCTACCGTGGCGCGAGCGAAGACCTCGTGATGACGGAGCGCTTCCGGCGCGACGGGGCCGACACGCTGCGCTACGAGGTGACGCTGAACGATCCGCGGGCGTGGGCCGCCCCGTGGACCGCCGCACTCAACTTGAAGCCCCAGTCGCAGGGAATGTTCGAGTACGCGTGTCACGAGGGCAACCACGCGATGCGCAACATGCTGAGCGCGGGACGGGCGGCCGAACGGGCCTCCGGCTCGCGCTAGCCGTTCTTCAAGGAGTCACGAGTCCCATGAGAGTGTTCGTCGCCGCCGTCTCGTCCGTGCTGCTGTCCGCCGCGGTCCTCGCGCAGGGACAGGGCCCCGCTGCGCCCGCCCAGACCTTCAAGGGGGCCGTGGTCGGGTTCATGCACGCCATCCACGCCACCAACAACCTGGACACCACGACGACCTTCTACCGGGACGTGTTCGGCGTGTCGAGCCCGATCCGGCCGTTCGACAGCCGTGGCCCCCGGGTGCTGACCGATTCACCGAACGCGAACCTGCGCGTCTCGATGCTGAACCTGCCCGGCCAGGCCTTCAACTTCGAGCTGACCGAGTTCACGAGCACGCCGTCGCGGAAGACGGGGCAGCAACCCGAGATCTCCGACCCGGGCGCGCCGCACATGAAGTTCCTGGTGAAGGACCTGGGGCCGGTGATGGCGGGTGTGGCCCGCTTCGGACACGAGATCCTGACCGCGTCGAAGGAGCCCGTGACCGTCAAGACGGCGACCGGCGAGGTCAAGGCGATCATGTTCCGCGATCCCGACGGCTACATCGTCGAGGCGATCCAGGTGGCGGCGCCGGCCGACGCCCCGGCCGGCAACATCGTCGGCGCGATCATGGGCCTCACCGTTCGCGACATGGACGCCGACATGAAGTTCTGGCGTGACCGCATGGGGCTCGAGACGACCGGCGACGGCAAGTGGTCGACGGACAAGGCGCGCCTCGACGTCTACGGCGTGGGCAAGGAGGCCTCGTTCCGGACGCTCGGCGCGGTGTTCCCGGGCAGCAAGGCGCGCATCGAGTTCATCGAGTTCAAGGGGATGCCGCGCAAGGAGTTCTCGATCCGCGTGACCGATCCGGGCGCGTCGGGCATGGCCATCCGCGTTCAGAAGATCGACGAACTGCTGAAGCAGCTCAAGGCCGAGGGCATCCGCGTCTCGTCGAAGAACGGTGAGCTCGTCGAATGGAGCGAGACCATTCGTAACGTGTTCATCAAGGATCCCAACGGCCTGAACCTCGAGCTGGTCGGCACGGTGCCCGGCGTGTCGCCGGTGACGGCGCCGACGGCGCCGGGGCGGGGCGCGGCGCGTCCGTGACGCGGGCCGGCCTCGCGGCCGTGCTGGCGCTGAGCGGCGCGTGTACCGTCGGCCTCGCTGGGCAGGCGGTGCCGCCCGCGTCCGGCCAGACCCGGATCGACGTCTCGCGGATGGGCCCGGCGGTCGGAGATCGCGTGCCGGACTTCAGCCTTCCCGACCAGACCGGCCGCCTGCGGACGCTGGCGTCGATCATGGGCCGCCGGGGAGCCGTGCTCGTGTTCATTCGGTCCACGGACTGGTGCCCGTATTGCCGCACACAGATGGTGGAACTGCAGGCACGCCTGCCGGAGCTCCAGGCGCAGGGCCTTGGGGTGGCGGCGATCAGCTACGACCGGCAGGACGCCCACGCGCGATTCGCCCGTGAGTTCGGCATCACGTTTCCGCTGCTCGCAGACGTGGGGTCGGTCACGATCCGGCGATTTAGGCTGCTGAATCCGGTGCCGGAGCTCTCGCTCGCGGGCGGGGCCGACAGCCCGGAGATGCGGGCGCTCGTCCAGACGTACGTGACGGGCGGCGCACTGGGCGACCGCCACAAGGGCGTCGCGCTGCCCGGCACGCTGGTCCTCGACCGGCAGGGCCGCGTGACGTCGCGCTCGTTCGAGGACGCGTACACGGAGCGGAGCACACTGGCGGCGGTGCTGCTGCGGACCGGCGCCGGCCGAGCGGCGACCGTGCCGGGTGTTCAGGCGTCGACCGCCCAGCTGGAGGCGTCGGCGTACACGAGCGACGCGGCCGTGGCGCCCGGGAACCGCTTCACGCTGGTGGCCGAGGTGACGCCCAAGCCGCGGATGCACGTCTACGCGCCGGGCGCGAAGACCTACCGCGTCGTCGCGCTGACCATCTCGCCGCAGGCGGGCCTGCGACTGTCCCCGACGCGTTATCCTCCGTCCGAGGTCTACCACTTCAAGCCGCTCGACGAACGGGTGCCGGCGTATCAGAAGCCGTTCATCCTGACGCGGGAGGTTGTCGTCGAGGCCAGCCCGGCGGCGCAGCGCGCGTTCGAAGGACGCGACAGGCTGACGATTCTCGGCTCGCTCGACTACCAGGCCTGCGACGATGCGGTGTGCTACAACCCGGTGTCGCTGCCGCTGTCGTGGACCGTTGGACTGAAGCCGCTTCTCCGGCCGGCGCCGGTGAAGCCCTGACCTGACCCGAGCTGGTTCGCAACTCTCTTCTGGAGGCTCCATGATTCGACGCTATGTGGCACCGTCAGCCGGAACCATCGTCCTGGCGCTCACCGTGGCCCCGGCCCTCGCGCAGGCGCCGAGCGAGGCCACCCGGGCCATCGCCGCGCAGCTGGCGACGCCGACGAAGGGGTTCGTGCAGCCGAAGACCGAGTGGGGCGACCCGGACATCTCCGGGGTCTGGACGAGCGACGCCGCGCTCGGCATCCCGCGCGAGCGGCCCGAGAAGTTCGGCACCCGGGCCTTCATGAACGATGAGGAGTTCGCCGCGGCCCAGAAGGCGGACGACGAGCGCGTGCAGTCGTCGCTGAACACGAGCGGTGCGTTCCACAACGACGGCTCGTGGAAGAACAAGTCGTACCGGCAGACGTCGCTCGTGATCGAGCCGGAGGACGGCCGCACACCGGTGTTCACGGCCGAGGCGATGAAGCGGGCGGCGCCGCGCGACCGTGGCAGCTTCGGTGAGGGGCCGTTCGAGAGCACCCTCGACTTCACGCTCTACGACCGCTGCATCACCCGCGGCATCGTCGGGTCGGTGATGCCGGTGGTGTACGGCAACGGCAACCGCATCGTGCAGGCGCCGGGCATGGTCGTGCTCAGCTACGAGATGGTGCACGATACGCGCGTCATCTACACCGATGGCCGGCCGCACGTCAACACCGGCATCCGCCAGTGGCTGGGCGACTCGCGTGGGCACTGGGAAGGCAACACCCTCGTGATCGAGACGGGCAACTTCACCGACCAGACCAGCATCGGCGGCGGCAACGGCAACGGCCTGCGCCACAGCCGCGACATGAAGATCACCGAGCGGATCACCCGTGTGGACAAGGACGAGCTGCGGTACGAGGTCCGGATCGAGGATCCGAAGACGTACACCAAGCCGTTCACGATCTCGCTGCCGCTGACCTCGCCGCCCGGCTACGAGCTGCTGCCCTACGAGTGCCACGAGGGCAACTACATGCTGCCGCACTCGCTCAGCGCCGAGCGCGAAGAGGACCGCGCGATCGAGGCCGACGCGAAGCGGGGCATCGTCCGCAAGCGGAAGAGCATCCAGCAGAACCTGGACGCCGGTGCGCGGCCCATCCCCGGTCGTGCGAACCCGAACGACGTCGAACAGTAGGGAGGCGACCCCCGGCGAGGACGGCCCGGCCGCGGTCCGCGGCCGTCCCTCTCCGTTGTCCCAGACATCTCGACCCTCTTGCGTGGCAGGCGGTTTGCTGCCGTGCGCTACATGCGGTTGATGCATCGTCCAAGCGTGGCGGCGCTGGCGCTGTGCGCCGGCCTGGCGGGCAGTTCTGTGGGGGCCCAGGAGGCGCGCGTGCCCGTGGGAGCGGGGCGCGAGGACCAGGCTCCCCGGCGCGGGGCGGCGTCGCCGCCCGCTCCGGTTCGCGCCGGTGGCCAGGCGCGTCAGGCCCCGCGCGTGTCCACCCCCGTGCCGGAGGCGCACTGGCCCGACAATGGCCGCAGCCGGAGTCCCTTCCTCCGGGGGCTCGATCACGACACCCCAAGCCTGACGTCGCGTCCCGAAGAGGACCTGTTCAGGGCCAGGCCAGACACCTATGCGCCGCCGCAGGGAGACCGCTCCGCGCTGCCGTCGGGAGACGGCCGTCCGGCGCGCGCCCCCCGTCGTCCACGCGGCAACTCCGCGGGCGTCGGGTACGCCGGACTGCCACTCCTTGGATGGCCCGGCCCTCTGGCTGGAGGGTTGGTGACCCTGGCCGCTCCGCCCCTGCCGGCCGAGGGCCTGCTCCGATTGCGCGTGACGCCGCGGTCGGCCGAGGTGTACGTGGACGGAGCCTACGCCGGGACCGTTGACGACTTCGGTGGTACCTCCGACCGGCCGCTGCCGGCCGGAACACATCGAATCGAGCTGCAGGCCCGCGGGTTCGTGCCGGTGACGGTGGACGTGCGCGTCCCCGACGACGGCACCGTCGTGTACCGGCGCGAACTGGAGCCGGTCAGCGAGCGACCGGGCGTGGCCGCGACGGGCGCCGTGGACCCCATCGCCCCGCCGCCCCCGCCGAAGACGCTGTACGTCGTGCCCGGTTGCTACGCCGGCGACACGCCCCCGCAGCCTGGTCAGCTGCCTGCCCGCTGCAACCTGGCCGACCTGCGCGTCATCCGCTGACCGGCTGCGGCCCCGGCGAGCCGCAGCCCGCCGGCTGTGACAGAATCCAGCGAGCGGCCGTGCGCGCCGTGGCACGCCATGACCGAACCGCCCCTGCAGATCACCGACGGCCAGGGTCGCCGCGGCGTCAAGCTCGACAAGCCGCGGCTGCTCATCGGGCGCCGGACCACCGCCGACGTCCAGTTCACGAGCACCGACGTGTCGCGCGAGCACGCCGAGATCGTGCTCGACGGCGGCCGGTACCGGCTGCACGACCTCGGGTCCAGCTTCGGCACGTTCGTCAACGGCGAGCAAGTCACCGAGCACGTGCTCGCCAGCGGAGACACGATCCGGCTCGGGCGCAGCGGCGCCGTCGAGATCGTGTTCTGGCCCGGCGGCGAGTCGTCGGCGCTGCGCCAGAGCACGAGTGAGGTCGGCGACTTGCGCCAGATGGCCGCCATCCTCAACGGCCTGCGCGCACTCGGATCGGGCCGGGTCCTCGACGAGGTGCTGACGCTCGTGATGGACTCGGCGATCGACGTCACCAAGGCCGAGCGCGGGTTCGTGATGCTCGCCGACCAGTCGGGGCATCTCGAGTTCAAGACCGCACGCGCCCGCGGGGGACTGACCCTCTCCGGGACGTCGTTCACGACGAGCGAGAAGATTCCGCGCGAGGTGTTCTCGACGGGGCGCAGCCGCATCGTCGAGGATCTGCTCGACGGCAACCTCGCGGACTCGCACGGCGGCACCATCGCCATCGGCATCCGCCACGTTCAGTGCGTGCCGTTGCGGGTGGCGGCGCGGGGCGGCGGACCCGATGCCACGCAGGTGATTGGCGTGCTCTACCTCGACGGGCGTGAGCGGAGCACGATGACCTCCGACGCGACCGCGTCGTCGCTCGAGGCGTTCGCGACCCAGGCGGCGCTCGCCATCGAGAGCGCCCGCCTGTACGCCGAGTCGGCCGAGAAGGCCCGGCTCGACCGCGACCTGCGGATCGCGGCCGACATCCAAAGAGCCTTGCTGCCGGAGCCGACGCTCGACCGGCCGACGTGCGACATGGCCGCGGTGTCGGTGCCGTGCCGCACGGTCGGCGGCGACTTCTTCGACTACCTCGACGTCACCGAGTCCGACCTGGCCTTCGCGCTCGGCGACGTCTCGGGCAAAGGGCCGCCGGCGGCGCTGCTGGCGGCGGTGGTGCAGAGCAACTTCGCGGCGCAGGCGCCGGTCAGCCGCGATCCGGCCGACGCGATGGCGCGGATCAACCAGGCCCTGCTGCGACGCGCGGTCGAGGCGCGATTCGCGACGATGTGCTATGGCACGGTCTCGACGGACGGACGCTTCAGCTACTCGAACGCGGGACAGGAGCCGCCGCTGCTGATCCAGCGTCAGGGCGTACGCTGGCTCGAGACCGGTGGCCCGGTGCTGGGCCTGATTCCCGACGCGCCCTACGAGTTCGAGACGGTCACGCTCGAGCCGGGCGATCTGGTGGTGATCGTCAGCGACGGCGTCACGGAAGCGCGCAACGTGGCCAACGACGAATTCGGCCGCGAGCGGCTGCTCGAGGCCGTGCAGGACTGCCACGGGGTCAAGTCGGACGCCGTCCTCGACCTGCTGCTGTCGGCCGTGAACCAGTTCTCGGCGGGTGCGCCGCAGGCCGACGACATCACCGCCCTCGTCCTCCGCTACCAGGGCCGCCATCCCGCCTGAGCCCCGGTTCGCAGATCGCCCCGGGGCTGCAGGGTCGCGTTCGGTCTACAATGGCCGCCCATTCACTCGCGAGACAGGAGGACGGGCATGATCGGGAGAGCGGCAGTCGCAGCGCTGATGATGGCGGCGGTCGGGGCGCCGGCCTGGGCGCACCATGGGGCCGGGTCGTTCGACCTCTCGAAGTCGGTGACCTTCACGGGCACGCTGACCCGGATCGAACTCGTCAATCCGCACTCCTGGCTCTACTTCGAGGTGAAGGACGCGTCCGGCAAGGTGTCGAAGCACCGCTGCGAGATGCGCTCGGTGCACACGCTGCGGCGCTCGGGCTGGTCGAAGGAACTCTTCCCGGTCGGCGAGACGGTCACGATCGAGGCCGCACCCGACAAGGTCGATCCTGCGTCGTGCTACCTCAACACGATCCTGTTCGCCAACGGCAGCCGGATGGATCGCTATGGGCAGTACGTGAAGGCGCCGGCGGGCGGCCTGCGCGAGGTCCGTGGCCAGCTCGCCGTGGCGACCAAGGCCCGCGACGCCCGGCGCAAGACGGGCGAGCCGAACCTCGCCGGCGACTGGGCACCCGAGCAGGTGGTGATGGTGGATCCGCGCGGCACCGGAGGCGGCCTCGTGCCGCTGAGCCAGATCGCGCAGCTGAAGCCCGGCGAACGGCCGGCGGGTGGCGCACGGCGGGGCGGCGGCGCGCCAGCCGGTCCTCGGCTCTACGGGGGCACCGAACTGACGGCGCTCGGCGAGCAGACGGCGGCCAAGTTCGCCCGTGAGGACAATCCGCGGTTCCGGTGCGAGACGACCAGCATCCTGTTCGACTGGACGTTCGACGGCCCGGTCAACCGGATTACCCAGACCGGCGACACCATCACCCTGCAGTACGGGCAGATGGACCTGAAGCGGACGATTCACCTGAACATGACGACGCACCCGCCGGCCGTCAAGCCGTCCCGCGCCGGGCACTCGATCGGCCGCTGGGAGGGGGACGTGCTCGTCGTCGACACGGTGGGCTTCCTGCCGGGCGTGCTGAACGCGCCCGTGCGGCACAGCGACAAGCTGCACGTCGTCGAGCGCTTCTCGCTCGACCCGGCCACGATGAAGCTGACGCGCAGCTACGTGGCCGAGGACCCGGTCTTCCTGAAGGGCCAGTACACCGGCCAGGACGTCGTGCAGGTGGCTGACGCGCCCTACACGCCGGACACCTGCAAGGAGCAGGGCTTCATCAACTACTCGCAGCAGGCGAAGAAATGAGCCTGTGACGGCCCGGCGGGTGGCTCCGCGCCTGCGCGCGGGGCATAATCGCCGAACGGCGGCGGGCGGGCCGGTCCGGCGCTGGGTGCCGGGCCGTGGGCCCGTCGAGGGGGACGAGGCATGACGCGAGTGTGGACGGCGGTGGCGGTGGCGGGCGTCGTGGGCCTGCTGGGCGTGGGTGTGTCGGCGCAGGGACAGGG